>CAJWKT010000007.1 GCA_913041665.1 uncultured Gammaproteobacteria bacterium | reverse complement strand
ATTCACTGTAAGACTCGCGCTTCCCTTTTTTTCGTATCTGCAGCCTCCAATAACATCTAGGTCGATATTTAAGATAAAATGGGAACAATTCGACACTCTACATAGGATCTAACCTAATGAAAAGAAAGTTATTTTTCTCTTTTATGATTTCATCCTTTCTGGGCGGTACCGTCATTGCCCAGAGCGAAATGGATATCCTGTTTGCCCGAGGAGAAGAGCTTTTCCATGCTAAGCCAGTAGGTTGCTGGGTATGCCACAAAGAAACCGGTGAAGGACTTGTGGGCCCGAGCCTGCATTTTGGTCCTTCGGCCGCAGATATATTTGCCCAGTTTGAGAGTAATCCTATGATGCAGGTCATCATCTCGGAGTTAAATCCCAGCGATGAAGATTTGGTTGCAATCTCCATGTACATTCGAACCCTTGGTGGACTTCCTCTGGATCCAGAGCTTCCTCAGCAGTACCGAGATTCGCTCGCTTTTGTAAAAGCCAACCAGAAACCTGACCACGACTTCATGAAAACAGAACGCGATTTGGCCGTTGAGGCCATTGAATCGTTTGGCACGGTTCTCACAAGCTGGGAGCGACGCGCCAAAGAGGGGAGCGTACTAAGTCACTATGAAAACCAGGTCTTAGCGGAGTTTGATCCGGGGGAACCGAAATTCAAGCCACAACCAGGCCGCACTTATTTTTATGAGAATGTGGGAACGAACAGCACTCCTCAGGTGCTTTTTGACGGCTATCAATTACCAACTAGGAACCAGATAGTGGTTGGTGACGCGGAGACGAAGGAAATTATAGCCAGCTACGCAATCCCGGAAGAACTTCGTGCCACAGTACACACTTCTGCGATGTCACCCGATGGTCGATACGCTTATATCATTGGCGGCCGGCCGAATGGAGACATTGATTTAGAGGAAACGGTTTTGGGTTCAGCGACCTTACTCAAAGTCGATGCACTCACGTTGCAACCAATTAAGCAGGTAACCATAGGCGGGCGTCTTCATCATGCCCAGGTTTTTGGTGATTACATCCTGTTTGATATGTTTACGAGAGATCCGAATGGGCTGGGTCTCATGCTGTATGACCCGGAGACTGATACCGTAGTAGGTGGCGTTAAAGATATTGATATGGGTGGCATGATCTATACAGTTTGGACGGACCGGGACTACGAGTACATCTACGCTTTAATGGAGCCTGGAGGCTATGGGCCAGGACGTTCAACGGGAATGAGGGGTGTCATTAATCTGTATCAAGGTAAATTAGTGGCGATGAAGCCCTTTTGGGTCGCTAAAATAGATGCGAAAACGTGGGAAGTGGTTCAAGAAATTCCCGTTCCCGGTTACCGGCCTAATTGGGCAGTCGTAGACTCAAAAAAGGAGGCACTCTATGTGATTGCTAGTTCCTCTAATGTTTCCAAGATTAACTTGGTGACTGGAGCGATAGAGTGGAGTAATGGCACTGGAATCGGGCCGTACGGAGCTAGCCTGAATGCTGATGAGACTGAGCTTTGGGTCGCTGATAAAGGTGAGGGTGCACACCATTTGGGCCGAACCATCACCGTGATAGACACTTCCAATGGTCACGCAGTAGAGACGCTTTATGGTGCCTACAAGGCGGATCATGTCCTGCTTTCACCGGATGGTAAGGAAATGTGGTCAACGAGTAACGGTGAGGGCCGTATCTATGTATATGACGCTAAGACCAAGGAAATCACCCATAAAATCGACATGCCTCAAAACGGAGACGCTCACGGGCTTATTTGGGTGCACTATGACGAGCAAGGCCAGTCTCGCGTGGTGCGTGATCAGGGAGGGTTTCATAACGGCGTGAATCCAGCCCTTGGTCGCCCTTTGATGTAGTGGCGCTGGCTAGGCTCCTTGTTAGCACATTGAGGTAGGTAGACAGATAGGGACATGGTAAAAAAGTACGTCATATTGTATGCGATGTTTCTGGTTGTACTACCTAGAGGGTCCGCTTTTTCCCAAGGTCAGGGTGAACATTTGCATCACAACCTTGGTAATGTCGCCGACATGGCTTCAATCAATAATTTCCATGGCATCAAGGCGAGTTTTGAGCTGTTAGACCGGAACGGGGTGACCGTTACCGAGGAGAATTTCCGCGGGCAGTACGTGCTTCTGGCTTTTGGTTTTACGCACTGTGAGCAGATTTGTCCGCTTATGGCCTTCAATATGGCTAGTGTACTGGAGGCAACGGAGAGAGATGCAGTTGGTATTTTTGTAAGCGTGGATACGGAGCGCGATACACCAATGGTGACCGATAATTACGCATCTGCCTTTGGAGACAGAATGATAGGCCTAAGTGGTGATTATGAACAGATCAACACCGCGGCAAGTAATTTTAAATTGAGTTACGCTGTAACCAAGACACAGAGCAACTACACCGTGCAGCATACCGCCAATATCTATCTAATAGGTCCCAACGGTGACTTGCAAAATATATTTGCGGTGAATGTTTCCCCGGAAGAAATTCTTTTGGCTGTTCGGCAGGACTGGAAGGCACGCTAGATGGTAACTATAGCGCGAGTCAATCCGATCAAGTTAGGGGCGCTGCTATTGATCGGGCTTCTGATTGCTTCGTCTTGGCTAGTGTTTCCTTATTTTGTTCAGGGAAAGCAGTTACTGCGCGGTGTTGGGGATCATAGCCGTCTCATAAAAGCGGGTAGCGTGTCTCGATATCTGACCCGTGAGCTCGTGTATACCAGAGAGTTGGAATTGACCGCCACATTCGCAAGCGATGAATATTTTCAGTATGTGGATCGGGCTAGTGTCGTCGGTAATTTACGCCCAGACAGAAACCTAGTATTTTTTGTAAGCGAAACTGTTCACGCGGACTCTCTCGCAGCCGAAGTGCCGGATGTATTGTTGAAAGTGGGCGAGAAGGAGTATTTTCCTGATATATCTGACGGACCAAGAAATGCGCAACATCATCGGGTCACTGTGTACAGCTTTCCCAAGCGAGATATACAAGGCAACCTAATTGATATCGATGGGGCTGGTAGCATGCGGTTGTATGTCTCTAATTATTATTTGGGAAGTGAGCAAAAGCTTACCTTTGTGGGTGCCTGGGATGCACCGTACAGTCTTCCAGAAGAACTTAAATCGAGAGCCGATGTCACACCTATAGCGGTACTTGCATTGGGTGCCGGGCTCTTGTCTTCTGTTCTGACGCCCTGCTTGCTTCAGTTAGTGGTGATGTTTGGCGGTGTGATCGCTGGGTTTTCTACTCTACCGGGTGGAAGCGGCTCCCAGATTCAGATGACACCGATCATACGACGCAAAATTCTCCAGATCGCGATTGCCTTTGTGCTGGGATTTGTGGTTTTGTATACGCTCGCAGGCGCATTAATTGGTGCGATTGGGCACCAGGCCCAACTGTTATTTGCCGAGTACAGTCGTCTGATTGCTGTCATCTCAGGGTTAGTTGTTATTGCTTTGGGTATCTGGGTAGGGCTGAGGGGCACTAGGGACTTAGCCTGCAAGATTCCTGACTCGCGGGCTATGCAGAATTTGTCGTTTAGGGATACGGCAGGAACGGTAGTTGCATCCATGGGTTACGCGCTTGGTTGTACCGCTTGTTTTGGTGGTGCCATCGTAGCGACCCTTATTGTGTACGTGGGCGCAATTGGTAGTGCAGCTATTGGAGCTGGAATCATGTTGACATTCGCGATTGGCATTGCAATTCCATTCCTACTTTCAGCCTACTACATTTCAAGAGTGGACAGTATCCTTGTCCTGCTAGCGCGGCACGCAAAGAGATTGAGCTATGCAAGCATGGCAGTGATTATTGCCTTCGGCTTGATTCTGGTGACCGACAATTTTCATACTGTTAGCGATATTATTTATCCCTATCTTGGATTGAATTAAGCTTACACCGAGGACTCGAGAAAAATGAGAAACTTACCCTTATTTCTTTTGCTGGTAACTGGGTATGTTTGGACGGCTTCAGCGTCGGCAGCGGTTGATATCTCGAATCCTTTGCGATTGATGTTTGTTGCTGATGGGTTGGAGCCTATCATTGATGTGATTGATCTTAGAGAAGAGGAAGTGATATTCAGGATAGAAACAGATTACAAAGTGGATGATCTGGTGGCGACTCCCCATGCGCCGGTTCTGGTCTATACCAACATTGAACAGAGGTTAGTTACCCTCTACGACCTGAAAAATAAACTGGTCGCCAAGAGAGTGAAGTTGCCCATTGTACCTAGGCATATGGTGATGGACACTACCGGCTCAAAGATCGGTTTTACGGATAGCCGCGATGGCGGCTTTGTGCTCTTTTCTGCCTATGCCGGGACAATTTTGTTTTCCTTAGAAGATTTTCCACCCACGACAGATGTTCTGTTTGACCCGAATGAAATCGATATTTATTACAGTAATAGTAAGGCCGGCACAGTTGGACTCATCGATACCAATGTCCGTAAAACAATAGAGATTAGCCTAACGGAGGGAGGGGACCAACAGTTCTCATCACCAAGCCGAAGCCTAGATGGTCGCTATGTGTACGTAGCGAACGAGACGTCTGGCGAAGTGTACAGCCTCAATGCATTTTCTAAAGTGATATACCGATCCTTCGAGGTTGGTGAGGACCCGGCCCGGCCCTATACCACCCCGGAAGGGGTGTTTTTATACATGATGGACAAAGCTACCGGGCGATTTCTTTCCGTTGAGCAAAACCGCTTTGAGCAATACGTAGACCAGATTATCGGTGAAGGTATTGATCTGGTGACGGTGGGTCGTTTCGACCGGATGAATTTGCTCGCGAGTACTGAGAACCCAAGTTTTTATATATACGACAATATTCAGAAATCTGTGGTCCGATCTGGGAAATTCAACCACGTTCCACTGGACGCATTAGGGTCTGCAGACGGTCGCACCGCCTATGTTGCCTTCCAAGATGGAGCTGAGGTAGCCGTCATCGATCTGGAGAAGCAAGAAATAAGATATATTCCGGCTGTATATAGTGGTGCCGGCGCCTTTAGTATCGGACTCTCCAATAACGTTTGCCATTAAATCAAGGCTAAATAGCCAGAAACACGTGACCTGAGTTTTTTATGGAATCGTCTATGTTCACATTAGCTTTTGCGGTATTAATTAAAGAAAATACAACTACTATTAAATACAAATGACAATAATATTTTCAAGGATAAATTCAAAAGTAGACGGTCTTTTCATAATTTAAGTTTTCCAATTTTCCGTGAATTGACAAAGAAAATTTTGAAGACAACGAAAAATTTAAATCTGTTTCAGGTTACATTTTTTATGGTCTATACCTTTTCATAAGTTCTCGTGACTTAACGGGGTGTATCGAGCTCGATGGTGGCGGAGATTGAGACAACTACCGTTTGCAGCCCCAGCTCTACGACAGGTGCTGCAATATCAGCTTCTATTGCCAGGGCCCGGCTTTGATAGGGTAGGGGCGATGGACGGTTTGGTTGCGTGTTGATATTCATAGCTACAACCCGATAATCAGTACGACCCATCTCGCTGGTTATTAGTTCGGCCCGTTTTTGAAATTGCGTGATTGCTTCGGTTATAAGGCCTTCCTCAGCGACATTGCGCGATGCTTGGGAAATCCCATAGGTCATCGATTCGATAGCTAGCTTTTGCTGTAAGGCACCTAGCAATCTCGTCAATGTTTTCACATCAGTACTTTGCAGGCGAATTCCCTGCCGTCCGCGCCACCCTGTAAGACGATTATTACGGTCTCTAACAGGATAGGTGTTGTATTGTGTTGTTTGCATTTGTACCGAACGCTCTTCGTCAGTTATATCAAGTACCCACTGCATTGTGGCATTAATACGCTCCGCTACTTGATTTTGTTGGAGTGCTTCTTCTTGTGTGTAAAGAGAAGCAATCAACAAATCATTTTCGATCTCTCTTTGAGCATTAACGCTAAGGTTAATTCGATCATAAGTCAGGCTGGAGTCTTGTGCGCTAGCTTGGAGGCAAGCACAAAAAATCAGTAGTCCCGCTAGCAGTTGTCTCACACTCATTCTCCTCATGTATTTGTAATCACTGATTGGCCATACTAAAGCCGAATCTACCTAGAGCTCCCATTAAAGATTTTTCTTCCTCGGTACTGAGTGCATTTAAAGGTGGACGAGTTGTTTTCCACTCGGGTGATTCATAAAATTCGGCCACTATGGATTTCAATGCTGGAATCGGTGCATACCCCTCAAGTATTCTCCGGACCGCAGTAATTTGTGCCTGACGTTGGTCGACATTCGGTTTTTTCCAGTGCTCAAAAACAGCACAAATATTTTTTGTGTTGACGTTAGCGGTCGCTGTGATGGACCCTGAGCCCCCATGTCGCAATGTGTCGAGAAGAAATATTTCTGAACCGCAAAATGTCGCGAGCGTCGGATATTCTCGAAGCACCGCTTCGGTGTGATTCCAGTCCCCCGAGCTATCCTTGAGACCTACCACAACATCGGGGTAGTGCTTGAGCAGCCTTCCGATCAGCGTGAGCGAGATCGGGACCTGGGCAACCGGGGGAATGTGGTAGAGATAGATGCGCAGATCTGAATGGCCAACTCGCTGAATGACTTCCGAGTAGCTAGCAAAGAGCGCATTATCATTTACAGCCTTGTAGTAAAAAGGAGGTAACATCAGTACGCCTGCGCAACCTCTGGAGACCGCATGTTTGGTGAGCCGCACTGTTTCCGGTAGAGCGCAGGTACCAGTGCCAGGCATCAGCCTGGCTGGAGAAATATCACCTGCAATCAGTGCCTCCAGCAGGTTCATGCGTTCTTCCGCAACGAGTGAATTGCCTTCGCTTGTAGTACCAAAAACTGCGAGACCGGCTGCACCCTGCTGAAGAAGCCACTGACAGTGAGTAAGAAAGGCATCTGTATCGGGCTCAAGATTTTTTTTAAATGGTGTCAAGGCTGGAACTAGAACACCGCGGAAAATTGACTGAGCCATAATGTTTCCTGTGTTTTTAGATTCCTAGAGTGAGGCGAGCCTTAATCAGCAAGGAATTTTTGTATTGGATTCGATTCACTCATGAATCTAGATAGTATTCTTATTGATGTCCTAGAAAGCTTATCATGATCTCCGCCCAGTCCTGATCATTGCCATCATAAACGTAAGACCATCCACCTAATTCTTCGGCATCTGGCCCAAAAAAATGCCCACTGATCTCCCCTGTCCCATAATTGGCAATATCGGTATTCCAGGTTGCGGTTCCTTGGAATTCGTTGGATGAGATCGTAGCGACTAATTTAATAGTGCCCGCAGATATGCCGCTTACCTGGTTCCAGGTACTGCTCTCAGCCTTTCTGTCTGGAAACACGTAATCTAGAGTGATATCACCGCTAAGGGTTCCCTGCCCAAAATTCACGGTAATTGTTGCATCACCCTCATACGCTGGCCAGTGTGGAATACTGGATTCTGTCTCCAGCAAATTAGGGTGCCAAAGACCGAGGGCCTTTGTCGTATAAGTTGCCGTGCCACTCGTAGGCATATCGCTCGTCTGCGTAAAATCTCCGAACGCGCCGGCCAGAACGTCCTTATCCTGAATGTTGTCAACGCAGGTGCTATCAGATACATCACATATGTCAAAACCAGAGGAAAGATCGTCACCATAATCAAGATCAGCTACAAAAATATTTACATAATCCACGCCAAGAAATTCTTCGCCTATATCTGAATAAAAACCGAATGATCGATAATTCCACTCATAGCTGGATGACGTGTCATCAGGTGGAGATAGCCCCCAGTCTGACTCCCAGTAGAGATATCCATCTAGGTCATTTCCGACGTCTAAATAGATTACATCAGCTAGGGAAACTTGCTCGAAACTCATACTCACATCTAGATTGGTTGATCCATTTGTTGGTGTAAAAGAGTATGTGCGACTAAATTTTGTGGTTTTTGTTCCATCAACACTTATTGATAGCTCAGTAGTCGGATCTCCAGTCGAAACCCACATGGCACCCGTTTCCTGGTAAGTCCGGTAACTCATTACGCCTGCATCCGTGTCAAAAGAACCGCCCAGTTGTTCTACATCTAGGTTTTTATTGTATGAGATGGGAGTAGGAGTAGGAGTAGGAGTAGGAGTAGGAGTTGGTGAAGGATTACCCCCTCCGCCTCCGCCTCCACAGGCAACCAGCAAAGAGCTCAGGAAGCCTGACAAAAAGATAATGCTAACCGTGCGCATTCGATAGCCCACTAAAAAATATAATTAAAAGACAGGGAAATGAGATTACTTCCAAAATCAAAACGGTCAATGTTTGAGTCATTGTCGAGGTATTCGTAGCGGGCCCTTAGAAAAATATTATCCGAGATTGTACGTATGAGTTCCGTTTCAAAATAAATTCGTTTGCTTTCTCTTGCTAAAGCAGTAGAAAACCGGTCGGTTGCATTAAACAAAAATACATCACGTCCTGTGTTATAAGATTGGCGTAAAATCAACGCATAACGAGTTGCCCACAAGTTATTAATGCTCCATTCTAGCTGGCCACCTAGCTCATGAACATCGCCTGAGTAGCTAGTGTATATATCAAAGATCGTATAAGCGGTATTAATATCAATGGATTTCCAGTTTTCTTTATCCTCGTAAAGATAGGTGTAATCTATTTGCCAATAGGGATTACTTCCGCCTCGGATTTCGACCATGAGCTCGGAAGATTTTCCCGCATATCGATCAAATAGTGGATCATCACTATCAATGTCACTGTATTGTGCACTCAAGCTGACGATGTATTTTCCAACTAGAAGTATTTCGTCTTTAAGCTGTAGATCCACTTGACTCAGGTAATCTTCGCCAGCCAGCCAAATTTGATTTGCCGAAAGGGTTAGCCCCCACTGTTGCGCACCAAACCAGCGTTGCTGCCCTATATATATATTTATGGCGGAGATATCGTAGTCGTTAAAATTGGAATATTTTTGTTGAAACACTGATCCACCAAAATTGGTGTCTGATATCTCCGTGCTTCTAATGTTCAGATTACCCGCAAAAATATATTCAAGAGCACTGTCATGCTCATCCAGCCCGACTAAATTGTCCGGGTCAACGATGCCGTCTTGTTGGCTTACGCCGAGTTCCAGATACCCATAGTTACTGGATGTTTCCAGAAATTCGTTGGAAGACAGTTCCTGGTACAGTTTTTCTAGGCCGATTTGCGACAGAGCATCACTTGCAAGCTCACTGGCTTCGAGGTCAATGGTTTGGTTGGCTACTCGGTTGAGCCTATCTATTACGATATCCGTTTCACCCCGCCCATATGCGATCATGGCAAGGTAGTAGGTAGAAATTTGTTCGTATTCAGTAACAAGAAGCGTCTCGAAGTAGGGTGAAGCCTCATCATGGTTATCCAATACAAAATTGATGAGACCCAAGGCATAAGTGATTTCGATATCGTTGGGGTGTTCCGTGGCTAGCTGTTCAAATTGTATTTTTGCATTTTCATAAGCACCCTTCTCAAAATTTTCAGAAGCCTCTTCGAAAGTTACGGCATGTACCTGCACTTGTAGCAAACAGAAAACAAAAGCGAGATGCAGTGCTTGATTTAATAGCTTCCAAATACCCATGATGCCTGAGTCCATTCTTCGGCGGTTTATACCCATAAGATGTGTCTAGAAGTGAAAAAGTTGCATTTTCTGCCGCACAAAGAACGCCCTTAATTTGGGGAGTGATTTATCGTGTTTCGTTCAGCGTGCAAAAAAAAACACGCGCGCCCAAGGAGCGCGCGTGCATCTTGTAGGAGGGATATCTCCTATGACTTTTTAGTAGCGCGACGTTGTCTGACGTTACGGCGGTTTTTTCCTTGACCCTTTACAGATCTGCGGGCCTCAAGTGCTCTGCCTTTGGCCTCAGATTTTAATGCGGCGCTTAAAGCTTCATTAGCCTTTAAGATTTCACCCACAACTTGTTTCTGACTTTTTTGCAAGCCGGCCAATTGTTTTCTCAAATCCTGAGTATCTGCCTTGCTAGCCCCACCTTTTCGGGCGGCTCTAAGCTCCGCTATGACGCCCCCGATTGTCGCTTTGTTTGCTTCCAATGACGCCTGCTGGTCAGCAGTAGCCGCGGCTGCAATCCGGCTTCCAACATCTTTTCTTACCGTAGCCCTCTTTTTGGCAGTGGCTACTCTTGCGGCTCTAACCTCAGTTTGTAAGGCGGCCTTGAGATCGTCGCTGCCAGAGATCGTTTTTCTGACAAACTTGTCCCTTTCGCGTTGTTTTGAGCGGAGATCCTTTAGGGCGGCCTTAGTGGCTTCTTTGTCACCCGCCTTTTTGTAGGCCCCGACCGTGTCTCTAGCTGTGTTGATTGCATCTTGCGATGCTTTTAACCGTGCTACGGTTCCTGCATCCGCATTATTTATTACTATGCGAACCGGATTTACGCCGACTCTTGGCAGGGATAGCCGTGCCTGTGCCTCACCAGTAGCTGAAATTGCAAAAAAGGCAGCTATTAGCCCAAAAAGCGTTGATTTCATGAGATACCCCCAAATTCGTTTTTGTACTTACACTCTATAGGAGACTTCAGCAACCGAAAAGGTTGCATCTATCACTGCGGTCCCACAGGGGATCTCGACTTCCCCTCGCGCCCCGCATAACTGGGCCAAACGATAACTTAAAGCTAGGGGGCTTTCAATTGCCAATACTTATCATTGGCCCTTTGATATGGCTGAAACCCTTGTTTTAAGAAGGAAATTTTCTCAGATGCTAGGTTTTGTATGCCTTTAAGGAGCTTGGATGATGGCAGAATCACAGTGGATAGAGCCAAATTTGGGTCTTTGGTTTCCCTCATCTTCTTCGTTCAACTAGGCTGATTAAGGGGATCTGCGCTGATTGGGCCCCATAACCCCATGTATATTGGGAGGTCCGGACAAAACGCTTGGTCATCTGTATGCCCAAAACCAGATCTTTCGGCCTTTGTTGGTGTGATCTCGGAAGGGGCCAAATCAGGCAATTTTTCTGGGTGGCTTGGTAAGGGAAACTGGCGCTGGCACAATGTTCCGTCGGATGAATTTCAAGCTGCTTACCTTTGTCTTTTGGAGATAAGACTAAAGATAGCCACATCAAAATATTTTGGAGATCTACAGTGAAAAAAACGCTATTAACAATCCGTGCTTTCAAGTGTGCGATGGGATAGACCAATTTTGTTGGGCAATTTAGCCATCGGTGTGAATCAATGAGTTTGTTAACGCAGGGTAATGCGAGAAGTCTATATACCTGGGTCCTGTATTTACTCTTTTTCCTCTCCGGGGCCACTGGGCTGATTTACGAGATCATGTGGAACCGAAAATTGACCCTGATTTTCGGTTCTACTGTTTATTCTGTGACAACGATCCTGACGGTTTTCTTCGCCGGGCTGGCTTTAGGGGCCTATCTGATCGGTCGACGGGTTGATCATGTTAGGAGTCCCTTATACCTCTATATTGGATTGGAGTTCGCTATTGGATTGTTTGGTTTTGCGAGCCCTCTGTTATTTGACGCAATCGATTGGTCGCATAGTCTTCTGTATCCATTCTTAGGAGACACCCCGGTTCGGTTAACTGCCCTCCGATTTGCCCTCTCATTTATAGCCTTACTGATTCCGACGACTTTGTTGGGCGCAACACTGCCGGTATTGGTGAAGCTGGTTGCCAAGAACGATGCAGGTGTAGCAGAAAGCGCCGGACGTTTGTATGCGGTGAATTCTCTTGGGGCCGCTTTGGGTACACTGCTGGCAGCGACCAGTCTTATCCCACTTCTTGGCGTCAATGGCAGTCTTTACCTGGCAGGTTTTATAAATATCGCCATCGCAGTATTTGCCTGGTTGGTGTTTAAAAAAGAAGCCCGTGAGAAAGCGGTGCAGCAACCTGCGGCACGATATTTCCATAGCGGTGTTCAGAAATACATTCTCACTCTGTTTGGTGTTGCAGGCTTTATATCGATGGCCTATCAAGTTGCTTGGTTTAGGCTACTTATCCAGATCACGGGTACTTCTGTTTACACATTTGGGTTGATGTTGAGTATTTTTATTGCGGGGGTAGGTCTAGGTAGCGCGGCTTCAACACGCTTGCTCCCAAAGATTCGCTCGGCGGTTGGTATGCTCGTACTGGTAGAAATCTTAGCCTCCGTTTATTCGTTATTGAGTGTTAGTTACTTTGATAGTCTTCCAGCTTTTTATGTGAGTTTGTCTCTTGGTTTGGCCGGGTTTTCTTCAGAGGTTTTTAGCCCGTTTTTTCTGGAATTACTGAGCAAGGCTTTTACCGCCACAATCGTTTTTCTCATCCCTACTTTAATGTTTGGCGCTGCATTTCCATTGGTGGCCACTGTTTTTGCTCAGCGTTCAGCAGACTCTGGTCGGGATGTGGGTGTCGTCTACGCTGTGAACACTGTGGGTGGGGTGTTGGGTTCATTCCTCGGGGGGTTTGTTTTTCTACCCATGTTGGGAACGCAAGTGACCATTGCAGCCATGGGTGTGGCCGGAGTTTTACTCGCGGTCGCGATCGCAATGCCTCTCGCGGAGAGGGGGATGCGGATTGCAGCGCCAGTTGGTGGTGTAGTTCTCGTCGTTCTATCCATGTTGATCTATTCTCCTTGGAACCCCCTATTAATTGATGCTGGGCCGTATTGGCTGCGTTATCCAAATGCGGCATCCATGATAGAGAGTCAGATGAGTAAGCACTTGCACTATTACCGCGAGGGGGTGAACGTGAATGTTTCTGTTACAGGAAGCCTCACAGAGCCGGACACGATCACTATCAATGGAAAGCCTATGGCCTCAACCTTGCTAACTGATGTTGCTAATCAGTATTTGCTTGGGCACCTTCCCATGTTATTACACCCAAATCCGCAGGACTCAATGGTGATCGGCCTCGGTGCGGGCATGACTTTCGGTGCTCTACTAAGGCACGGTGGACTTACTGATGTCATCGAAATCTCACCGGAGGTTGTCGAGGGCGCACGGCAGTTTGCGAGATATAACCGCTCAGCGCTGGATCAGCCAAATGCCAATATTATTTTTGACGATGGGCGGAATTACTTAATTACGACCACAAAAAAATACGATGTAATCACCGAGGATCCGCTTGACCCTTTCTTTATGGGATCGGGATACTTGTATGATATTGAGCATTTTGAAAATGCTCGCCGCGCCCTGAAACCGGGCGGCATCATGTGTCAGTATCTTCCCTTGTATCAGCTTGGCCTAGAGGAATCTCGCATCATTGTAAAAACATTTAATCAGGTTTTTTCGCACGTGACTGCATGGTTCGCTTTCAATGACATTTTGCTTATAGGCTCAGAAGAGCCGATCGTAGTTAATTATGAGTTGCTCAGGGAGCGTGTCCGTCATCCGGATATTGCACGGGATTTGAGTGAGATCGGGATCGATAATGAACTTGATTTTTTGGCCAATTATATGTTCGACGAGACACTAATACCGGAAATCGGGAGTGATTTGCCCCTCAACACTGACGATTACCCGATCATCGAGTTTCTCGCTCCGCGCTCTATTCTCCGCAATACCGAGAACGAGAATTTAATCTATTACCTAGATCGACGTATCTTGGAAGCACCGAACTTCATTGATACAAGCAATCTATCAGTAGAAGAGGCTGCTGATATAGAAAAACGGTTTGATCAATACTTTGAAGCCAGGGCGCATATTATGAAAGCACATTTGGGTACCCTTGGGGCAAATTATCCCTGGTTGGTTGAAGCAAGAGCCGCCGCACAAGCAGCCGCTCCCCATCCTATAGCCAGTCATTATCTTGCTGAAATACACAGGTTGGCAGGCCGACTCGCGCTTGAACAAGAGCAATACGAATTAGCACTTGAGGAGTATCAACGGTCTCTCACTCTGTTGCCCGACAACCTTGAAGCATTAAATGCCACGGGCTTTCTATTATGGGAAGATGAGCAGAGACAGGAGGCACTAAGTTTGTTTAAGCTTTCTTTTGAAATTGACGGCGATCAAATTTATCCGCTGCCTTTTTTGGTAGACGATTCAATTGATCGAGGGCAACTAGCAGAGGCTGCGGCCTATATAGATACGTGTTTTTCTCTGGATCCAAACTATGCCCCCTGTTCCGAAATGAGAGATGTCGTACAACAAGCCTTAGGGGTTAATTGAGTCGCATTTAATTTTTTAGTATCTACGCAGCACTATCCAGCTGGACTGATAGCCAAACTGACTGTATCTGCTTAGAAATTGAGAACTATTCTTATTTGAGAGTAATTCTCAATTAGAGTAGCATGTGATCCCATTGTAGTTGTGTTCTCGCAACCAATTGTTCGCAAGGCATCTTTGACCAGTATGGATTTATCGGACCTTAAACCTAATGACAAGGCTGTGATCCAGTCAATTTCGACAGACGCACCTGGCGTTGAGCGCCTGATGATGATGGGGCTCGTAGAGGGTACTGAAATTGTTTTCGTGAGAGCTTCCTTAGGCGGTGATCCATTAGAATTTCAGGTCTACGGAACTGCGCTTTCCCTGAGAAAGGAGCAGGCACAACAATTTAAAATTGAGCCTATCCCTATCAATGGCTAGTTCTAGCGAAGTTTATGTCTCTGCTGAGAATTTGACGGTTATTCGCCGGGCAGAACGAGTTATTGCTGTAGTTGGTAATCCTAATACGGGTAAAAGCACAGTTTTTAACCGTCTGACCGGAATGCGTCAGAAGGTAGCAAACTATCCTGGTGTGACGGTAGAGAAGAGAGTGGGCAGGGCCACAATTGGAGATTCGGCATTTGATCTGATTGACCTACCAGGTATTTATGGATTGAGCCCCTATTCCACTGACGAGCGTATTGCGGTAGATGTGCTGTTGGGCCGAATATTGGGTACGCCTGAACTCGAAGGGATTTTGGCAGTTGTGGATGCAACCCGACTCTATCAAGGGCTTTACCTCGTTCAGCAGCTATCAGAAATGGGGTACCCCATGATTATTGCGCTGACCATGACTGACATGGCTCATCTTGAAGGGATGCGTATCGATATAGAGGGCCTCAGCAAAAGGCTTGGCGGCATTCCAATTTTCCCAGTAGTTGCTACCAGAGGTTCTGGTTTTTCAGAATTAAAAAATGCGATCAGCGGAATGTTTGAGGCAGTACCGTCCGAGTCCGAGCCCCCTGTCTTTTGGCCTGACCTCCGTCATGCCGCTGAGGAGCTGCGAAAAAGAATTGGTGAGTCCGCTGCAGCCTTCCAGGTGGTGGAACTCGAGCGCGCGATAATAGATGGAGATCCTGAAATTGTTGAGTCATTGCGAGTGGAAGCAGGTGATTCCAGTCTCGACTATTTGTTGGCAGTGAGGCGTGACCTCTGCGGTGATACCCCACCATTAGCCGCTGAGGCTCGCTACAGGTATACCTGGATTCGTGAAAGGCTGAGTGATTTGCAAAGACAGATTTCCCCATTACCACGACTAGGCCGTGCCGCAATTAATTGGTTCAATCAGCCGTGGCCTTCGGCGCTCTCATTTATTTTTTCAATGGGGGTAGTATTTCAGGCCGTCTTTGCCTGGGCTGCGCCGCTTATGGGTATGATTGATGGTGCCACGAGTTCACTAGGCAATTGGATCGGCGGCGTGCTGCCGCCGGGCATTCTATCGAGTTTCCTTGTAGATGGTATCGTTGCCGGTGTCGGTAGCGTGGTTATTTTTCTCCCACAGATTCTCATACTATTTTTATTCATCATCCTGATGGAAGATACGGGATATTTGGCTCGGGCCGCCTTTCTGATGGATCGTGCTATGAGATCCTTTGGCCTTTCGGGTCAGTCCGTGGTCCCATTGCTATCAAGTTTTGCTTGTGCCGTGCCAGCGATCATGGCAACCCGGGTGATCCCAAATCGGCGTGATCGGATTGCTACGATTCTTGCAGCTCCCTTTATGACCTGTTCGGCCAGATTACCTGTCTATGCTTTGCTAATTGCGGCATTTGTCCCAAGCACGAGTTTTGGCCCGCTTAATCTTCAGGGCTTAGTTCTGTTTGGTCTTTACCTCCTTGGAATCGCTGGCGGTGTAGGGACAGCGCTGCTTTTAAAAAGGTCCGTGCTGCGAGGAAGCAATCCTATTTTTATGCTTGCCCTGCCGGAGTTCCGCTTTCCAGATTTAAGGTCTGTTATATTGAAATTGTTTGATCGAGCCCGGATTTTTCTGCGTCGCGCAGGAACCATTATTTTTGCCGTAGCTGTCGTGGTCTGGGCGCTGGCCTATTTTCCTCGCTCGGCTTCTATCGAAGACGGGAGAATCGCGGCACGTGGTGAGGCAGCGTTATCTTTATCTGGTCAAGCTCTTCAAGTAGAGCTAGACCGCGTTGACAATGAAGCTGCAGCTGAGCATCTAGCCCAGAGTTTGCTGGGACGTGCCGGTCAGGCAATAGAGCCAGTTTTTGTCCCACTCGGTTGGGACTGGAGAGTATCAGCTGCTGTGATAGCGGGGTTTCCTGCGCGTGAAGTTGTAGTGGCTGTTCTCGGAACTATCTACGCGGTGGGAGGACAGGCAGACGAGGTAAGTCTAGCGGAGCGTTTGCAGTCTGTTACCTGGCCCGATGGGCGTCCTATTTATTCGTTACCGATGGTGCTGGGCCTACTTGTGTTTTATGCCTGGTGTCTTCAGTGTGCAGCGACACTCGCAGTTATCGGTAGAGAAACCAACAGTTGGCGTTGGCCGGTTATTGCGTGGACCTATATGACCATCTTGGGCTATGTCGGTGCACTTACTATCTATCAAATAGGCACTGCGTAACCCAAATCCCTCCTATCAAGGATTCTCAAAAACATACCCGCCACAAATTTGTTTAGAGCAGCAAAAAAACCAACCTTGGCTGCTTATGTGGAGGCAGGCTTTTTAGTCAGTCGCAAAACAATACAGTAAGCCATCCCCACCGGTCGCCCGAAGGTCTGCCAGGGAGCAGCTTCGGGATTGATGTGCGGTGTTCCAGGAAGTGTTCCCACCACCTTGACGATCAAAATGACCAACCATGGCGCTGCCCTCACCACTGCTTGTCCAGTTGTTGCAGGTATGATCTTCGGCGTCAGGGAAGAATGCCGTGCCGTCTTCCATTGCACCGGTGAGAATATCATGCCGGTTTGTTGAGTCTCCTCGGCCAAGTACGCGATTACCGTTCTCATCGAGTGCAGTGCCTCTAACAATATTAGCGTTCAAATGCAGATCATCGATGTCTTTAGCGATCATTTCACCCGCTGCATTATGCCAAGGCCCGTTGCCAATTCGGCTGCGTGCGTCAATTCCTCGAGCCCCCCCTGGCTCCGTGCCAAGATATGCGACCCAGTTTTTGTCTCCAGCTCCGGCGGCCTCTGCTAAGTTTTGACAGTGAGAATCGGCACCTTCAAGGCCGCCAAGGTCACCGCCATTACCGGAGCCTTCACTCGTAATAAAGAAGCTCATGTCTTGTGCGGGCATTGGTCCGGTGGAAGGTTCAGTATTAGGTGCCTGCTGGTCGCACGCGACTAAGGTCAGTGCTGCGAGTGCCAGAAGCGCCACGAATTTTTTTTGATTAAGTGTTTTAAACATCATTTTTTCCAGATTTTTTGTAGGCTATTTGTTATTTGATTCATTTTGTCATTATAGCGAAGCACCTACTATATCAACTAGTATATCCGTACGTCACATTCTTTATGGGCCCTCAATTGTGAGCGAGCTGTGCCAATGACCTTACGTTTTTTTTGCCATTTTGTTCATGTAACTTCGAAACAACATCCGAATTGGAGAGCTAAAAATACTGCTGAGGGCCAAAACAAAGAAGATGACTGCTACTGGTCGAGATAAAAAGCCCGTCCAAGATTGGTCAAAAATTATCATAGATTGCGCTAAAGATGTTTCAATGAGACCACCAAGTACCAGTCCCATTATGATAGGGGCGGGACCAAATCCATGGTATTTAAGGACGAACCCTAATAGGCCGGCAATGAGCATTACCCACACGTCCACCATTGATTGTTCGAGTCCATAGGCACCTACAAAACAAAGGGCAAATACCATAGGCCATAGAATTGTCGCTGGGACCAAGCTAATTCTTGAAAAAATTTTAGCTCCCGCTAGGCCGATCAAAAGGAAAAGTACATTGGCAATCAACATCGCAAAGAAAATGCTATAGATCAATCCCGGTTGTTCCTCAAAGAGATAGGGTCCTGGGCGCAGGCCGTGCACTTGAAGTCCGGCCAAGATCACTGCTGCAGTAGCGCTTCCGGGGATCCCAAGTGCTAGGGTAGGGATCATAGCCCCGCCCGTCGCGGCATTGTTGGCAGCCTCCGGTCCAGCCACTGCCTCAATGGCGCCTTTTCCAAATTTCTCGGGCACCTTCGACCATCGTTTTGCCTCGTTGTAGCCGATCATAGCCGCGATGGTGCCTCCTTCCGCTGGCAGCACGCCAATCAAAGTGCCAATGACACTGGATCGAGCAATTGTTCCACGTACGCGTCTAAAATCTTCTCGAGTGGGCAATTTTAAGGCAGCAAGGGTGATGCTATGTGTTTCCTTCCCTAGTCGTGCGGCCTGCGAAAGTAGTTCTGTTACTGCGAACAGGCCGATCAAGACTGGAATGAAATGAATGCCGCCATAGAGTTCTGCAACCCCGAAAGTGAATCGTTCTACGCCTGTTGTTAAATCTACTCCGATTGTTGCGATCGTGAGCCCCAGGCAGCCTCCGATAAGGTTTTTTATTGGCGCCTCTCTGCTAATGGAAGCCAGCATAGATAGGCCGAACACAGCGAGAGCAAAATACTCTGGGGGTCCGAAGCTGTAGGCAATGCGTGCGAGTACTGGTGCAGTAAAAAGCAGCACAAAGACGCTGAAAATGCCTCCGCAAACCGAAGCTACCGCAGCCATACCCAAAGCACGCCCCGCTTCTCCCTTTACCGCCATTGGGTAACCATCAAAGGCAGTGGCCACTGCTGGCGGGGCACCAGGAGCGTTGATCAGGATAGCGGTAATGGATCCGCCAAAAGTTCCTGCACAATACAAAGCTGAGAGCAAGGCAATGGCAGGAATAGGATCAAGATAAATGGAGAATGGTAAAAGTAGTGCGACTGCCATGGAAGATGATAGGCCAGGCAATGCACCTACGAGTACGCCTGCTAGTGTTCCAAGTCCGATTAATCCTAGGACAAACGGGTTGGCCAACGCCGAGATAGCAAAATCAAAACCTGTAGGCAACATTGCGATCAGGAGAAAGCGTCTGCAATGAGGCCGTGGGGAAATTGCACACCGAGAATTATCGTGAAGATTAGATAGATACTGGTAGGCAGGGAAAGCGCCAGAAGTACAATAAAATGGAGTCGCTGTTCTTTCCAGCACAAAGGCAAAACAACTGACACGAGAAATAGTGCTGGGAAAATTCCCACAAAATCAGTTACTGCAACCGCAACTGTGATCACCAATGCTGTGATGAGAGTAGCTGACGGTATTTCGGCGCTTGGTTTTTTTTCAGAGCGTAGCCCGCCCAAGATTAAAACAACGCTGAGTCCTGCAATGATCATCAAAATCAGTCGCGGGAAGAAGGTTGGCGGTATATTTTGGGAAAGAATTATTGGTACTTCAGTGAATCCTGAGGTGAGCCAGAGAGCAATGCCACAGAAGATGAGTAGGACGATTCCAACGAGGGTATCTGAGTGTGGTTTCACTATCGAATAATCCCAAGATCGACCATGGCTTGGCGCGCTTCCAGATAAAGTTGATTAATTTGGGCGTTCCAGGTTTCTTGCCCCGCAATCGCATTGCGGCTTAAGCCTGCACCCCGTAGATAGTCCTGGTAGCTTGGATGATGCATCCCCTGAAGCATGCCTTGCTCGAGTATTCGGATTCGGTTTTCCGGCGTGCCTTTGAGGACCGCATATCCGCGGACTGTGGAATAGACGGTGTCATAACCTAATTCCACCGTGGTTGGCACATGATCAATAACCGCAAGTCGTTCGTTTGCCATAACTGCTAGGGCACGAAAATCACCTCGTCTGATTTGATCAAGCGCCTCGGTGAGATTCAGTCCAGCGGCTTCGATGCTGCCACCCATTAAATTGGTGACAATTTCTCCACCCCCGAAAAATGGTACGACTGCAATTTTTGTGTTCGCCACTTTAGCTAAAGTAGCCGCGGAAATATGATCTCCTCCGCCAATTTGCGTGGTGCCCCATTTGATTGGTCGACGTCGACCCATTTCAAATAATTCCTCAAGCGTTGAAGCAGCGCTATCCGCGCGCACCATAACAATACTAGGATCATCCGTTGCTCTGGCTACACCCACAAGATCTTCGATGCGCAATGGACCTTGGTTTCTTGCAATGGCAAAGAGATGCGATGGTGTGATGGCAAGGACTGTATAGCCATCCCGAGGCTGGTTGTTTACATAATTCATAGCAACAATGCCCCCGGCCCCCGTTCTTGGTAACACTGCCATATCGATATTTAGTGCGAGCTTGGTGCCAACCATGACCGAGCGAGCCGTTGCATCGGTACCCCCCCCTGGCGAAGTGTGAGTCACAACATTGATGGGCCTAGACGGATAGTCATCTTGGGCAAGACAAGTACCATAAGCTAGAAATACGAGGATGCTGGATGCATTCAGGTAGCCTAGAAATAATCGCTTTTTAATGGGCGTTAAAGGCATATTTGCTAGAGTAGCCGGAAACTCTCGCGCTGAACAATTTTTGTGAATGAGGTCTAAGGAAAGGGTAGGAGGGCATACCCTTTTCTGAATTGCAATGAGAGAATATTGATGTATCTCATTATAAAGAACTAACATTTTCCTCGTCCGTTTATCGGACCTACCAATTTCTACCTGTATAAATTTCCCCCTTACTCCTCGTATGCTTGTAATTTCAGGAGTAAGTGATAATTGATGTTTGGCTAGTAACGCTGTCCCACTATACTGAGGGTGGTGACATTTTAGACAGGGGGTCTAATGTTATGTTCGTGCGAGGTCTTTTTTATGGGTTGTTATTGAGCTTCGGTCTCATGCCCACTTTGGGCTACGGCCATCACTCGTTTGCGGCAGAGTTCATCCGAGAGGTGGTAACTATCGAAGGAGTGGTTACAGGGGTCTGGTTTAGAAATCCACATATTCGGTATTACGTCGAAGTTCAGACCCAATCAGGGAATACTGAGATCTGGGATACTCGGGGAGGAAGTGCTACAAATTACCAGAGACGCGGTAGTTGGACTCGGGATAGTATCAAAGTTGGTGACAAAGTTATCATGACCGGCAACCGGGGCAGAGATGGCAGGAAATTGCTCGACATTAGGACGGTACTACTGGGTGATGGTACGGTTTTGCCCCCGGGTGCCTTGTTAGATTACCGACATACCGATTAGCGAAGCAGAAAAATGCTTAAAAAGTTTTGTCCATTAATAGCTTGTTTTGGGGTCCTGTTTGGCTCTGTTTGTGCTCAGGAATCAAAGGAAACTGGCTTTTCTGGTGATTGGATGCTGGAACTTGCTGTGCCACCAGCTGATGTTGTGGGTCTTTTGGCGTTGCAGCGTCTAGGCTCAGAGTGGATGGGACATGTTGAGGGTGGTCCTGTCGTAGTCAATATTGGAGGCGACCAGATCGAGCTCATCATAGACAGCCGTGATATTGCTGGCTTTATCTTTGAGCGTCGTCTACTTGGTAGACTGACTGATAACGTGATGAGCGGTACTCTGAGCATCATTGGCCAACCCGATTCAAACGAATCTGGCTCGTTTTGGACTGCTCGCCGTGCCAGTGAAAATGTGGAAATCGTTGGAGAGCCTCGCCTCGCCGATTTGTCCGGTACCTGGATACCTGCAGCAGGCATGGATTTTCGCAAGTACTCCATGGATTTGACCCCCGAGGCAAAAATTTGGCATCAGGATTATCTCCTGCATTTAGACCAACCAAATGTTCGCTGTGTTTCACCTGGAATCGTAGCGATGATTGCATGGTCAGCTTATCCTTCTGAGTGGTTGATTGACGAAGGTCGCATAACAATTATTTACGAGGTGGGGAGTGAAGTACGCCGAGTCTACCTGGATGGGCGTGAACCACCCGAATATTATCCGCACTCACCCATGGGATTTTCCACAGGGCACTGGGAGGGTGGTACATTCGTAATTGAGACGACCTTGCTGTCTCGAAATGTCAGGGATTTTCTCGGTGAGCCTGTGTCTGAGAATGCCAAGTTCGTGGAGCGTTACCAGTTGAATGAAGACGGCACGATGCTGACTGTTGTGATGACGTTACATGATCCGGAGAATTATTTGAGGCCACCGATTCGCCGTCGGCAATGGCATCGTGACGCTGATGCTGTTCTTTTTCCCTATGAATGTGATCCGGATTCATTTTTTCGTCAGTTGTACGACGAAGGGAAAATGCAAGAATACATTGATCGTGCTGATCGTAGGTTATAGGGAGAAGCTAACATGGAAGAAGTCATCAGTAGAACCACCAGTGTAATGATCGTTTTGCTTGCGTTTGTGTATTCATCTCCGACAGTACTTGCTCACCATTCAGCGGTGGCTTTTGAGCCAAATTCATCCCTTCAAGTAACAGGAGAGGTCACTCAGTTCATATGGCGTAGCCCGCACCTCAGCATCAATATGGATGTAAAAAATGATGATGGTACTAATGTTTTATGGAAAATTGAGGGACAAAGCATTGCAACAATGGTTGCAGCGGGATTTGATCGAAACGTCGTGTCTGAAGGTGATGAAATTACTGTCCGTGTTCACCCCATGCGAAACGGTGAACCCGGCGGGTTGCTACAGGGACTGATTTCCGCAGATGGAGTGGCTTATTCCATGGATGGGCCGGAGACTCCGGAGCAACAACGACAGGTGATCCCCTCCTTGACGGCCTATGTTCCACCGCCATCGGGAGAAACGTGGCAAGAGCGGGAGAGGAAAACGCGTCCCAACAGATTGCCTATCATTTCTGATGGTCTCGGAACCGGGGATTCTACTAGCACAGGGCGGGTATCCGGAGCATTAGACCCTAGTAACTTGCAAAAAGAGCAACAAAATTCATCCTTTGATCTGACCGGCGTGTGGCAGTATCGAGGGGAAGATCAATGGAGAGAAAATTATGGCTCCTACGAATTTAAGCCGGAGCCTCAATTTACGGCTAAAGGCCAAGCGTTCTATGATGCTTATCAGGAGGCGGCGGTAAAAGGGGATCGCTTTCGGGACCCTACGGCCTTCTGTTATCCGGCTGGAATGCCCAGAATGATGACACGCTACGGTTCCTTGATGATGCTTCAATATTCTACCGCAATTTTTATGATTTCTAGACTGAACAACGAGTACCGGGTCATCTATCTCGATGGGCGCCCCCGTGTGCCCGATAATTATCTTGACCGCAACTGGGGAGGCGAATCCTTAGCTCATTGGGAAGGAGATGTATTGGTTGTGGAAACTGAAGGATTCACGGATGAAAATCATATGATGCAAGCAGGCGTGGTCACGGGTAGTCAACTGAAAATTATCGAGCGCATACAAATACTCAATGACGGAAACACCCTGATGACTGAATATATGTTCGTCGACCCAGAGCACTGGGTAGGGGAATGGAAGCACACAAAGTTCAGAGATCGGGTCTTGAGATCTGATGTGAAAGAAGCCAATTGCCTATACCAAGATAATCTGGCTTTGCCTGGATTGGGAAATTAGAAGATTCAAAGCGACTAAATACATGAATGTAAAAATACAATCTTTTTTGTTTATTGCGATCTTTTGGACCAACGTTTGCTTTGCTCAGACATTCGATAGTCATGGGGCCTCCGAGGTTCTGCCGGTTGAGCCGGAACCAGATTGGGTGTTCATCGGCTCCAGTCTAGTAGACGTTATGGACAACAAGTTTCTCGGCATAGCTGGGGTCTCAGGCGGAGGGATGGGATCGTCCTTTACGTTCTCTGCCGACAACCGTTTCATGTTTACAGTGGAGAGTTTTTACTCACGAGGCAACCGAGGCCAGCGTACGGACACGGTTACCATCTTTGATACGAGTACACTTGCACCAGTAGATGAGATTATCGTTCCTCCGAAGAGAGCTCTCATGGGAAGTATCGACGGCGCGACGGCTCTATCCGACGAAAACCGTTTTCTTGCAGTCTTTAACTTGACGCCTGCGACGTCCCTGAGTGTTGTTGATATTGAGAGAAGAGAGTTCGTTGGAGAAATTTCCACGCCCGGGTGCAGTTTGGTTTATCCGGCAGGTGAGCGTCGTTATTTGATGCTGTGCGCAGATGGTGGCGTGCTTTCAGTGACGCTAGATGAGGATGGCGGAGAACTGTCGAAAACGCGCACAGCTGGTTATTTTGATCCGGAGGGTGACCCGATTACGGAGGCAGGCGTGCGTTATGGTGACCAATGGTTGTTTGTGTCTTTCGGTGGCGTGGTTCATCCATTGGACGTATCAGGCGCTACGCTGCAGTTCGAGGATAGCTGGTCGCTTTTGACTGATGAGGATCGAGCCGAGAACTGGCGTATTGCGGGGAAGCAACACCTAGTTATCCATCAGGCGACCAGCCGACTCTATTCGTTGGTCCGCCAGAGCGAGGAGCCATTAGATGATCCTGGTGACATGGATGGTACTGAAATCTGGGTTTATGATCTCGAATCCCGGCAACGTGTCCAACGACTGGAGGCTGTGCCTGAGCGAGAGGATGAAGAGATTGGTGCCACTACTGGCATTGGCTCAACGAGCGGTGATGGAGCCTCGGGCATACTTGTCACCCAAGGTGATGGCTCAGTATTGGTTACGGTGGGGGGTGGGGTCTCTGTTCGCAATGCGATCACGGGTGAATACATACACGAGCAGCTGAAAAACGTACCAGGGAGCGGCCGGCTGACCCTAAGAAATCAAGCGCAATAGAGGGTGATCAGAAAATGGACCCGGTTATTGAATTAGTAATTTGCTACGCTCTCGCACTTTTATGGTTTACAGCAGCTGTAAAAAAAGCGTTTGTTTTTGAGGGTTTTGTTGCCACCCTACGTGATTATCAACTGGTGCCTGAAAGTACGATAGTTCCTTTTTCGGCGGCCCTCGTGGGGATGGAGCTTTGTTTTAGTATCGGTGTGGTGTTGCCATTCACCCGTTCCTTTTTTTTGCTAAGTAGCGCTGGGTTATTTGGGATATATGCTGCCGCGATCGGGATCAATCTTTTCAGAGGCCGTCGATATATTGATTGCGGTTGTATGGGGCTAGCGCAGCAATCCCTGAGTGGATGGTTGGTGTGGCGGAACCTGTTGTTAGCGGGTCTAGCATTGGCTTGTTTGTTACCCGTACAGCCCAGGGAATTTTTGTGGCTGGACAGCATCTCTATTATTTTTGCAGTTGGCGCCCTTGTGGCGGTTTACGCTACAGTCAATAGACTGATTGCTAATGTTCCCGAGCTTGCTCGTCTCAGGAGATAAATATGTTGAACGGGCTATTGGTTTCAAATCTGTTGCTATGGATTGTAGTGCTAGCGACAGTAGCAGTGATGTTTGCTTTGGTTCGTCAGATCGGAGTTCTCTACGAAAGGGTCGCACCGGCTGGTGCACTTGTGCTTGGCAATGGTCCGAAAGTAGGAGAGGCTGCACCGATATTAAATCTGCGAGATTTGAATGGTGAGCTACATCAGGTTGGTGGAGAATTTCCAAACGCGCGCAGCCGTTTACTCTTTTTTCTTTCTCCAACCTGTCCGGTCTGCAAAACGTTGTTGCCTGCGCTTAAGTCAATCTCCAATCGCGAAAAGAAGTGGTTGAATATTCTTTTGGCTAGCGATGGGGAGCGAAAGGAACACGAGTCATTCGTAAGGGATTATCGTTTGGAAAAATTTCCATATTTTTTGTCCACGGAACTTGGTCTGGGGTACAGGGTTGGAAGACTTCCGCATGCTGTGCTAATCGACGAAACTGGTGTTATTCGCTCTACAGGCCTCGTCAATTCTCGAGAGCACATTGAGAGTCTGTTTGAGGCTAGCGAGAGGGGCGTCGCATCGTTGCAGGAATTTATGGAGTTAGCCCAGAGCAAAGAAATAAATGAGGAGGAGGTGGCCTGAAATGCAGCAAAGAAATTGGATTGATCGGGGGTTCGAAATAAGTGCTAGGCATTTTGCTAGGCGCACTTCACGTCGTAGTTTTTTATCCCAGTTGGGTACATTTTTGTTCGGCGCGGCCTCCATTCCGTTATTGCCAATGTCGCGGGTAGGTGCACAGGCAGCTGATATGGGGTTCAAGGATCCTGATATTGAGGGGGATGCTGGTGACCCGCAGAGCTGTGACTATTGGCGCTACTGTTCAATCGATGGTTTCATGTCGGCCTGTTGCGGGGGTACGGCGACTTCTTGCCCCCCAGGTACAGAGATGTCTGCCGTCACTTGGGTAGGGACTTGCCGCAATCCCGCTGACAATCGTGATTACCTCATTTCATACAACGACTGTTGTGGACAGAGTCGTTGTGGCCAGTGTTTTTGTAATAATAATGAAGATGACAGGCCCACCTATGTGCCAGCAAAATCAAACAATATTAACTGGTGCCTCGCTTCCTCAACTACTGCTTACAACAGTACCGTAGCGCTCGTATTAGGTATTTCTGAGGGAAACTGAGCCCATGCGTTTAACGTTCCTGTTAGCGGTCTTAGTTTTTGTATTTAACCTATTTAGTGAAGCAAACGCAGAATCAGCCCATTTCAACTATATTTTGCACTGTCAGGGTTGCCATCTTGTTAATGGCGGCGGGACTTCGGGAAAAATTCCCGCCTTGATCGGAGTTGGCCGTTTCCTTTCGGTGGAAGGTGGCAGAGAGTTTCTGGTGCGGGTCCCGGGTGTTTCTGGTTCCCTTGTCAATGATGCTGAATTAGCCGAAGTCCTGAATTGGATACTTTATGAATTCAGCCCGGATAACTTACCGAGAGATTTTGAACCATATGATGCTGAGGAAGTCGGTCGATACCGGAAAGACCCGTTAGTGGATGTGGAGCATGCGAAGGACCGGCTCTTGTCTCTCATAGAAACATAAATTCAGAGCTATGTTACCTTCGGTGAAACTACGAGGTAGTCTGCGGTTGATACGCATAAGGTCTAGAATGCCGAATTTAGGATAAAAGAAAAAATGGTGCAGTAAAAAAATGGGAGGGCAGCCATGAGCAAAGGAAAGCAACGCCAGCCGGTTTCACGGGATAACAATGCGGTAGATCGACGTAATTTTCTCAAGGGCGCAGCTGTAGGTGCGGCGGCCTTGGCGACAAAGCCCCCCGTTGTTGATGCTCAGCAGTCGGATAATCCACGTCCGAGTGCGTTACCGCCGTCCCAGGCCGAGCTAACCTCTATAGTGGGTCCTTCGACTAAACAAGCTGGTTATCATTTTGTAGAGAACCCGACATCGGACTTTATGGTAGATGTCATTAAGTCTCTCAATCTCGATTACATAACCACTAATCCCGGCTCAAGTTTTGACGGTCTGCACGAATCGCTGATCAATTATGGTGGCAACAAGAGCCCTGAGTTGTTGACCTGTTTGCATGAAGAGTCCGCGGTGGCTATGGCTCACGGTTACGCAAAGATCGAAGGTAAGCCCATGATGGCGCTTCTGCATGGCACGGTGGGTCTGATGCATGGCTCCATGGCGATCTACAACGCGTATGCTGATCGGGTGCCCGTTTATATTATGGCAGCGAATCACTACGACCCCGCCGGGGGTGTGAATGCTTACCACAGTGCTCAAGACCTAGGTGCCCTGGTCCGGGATTTTGTGAAATGGGATGATGAAACGCTATCAGTAGGACGATTCGCGCAGTCTGCAGTTCGTGCTTACAAAATCGGCATGACCCCGCCTATGGGGCCCACTCTGGTAGTGATTGATCACAAGATGCAGGGAGAGCCCATTGATGGTAAATCAATGCCGAGGGTTCCTAGACTCACCATGGCGGCACCTCCGCAGGGTGATGCCAATGCAGTGCGTGAGGCCGCCCGGATGCTTGTTGAGGCGGAAAGTCCCCTGATATCTGCGCAGCGTTATGCTCGGACACCCGAAGGTATTGATCTCCTGGTAGAGCTCGCTGAACTCTTGCAAACTCCAGTAACTGGTAGTGAGCGGGTAAATTTCCCTTGGCGTCACCCACTCTACGGAAGGGGTGGGTTCGGCTACGAGCCCGATGTAATTTTGGCGCTCGAAGTGAATGACATGTACAACCAGGCCCGAGCCGCACAAAGAACCGGCGCAAGGACAATCAGTATTTCATCGGTGGATCTTTTTCATGGCAGCAATATCCATGATTACGGGCGCTATGCCGAGGTAGATCTATCGATTGCAGCGGATGCACAGGCCACATTGCCAGCCCTGATCGAGGAAGTTCGGCTTTTGCTCACTGATGGCCGCAGGCGGGAGTTGAAAGCCCGGGGCGAAATTATCGCGGCAGAACATGCGCTTGATCACGAACAAAACCGTATTGATGCCGCCTATGGCTGGAATGCAACTCCAGTAAGTCTGGCCCGTTTGTGTGCAGAGCTTTGGGGGCAAGTTAAGCATGATGACTGGTCTTTAGTCTCTTGGCAGAACTTCATCAGTCAGTGGCCGGGTCGCTTGTGGAATGTGGAAAAACATTATCATTATATCGGTGGTCAAGGTGCAGCTGGTATTGGCTACAATGCCCCTGCTTCGGTTGGTGCTGCACTGGCCAATAAGAAACACGGTCGGCTTTCCATCAATATTCAGACTGACGGGGATCTTAACTATGCACCAGGGGTTTTGTGGACGGCTGTGCATCACAAAATCCCGCTTCTAACCGTGATGCATAATAATCGTGCCTATCACGCGGAAGTGATGTTTGTGCAACGCCAGTGTGCGGAACGGAAGCGCGGCTCTGATAGGGCTCACATTGGAACAACCCTTCGCGATCCCAATATCAATTACGCGAAAATGGCTGAGACCTACGGCATGTATGGTGAAGGTCCCATTGAGGATCCGAATGATCTGGGTCCAGCGCTTCAGCGTGCACTTGCCCATGTTCGAGCAGGCGAGCCAGCGTTGGTCGATGTTGTAACCCAGCCGCGGTAGAGTGAGGCTGTTATGAAGAATATTTCTGTGGTGTTGCCTTTGGCTGTAATCGGGTTTTTTCTTTCTCTCTCTGCTTCTTGGGCACAGGAGCTGGAGGGCGATGTTGAGAGCGGGAGGAAGCTCTACAGCGCCTATAGTTGTTATGCCTGTCACGGGTACACTGGGGAGACGGCCAGAGTGCGGCTTAATCCACTTTTGTTTACCCTGCCAGACTTCATAGACTATCTCCGTGATCCACCTGAGATGCCCGGTGGATTTGGAATGGGCTTTAGTATGCCTGCTTACGCTGGGCCGGACGTTTCTGAGCAGGATTTGGCTGATGTGTATGCTTACATCAGGTCGCTACCTTCAACCTCACTAGATTTGGAAGACATACCGCTTTTGAACGAGGAATGATGGTCACGAATTTGTCGGTTGGGAAGATCTGCGGATCAGTATTCCTGTTTTTTGCTCTGACAGGCAGTGCATTTTCACAGGATCCTGCAACGGGACTTTCAGTTTATCAGTCAAAGTGTCAACGATGT
Organism: uncultured Gammaproteobacteria bacterium; assembly: GCA_913041665.1. Classification (GTDB taxonomy): domain Bacteria; phylum Pseudomonadota; class Gammaproteobacteria; order Steroidobacterales; family Rariloculaceae; genus CAJWKT01. The sequence continues at coordinate 9,798 of CAJWKT010000007.1, read as the reverse complement.
CATGGGGCAGATGCGCGGGGTAATCGAGAAATATCGGTAGCGCTGGACATTGAGTTCAGGTATTTGGGATCAGCAGAAACTCAGGCTCTGACTGACTTAGAAATTCGCCAGCTCATCGTTCGTGGTAAGGGCAAAATGCAACGCGTAGAGAGTATGACGGCTCCCAATGTGCGGGATGTGATTGCCTATCTCAGGACATTGGGGGGATAGTTAGTGGTATTAGAATTTTTAGCGTTCTTTAGTTATAGGCATAAAGAGTCATTTGGATACTCACTGCGTTTTGGGCTGAAGGAAAATTATTTGGGTAGGTTACACAACATATTCCGGTTTTCCTGAGTTAGCCGATTTAATAACCGCGTCGGTGGTTGAAACGCAGTGCAGTGTATCTTCTAGAGAAATTGGGTAATCAGGGCCCCCTGAGCAGGCGTTCGCAAAAGCTTCAAGTTCTGCACGGTTAACATCAAACTCTGGTACATCTAGCGAAAGAGCATCGCCCTTTAGTGGCTGGAAAATATAGGAGCCAAATAGGCGGCTGCGTCTTTCTTCCGAAGATTGGCCTGCCACGTGAGTCTGGCCACCCAGATAGGCCCAGCCTTTTGACCCAAACACTCGAAACCCAAAATTCCCAGCAGTAGCCATGATAGTGGTGATGGAACATGATGTGCCGTCCTTCATCTGCAGAAGCATAGACGTAGTGTCGTCAACTTCGTTTGGTACTACCGCGCGGCGGCTGTAAGCATATGCTTCCTGAAATTCACCGCCGAGATTGATCATACCGTCAATTGCGTGAACTGCCATTGGAAACAGCCCGCCGCAGGGGGCTTGATCTCGTTGAGCACGCCAAGCCTCAGGGGGAAGCGTCAGACCATTAGGGCCTGTCATGGTTGCTTCCATGTGGAGGATCTGTCCTAGTTCGCCTCCTAAAATTCGATTCCGCAGGTCAATCCAAGATGGATGAAAGCGTCGGTTATAGCCAATTCCAAGAACAACGCCTGCCTTTCGAGTAGCCTCGATGGCTTCCATCGCTTCCTTCGCATTCATGGTGAAGGGTTTTTCGCAAAGAATGTGTTTTCCGGTTTCCGCTGCAGCGATAATTTCGTTCCGGTGTAGCGCTGGTGGTGTTGCCAACAAGATAGCATCAATGTCAGGATCTTCTATGAGGCTGCTGTAGTTATCCCTTAGATCGATGCCGTGCTGGTTGGAGAATTCTTTATGTACTTTTGATCGTGAGCGTGTTGTTGCCGCTGTGAAGCGTATGAGTTTGTTGTCCTGTACCGATTCCACCAAAGTTTTCCCCCACCATCCGAGGCCAACAATAGCCGTCCTAATCATTTATTTTTCTCCTGTGCCTGTTTCTTGAAAATGCGCGGCATTATCTCACAAGGGCCAAGAAATGCATTGAAGCGGTGAAGACTTGATCCGTCCCCAGTGCAAATCAACCTGAATAATAAGAGGCCCCGCTACACTAGTTTTTTTTGATATTGTTTTTGTGCAGCCGAACTTAACTTCTTTGAATCAGAGTAATAACTGTTCCTATCCTGTTTAAATGTCCCGTTGATCTAGTACACTCCTTTTCCAGGGAATTTATTGGTGTTACATCCGGCTTAAGCATGATTTTTTTGGCTATATTATATGAGGTGTAAAGATGTCTGAGGCAGTGGTTGCAAGCAAAACTCCGTTTGGTGTTGAGGCCGAAGAAGGGAAGACTTATTTCTGGTGCAGTTGCGGAAGAAGTGGAAATCAGCCGTTTTGCGATGGTAGCCATAAAGACACAGAATTCAGGCCTGTGCCTTACAAGGCTGAGGAATCAGGTACCGTCTATTTCTGCGGATGCAAGCAAACCCAGAATCAGCCTCGCTGTGATGGCACGCACCGGAACATAGATTAATTATTTAATTGAACGGCCGGATGGTACCAGGGAGTAAGAAGGCCGTTTATTGAACAGCGTCTTAAGGAAGGCCCACTACAATCCGTCTCCCACCTCAACGTGTTCCGGTTTCAACTCCAATCCCGATTCTTTAGCCTGCTCTTCCAGTAGTACAGAAAAATCGCGCCCGCTGTGTCCGGCGTCTATGGTCTTTTGGACCATGTCGCGGGTAAGTTGTGTCACAGGAAGCGGAACCCCCAGATTTTTTCCAGCAGCCAATCCGAGATCAAGGTCTTTGCGTAGGAGCTCGGGCGTGAAAGTGGGTGTCATATCGAGGTTTACAAAGGCCGGTGTTTTGTAGCGTGTGAACATGGAGCCCATTACGCTTTTATTGATGAAATCGAGAAAGGCATGGCGAGGTACGCCACCCTTTTCAGCCAGCACGGTAATTTCCGATAGGTTCTGTGTAACCACACCCAGCAGCAAGTTGTGGCAGATTTTAACCATTCGGGCAAGTTCATTTTCACCCACATAAGTTGCACCTACACCGATTGCATTCAAATAAGGTTCAGCCATTTCAAAAGACTGCCGAGGCCCCGAAGCCACAATGGTCAATTTTCCTGCTTTGACGACTTTGGCATTTCCGCTTACTGGTGCCGCCAGAACAGCAACATCTATTTTGTTTGCTTTCTTTCGTGTTGCAGCGGACGCTTCTTCAGAAACACTGGAGCAGTCCACCAACAGCTTTGGTTTTTTTGTGTCTGCTGTCAGAACGCCGTTTTCTCCAAAGGTCACATTCAAGAGATCATCAGGGCCCGACACCATAGTAAAAACAATGTCACGATCAGAGAGATCTTTCGGCGTGTCTACAATTTTGGCGCCGAATTCCGCTAGGGGCTCGGCTTTACTTCGTGTCCGGTTGTATATGGACACATCACAACCCGCATCGAGAAGGTTTTTTGCCATTGCGTAGCCCATTCGGCCAGCTCCAATCCAGCCGATTGTGTGGGTATAGTTAGACATTTTGTTTTAGCTCCTTTGACCTTTGTTAATTCAACTTATGCGACAGTGATTGTTACACTGACTTGAAACAACCTCGTTTGTGGTACGGTTCTTTTTTTCCCTTCGGGAGGCCAGTAATTCTTAAGGGGCCATGTGCTTACCGAAAAACTCCAGTGCCTCGTCGATGGCCTCTAGCTGTACATCATCTGGTTTGTAGGTTCCGTTTTCTTTAGGCACCCGAATTAAGTAACCATGGATTGGGTGGTCGTGGGTAATCCATTCCACATTTGCGCCGGCTTCGCGCATCCAAGCATAGGTCGTCTCAAAGATTCCTTGAAGGTGATCGTCCTCACGGCCCATCATCAGAATTGGTGTGTTGATCCTGCTCAGTCTTTCCATGGCAATTTTCTTATCAAGATAAGGTAACACCGAGTCCATTGTTCGGTACTCGGCATCGCCACTAAACTTGGACGGATCCATCTGCAACACTTCACTGGCATCGGGCTCTGAGGTAATAGCGGCCGCGATATCCATCCCTTCCGCGGTTGCCTTAAGAATCATCCCACCGCCGTGGCTGTTGCCAATAAGGCCAACTTTATTCTCGTCTATGTAAGGCAGGGTCTTAACGTACTGCACAATTGTATTAAGATCGTTGTATTCCAGCGGCGGCCGGTTCATCAGTTGATGGGCTAGGTGGGTGGAGACCTCCAATGGCGGTACCCGGGTGTATTCGAACCATACCTCAGCCCTATAGCGTAGCCACGCTACGGCGTAGCCTTCGGTGAGGAACCGCTCCATGGTGTAGGCACGGTTGTTAATCTGGTGACGCACCCACGGGACGCCACCACCACCGTTTCCGGTGAAAAACATGACGATCGGGAAGGGGCCTTTGCCCTTGGGTCGTCTCACCCCCATGGCGGTGTAGAGCCCATCCACCGTTTCTAGGAGTGTGATGTCCACTGGAATGTCCGAGTTTTGAACGGGCTCTGTGAAAACAAATACAGCAGGCTCTAAGGGCTCACTCACATCCTGTTGCGGAAGCGAAACGAGGGGTACCAGTAGCAATCCAAATAAAACGGTTTTGCGCATTATAGAATTTCTCCCCTGTATATTTTTTTAGGCGATGGGCTCATTACCATTCGACAGCGATGTATTTCTTTTCCATGTACTCCATCATGCCTTCGTAGGACCCTTCTCGGCCAAGTCCGCTCTGCTTCATCCCGCCAAAGGGTGCTGCTGGGTCAGAAACCAACCCGCGGTTGAGCCCGATCATGCCCGCCTCAAGCTGTTCGGAAATGGCCATTCCCCGCGCAAGATCTTTGGTGTAGAGATACGAGACCAAGCCGTACTCCGTGTCATTTGCAAGCTCGATAGCTTCCTGCTCATCGTTGAAAGACACAACCGGTGCCACCGGCCCAAAGACCTCTTCTTTGAGGATATCCGCATTTGCTGGCACATGGCCAAGCACGGTCGGTGGATAGTAATAACCCACACCCGCGGTTGGCCTACCGCCTATTAAAACCTTGGCCCCTTTGCCAGTTGCGTCTTGGACCAGACGATCGATATCCTTGACGGCCTGAGCGTTCACCATCGGCCCAAGTTGTACGCCCGGCTCAAGACCGGGACCGACTTTCAATGCCGCCATGGCAGCAGCAAATTTGTCGGTGAATTCATTGTAGATTTTCTCGTGGGCGTAGAATCGGTTGGCTGCGGTGCAGGCTTCCCCGCCGTTTCGCATCTTGGCAATCATCGCGCCTTTTATTGCCTCATCTATATCGGCATCTTCCAAAACTAGAAAAGGAGCATTACCGCCGAGTTCCATAGAACAGTTCACGACGCACTCGGAGGCCTCAGAGAGAAGCGCTCTACCGACCTCGGTGGACCCGGTGAAAGATAATTTGCGTACGAATGGATTGTGCAGCATGGCCGATACCACTTCGCCGGAGCGTCGCGAAGGAACTACATTTAACACACCGGGAGGTACGCCTGCCTCGGTTAGGATTTCGGCGACCCGAAGAGCCGTGAGGGGTGTGTCGGATGCGGGCTTAAGAATGGCAGCGCAGCCGGCTGCCAGTGCCGGCGCAATTTTTCTCGTCGCCATCGCTGCAGGGTAATTCCACGGTGTCACTAGTACGCTTACCCCCACGGGCTCGTTGATCACAACTATCCTGTTGCTACCTGAGGGTGATTGCGTCAGTTCGCCAGTATTTCGGACCGCCTCTTCGGAGTACCAGCGGAAGAATTCCGTCGCATAGGCTGCCTCGCTTAGGGAGTCTTCCAGAGCTTTACCATTCTCTAGTGTCATGAGTTCCGCAATTTCCTGTTTACATTCGGTCAGCAGGTTGAACGCATTGTGCAGAACTTCAGCTCTTTCTCTAGGGAGTTTTTTTGCCCAGCCTTTTCCTGCCATGTAGGCAACATGCACAGCTGATGCTACGTCCTCCACTGTTGCATTGGAGACCTCAGTAATGGGTTTTTCCGTCGCAGGATCGAGAACCGGAAAAGTACCGCCATCTGAAGCGGGGCGCCATTCACCGCCGATAAAGAGCATCGTTTGCATAATTGGCTAGTATTCGTTGGCCACTGGAAGTTCTTCTGCCGGAAACAGTGTGATCACTTGGCAACCGTCTGCTGTTACCACCACTTCTTCCTCAATGCGTGCAGCTGAGACACCATCACTGGCTGGGCAATAGGTTTCTATGGCAAATACCATACCTTCCTTGATCTCCATTGGAAAATCTAAAGAGACAAGGCGGCTCACAATGGGGCGCTCGTGTAATGCGACACCCAGACCGTGACAGAATTGCAAGGCAAATGCCTCCATCTCATCGGCGAATCCAAATTCTTCAGCTTTTGGGAACACTTTCGCTATTGAGTCCGTACTTGCTGCCGGCCGGATACGATCGATGGCTCGGTCCATCCACTCCCTCGCTTTTTTGTATGCATCTCTTTGTGCGTCGGTAGCCCGGCCCACGTTGAAGGTGCGGTAGTAACAGGTACGGTAGCCCATGTAAGCCTGAATAATGTCAAAAAAAGCTTGATCCCCAGGACGGATGATTCTGTCGGTGAAATTGTGTGGGTGCGGGCTGCAGCGTTCTCCTGCAACTGCATTGATTGCCTCGACGTCATCGGATCCCATTTCATAGAGCCGTTTGCTAGCCATGGCAACAATATCAGACTCCCGCACACCTGGTTTAAGGGCTTCGTAGATATCCTGATACACGCCATCCACCATAGCAGCAGCCGTATTTAGCAGCATAATTTCGTCTTTGCTTTTAATTTCACGTGCATCCAGCATGGTTTGCTGTCCATCTCGAATTTCCAGGCCCAATTTTTGAAGTTCGAAAAGAAGGGGCGGTTCGCAAATGTCTACGCCGACTGGCATGTTTTGCACCCCCTGTTCCTGAAGAACATCATAAATCTCTTGCGCAGCTCGTTTAACGAGTCCCTGATTTGGAGGAATTGTGCCCCGCAGCCCTACATTTCCGGCATGACAGCAGACAGGCTGCAACCACGGTGCATAGATCCGGTGGTGAATGGCTGCCGAACCAAAGTCCCATAGATGTGGCTCCCCGTCTCCGGCAAGTAATGCAAACCGTGCCATCTTATCCCTGGACCACTCACCAATAGTCGTGGAGGTGATGTAGCGAATATTGTTATTGTCGAAGGTCAGCAGGGCACCCAATTCTGAGGCTTCGAGAGCCTGGCGTGCTCTAGCCAAGCGGTACCGGTGGAGCCGGCGAAAGTCCACTCGCTCCTCAAAGTCCACATTCATGACGCCATGGGCATTGATAGGCCTCGACCAATCATGCCGGGGGTCGATGTCCGAGTCCTTGATTATTTGACGGTCTGATACCTTAGAGGCCATTGATTTTTCTCCTAGGGTTCTCTCAGCCTAAGGCATTGATTGCAGTCAACCATGCGCAGTCTTGCCATTTGTTGTGCTTTAGATGAATGACTATGAAATTTTTTACACAAAGTAACCCGAGATTGTCTTTATTTTTTTCCGCCCTACTGCAAGCTCTTGTAGGACAAGCGAACAAAGTTCTCCGGATTCATGAAACCGCCCCCCCACTGCTCATCATAGTCCGCCATCAGGTCTGCGGCCACTGCCTCATCTTCGGACATCCCACCATCAATCGCAGACTGAATACGCTCACGAGCTGTCCGAAGTACTTCTAAATAAGCCCTTAGATCGTTCGCATTGGCAAGCGGTCCATGACCCGGGATGATTGTCGTGTTTTCGGTGGTCCTCATGAGGACGCCTTCAACCGCACTAATGTAGCCTTCCAGCGAACCATTGCTTGAAACATCGACGAAGGGATAGAACCCGTTAAAAAATACATCACCGAGATGAAATACATCGGCATCGGCAAACCAGACAACCGAATCCCCGTCTGTATGGGCATTTTCGACGTGCTTTACAACGATTCTTTGTCCATTCCAATGGAATGTAGTTCTGTCTGCAAAAGTCACTATAGGTAATGCCGTTGCTGGAGAGGCTGGAATGCGCTGGTCAAAGATTTCCCTGAACTGCTCGGTACTCATCCGGGCTCGGACGTTATCGTGGGCCACGATTATAGCGCCCGCATTGCCAAAATTTTCATTGCCACCTGTGTGGTCACCGTGCCAGTGTGTGTTGACTAAAAACCGCACGTCATCGTTAGTGATGTCTGCAATCGCCGCCGAAATCTTTTCGCTAAGAGGGGCAAATTGATCATCTATCAGAAAAGCGCCGTCCGTACCCACAGACAGACCTAGATTACCCCCGGAGCCCTCCAGCATATAAATACCTTCGGCAACCTCAGTGGTCCTGATCTGTACCTGTGAAAAATCTTGTCCTAGCGCCTGTGTGCCAACCATTGCCACTGCAACTACCATTGTCGTTTTTATGATATTCATCCTTTCGCTCCAAAATTCTGGTTTTATTGTATCAGTCCGCCCATGTATTTGAACGAATTCTACAGAGCTGGAATAAGGAGGCCCTGCCTGTGGGCCTGATTTAAGAAAAAGTCCCTAAAAATATAGACTAAAAAACTGAGTGTGGCGAGCAGGACCGATCGTTATATTAGAGTTATTCATTTCAAGAGTCTGCACTACGAATGTATTATTGGGTAACTTTTTTTTGTGGGTCTTTTCAGCCTGAGTTTTTGTCTATTTAAGGAGTCGGTACTATGTTTCACCTGAGTCGATTGGCAGGCGCACTATTCATTCTGATCATGGTCGCTCGTGCGAATGGTCAAGAGGTAGCAACAACAAAATCCATTGAGCACGTTCACTGGCCCGATGCCCCAGATGTTTGGATGCCATACGCTCCTGCTATAAAGGTGACGGGCGGGACAGCAGTCTACCTTGCAGGGGTTACAGCAGCGCCTGTCTACCATTCCCATCCGCACCGCCCAGAGGAATTTTCCAGCATGCCGAGAGATATGGAGCAACAGGCAAGGTGGGCATTAGAGAATCTAAAGAAAGGCCTTGAAGCTGCTGGGGCTACCTTTAGCGATGTAGTCACTGCGAATCGTTATTTAACGAACATTGCAGATCAGGACGCGCTTAATAGGGTCTGGGCTGAGTATTTCGGTGATAATAAGCCAGCAACTACGACTTTTCAGGTGGTAGAGCTTGCTACGGATCCGCATTGTCTTATCGAAATTAACGCAATGGCCGTCATCGATTAAATTTTTTGGAAACCATATGTCGACCCTAATTTTGTCTCCGGTAAAACGCTGCGTTGGTGGGCTAGTGCTTGCTGGTTTGCTGGCTAGTTGTGGGGGTGGATCTGAAGACCCATCACAACAGCTCTATGTCATCAAGTTCCCCCACGTCACAGCTCCTGGTACGCCAAAGGGCCAAACTGCGGCACGCTTCGAGGATCTTGCCGAAGCTCGCTTTCCCGGGCGAGTGGATGTAGAGGTGTACCCATCCAGTCAGCTAATGAACGATGACGACTCGCTGGAGGCGCTGGCCTTTGGAGAGATCCAGATGATTGCGGTGGCCCTTTCCAAGTTCGATCGGCTCACGCAGCGATTCCAGATTTTTGATCTGCCATTTCTTTTTCCAGATCTTGAAGCGGTCGAACGCTTTCAAGCGAGCACAGGAGGTAGGGGGTTGCTGGGTGATCTCGTTGAGGAAGGTTTTTTGGGATTGGCCTTTTGGCACAATGGGATGAAGCAGTTTGGGGCCACACGCCCCTTGCTACAGCCGGACGACGCAAACGGACTGAAATTCCGGATCATGGAATCCGACGTTCTGCAGGCCCAGATGATTGCAATTGGCGGTAGTCCCCAAAAGATGGCATTTGGCGAGATTTATCAGGCACTTCAGACAGGCGCGGTGGACGCTTTTGAGAATACTTGGTCCAACATCTATTCATCCAAATTCTATGAAGTACAGCCTTATTTTATGTATACCAATCATGGGTACGTGGGGTATTTGGTTGCTGTAAATGCCCAATTTTGGCAGTCACTGCCCGGGGATATTAGAGAGGGCTTAGAGGAGATCATGGCTGAGGTTACTGCCTGGGGTAATGCGCGGGCAGCCGCCATTAACGAAGACAGCCGATTAAAGATTGCTGCTTCCCAGCGTACCGAAATTTTGACGCTTTCAAATGATGAGATACTTTCCTGGCAAAATCGTATGCAACCGGTTTGGGTCAGATTTTCTGATGAAATAGGGCCAGAACTTATTGAAGCTGCGCGCAGTGCCAGTTTTATGGAAGTTGGCAATTAGGCGAGTGGACCCACACAGGTTAAAATCCCCCTAAAATCAAGTCCAACGGGGAAATATACATGTTGAACACATACTTAGGCCTAGGGAGCAGCCGTTTTTGGCTATTAGGGTTGATGGCGCTCGTAGCGAGCTGTGGTGGTGAAAATGATGGAGATCTCCCGCAAGGTCAGCTCTATGTCATCAAGTTCCCCCACGTCACA
>CAJWKT010000006.1 GCA_913041665.1 uncultured Gammaproteobacteria bacterium | reverse complement strand
ATGCTGAAGGCATGACAGTGATGCCCGGGTTTATCGATGCCCATCGTCATGTGATACAAGCAGAAGATCCTAACGACTGGCTCGATAAGGAAGCCTCTGATCGAATGGCAGAGTATCTAGATGCCGGCTTCACTACCGTTTTGTCTGCTGGAGATCCCCTTGAAGCAATATTAGAGCTCCGTCGGCGCCTGGAAGAGAATGAAATCAATGGGCCTCATCTGCTTGTTTCTGGTCGCGTACCTTTATCCGCAACTCCTTTTAATTTCTTGCCCGAGGTTGATCCTGCGCGTCTCGATGTATCGCGGCCACCAGGTCGTCCACAAAACCGTGGAATAGCAATTTCTGAGGAAGAAACACGTGATGCAGTTAGAGCATTAGTTAGTGCCGGAGTCGATGCCATCAAAACAGTGATTATCGTGACGCCCGATGGCCCCGAGCAGCAGACGCTCGCGGTCGTTGCGGACGAAGCTAGAGATCTTGGAGTTCTCTCCATCACGCACGCCGTCACCGTTCAGGATACTGTAGCAGCTGTAGAAGCCAGAACCTCAGTGCTCGTACATACACCTCACATTGGCCAGCTAGACAAAAATTCAGCTCAGATAATTGCACGGGCAGGAATCCCTATGATGTCTACCCTCGGCATCTTTGTTCCAACATTTGCTGCAGAAAACCAGCGAATAAGAACCAGGACAGGTAATGACAATGTTGCCCGCTTCCGGGATCTTGAGCCGTTTCCAATGAATACGCTTTCGAGCGCTGGACAAGGGCCAGTCAACGCACGCTTTCTTTGGGAAGCGGGTATTACCTATGGCTACGGCAGTGATACCACGTTCCTGCCGAAAGACTCTCTTGCTCATGAGCTAAAACCTCTACGGCTTGTCTTCTCAGCACAAGATATCATCACCATTATGACGCGGCATGCAGCTGCCTCAATCGGTCAGCTTGATGAACTGGGAACCCTAGAGCCCGGCAAGCGTGCTGATATAGTCCTTATAGACGGTAATCCACTGAAAAATACTGCGGACTTGCTTAATATTTCAGTAGTTATAAAGAACGGGGAGATAGTGGCAGATCACCGCTAGAGTCTTCATTGTCGTAGCTCTCGAAACTAGTAGCCCTAACCCATTGATTTACCATGCGATACCGTAGTCCTCCCCGAAATCACTTGCACCGCCCCACATAGTGCCATGGCGCTGATCAAAAAAGATTGCCGTGATAGGCCCTGAGGTGAGGGATTCCGTTTCTACGTGGTAGCCCATTTCAGTAAGCTCAAAGCGTATCCATTCAGGTACATCTTCACGTACAACTATACGACCCGGCTGACTTTCATGGGTGCCAAAAGAACTCCGCATTTGATAACTATTAATATTAGCCGCTTCGACTGCCTCCTGTACGTTCATCCCAAATTCCACCACATTCAAAAAAAACTGCAGCAGATTCTGATCCTGGGTATCACCACCTTGAACAGCAAACGATAAATAGGGTCGACCGTTACGAAAAGCCATCCCTGGTGTAAGAGTAGCCCGCGGACGTTTACCAGCCGCGATAACATTAAATGGATTCATTGAGGCTTCCAGCACAAAACTCTGCATGCGCTGAGACAAGCCAATTCCAGTATTTCCGGCTATAAACGCCGGAGTCCAGCCCCCACTAGGGGTGACTGACACTACCCACCCTTCCGCATCTGCCGCCTGAATAGAGGTGGTTCCCGCAGAAAATGCCTCATCATGACTCATCAAACCTGCCTTAGTCGGGCCGTCCCCGGGTTTTCCTGTATTCACTTGAGCTGTTGGCCAATCTGCAAGCAGATCTAGGAATGGATTTTCTTCACCCTGAAAAGGATAGGGATCACCAGGCATCACATTGGGATCATTTTGGGCCCAATTAATTTGCTTGTAACGTTCAAGCGCATACTGGCTTGAGAGTAATCCTTTCATCGGCTCGATAGGAGGAAAATATGGATCCCCGTAGTAAAAATCACGGTCGGCAAAAGCCAAGTTCATTGCCTGATATAGCGTATGAATATATTGAGCACTGTTGTATCCCATAGATTTTAGGTCCGTATTTTTAAGAATATTCAATGCTTGCAGCATGACAGGGCCTTGTGTCCACTGAGCCAACTTATAAACCCTAGTACCCTTGTAGTCTGTAACAACTGGGTCTTCGATATACACTTTCCATTGATCCAAGTCTTCCAGAGTAAGCAGCCCACCCTCTGCCCGCACCGCTTGGACGAGATCCTGAGCAATGTCACCCCTATAAAAACGATCATAGGCAGCAAAGATAGCTTCCCTTCGATTTTTCCCCACTCTTAAGGCCCGACTCTCAGCCTCAATCAGCTTTTCAAGCGTTACCAAAAGCTCGGGTTGTCGAAAAATTTCGCCTGGAATCGGCGCCGACCACGCCTTAGGGTTATCAGGATTAAAGTTTGGTAAAAAAATGCGTCTTGAGGCCGGCCACCGCTGGATAATTTTTTTATCCCTCTCGATATTGCTCGACTCAGATTCCTCAATTGGATAACCACGGGCCATCTCCATGGCGGGCTCAAGAACCTCACGCAGACTTAGAGTCCCAAACTCAGCCAGCATCACCATCAGGCCGCCAGGCGTTCCGGGAGTCACTGCCGCAAGTGGACCAAATTCTGGGGGAAAACTCAGATTTCGATCCCTGAAAAACTCTTGATTAGCCCCCGTAGGGGCAACACCTAGCGCATTAATACCCCTTACCTGTTGGCTATTTGGGTTATAAATCAAGGCTTGCGTCTCGCCGCCCCACGCCAGGCTGTCCCACATCGTTGATGCCGCGGCTAGCATTGCGCAAGCTGCATCTACGGCATTTCCACCCCGCGCAAAAGTTATTGCCCCCGCGGTTGCTGCTAGCGGCTTGCCAGTAATTGCAATCCAATGCTTCCCATGGAGTACAGGTTTTGTTGTGCGCTGAGCCGAAGTCGATTTGCTGGTTGTAAAAGCCAGTGCCAGTAACACGAACAACCCAAATCCTTCTCGAAATTGCATGGATTGCCTCTTGCTAGATTGTAGATTAGTGCCAATGCCCGTGTTCTTCAGACCACACTCGCCTTGGGCCGATCTGGTCTGAGCTAAAATCGCTTAGCGACGTTAACGCAACCACCAAGCCACCTGCCAACATCAAGCCAATAACCACCCGAATTAAAAGAACTCTTACCGGTGTATTTTGCTGTTTGTTGGCACAGCAGAGTTTATATTTTTTTCCGCTACCGCACGGGCATGGTGCATTTCGTCCAACCGTGGCCATCTTGCCCCCTTCGACGTCCAGTCAAATAAGTGTGCGCAATTCCACAATATTGCACAAGAACTGAATCGCGTGAAGATTTTTTGATATCACCTTGTTAAATCCAGCCTTGCGGTCTGAATGCCACCAACTCCATCGAGACCTGTCCATGCAAAAATCAAAGATCTACCACTAGAGACCATCTGAGGAAAATCAAGGGGCCTCGATGTATTTGATCTGGCAACAGTGTGGATTTCACCTGGCACCCCATCCATCGAAACCAGCCTCACAGTCAGCGCAGCTTGATTGCCCTCCCCTCGCCTCAGCCAACTCACGGCCGCAACCCCTCCCTGGAGCAAAGCCACGTCCACATGCCCAAAACTACCAGTCGTGTCAATATCTACTGGATCATGGAAACTGAGCCCACCATCAGAGGAGCGGGCTAGCCTAACTTTTGGTTCATCGTTAGGTGCTGCGAACCAAGCAACTACCACCTCATCGCCATCTGCCGCAATCGCTGGGCCATTGATGGGGCAACCAGGAAAAAACCAACCGTCTGGGCCGAGCGTATATGGCTCAGTCCACTTACCTTGCTCCAAGCGACGAACAACAATATCGCGAATATCCTCCGGCGTGCGATCCCGGTATACCAGCACAACATCTCCGTTTGCAATTGCAGTGTCTGTCTGGCAACAATCGCAGACAAGTTGGTCAACAACTCCCGACAATTGGCGATCCCCGGTCTCTGAGAATTGCGCATAACGGAGGCTCATCCCTAGTGGTTCTCCTGTGGCCCCAACAAACGCTGGCTCCCCATCAACTATCATATTTCGACCATCTAACCAGACCGCACCTACTCCGTCATCCCATGGAAAAAGGCTGACAAATCCATGCTCCGTGGGCGTCATATCCTCATGCAGCAAAAAAGGTGTCTCCCAATGCTTTCCGCTATCCAGGGAAAATGAGGCAACAGCGTCATACCCATAACTATTACCTCCCTGTAGTACCAACCAGTGGGCTACCCAAAGATTCTTCGAGACAGGGACCACCGAAGGGAAATCAGCCCAATTCGCCATCAAATTGGGTCCATTTCTCACGCTGTGTGGCATAGACCACACATCGCCGGAATAGTTAGCAAACTTTAAAGCGTGGCCTTCGAGGCTCGGCTCCAGCCAACTGAGAACCGCCGCACCAGTGGGCCCGACCATTAAGTGGGGCTCAGCACTCCCCTCAACATTGGGATAGGTAAGGTCGCTCAATACAGTAAAGGCAGGCTGCTTAGTGCATGCACTAATGCTGATAATCCCAAGCACGAATAAAAACAATATCCTCACGTGCACACCAAGCGTTTCGTTTTAATGTAAATAGGGCCAGTACCTAAACTTTATATCCTTGGGCTACTGATAATATTCTTTACAGCCGCCTAAACAATCGCTCATCGTATAACGCGCCACTGGTAGGCAGAAGATTCCGTCTCGTGGTTCGCATGTGCGAAGAAACTACATGTGCTTGCCATGACTCCTCATCCTGCCATTCTTCTACCAGCGTTACATGATTTCCTCGGTTACTTTGAACTAATGCGTAGAATCCTATGTTGCCAGGGTCAGCACGGCTTGATTTAGCCATTTCCTCGACAAAGGCCAACCCTTCATCCTTACGGGATGGAATAATATCAATGTGCGTGACAACAAAAATTTCTCCTGTGGCAGCATGCCTAGCCACTTCCAACCCAAAGTGCCTGCGTTCATCATATGGGCCCGTTAAGTACGGCGCCAGGGCCACATGAAGCGCCTGAGTGTATTCTGAAGACGAGTGCGTTACAAAGGACGCTTCGTCTTGCCATTCTTCGACGAACGAAAAATGACCAGGGCGATTAATGCGCTGAAGAATATCGGAACGCAAATTACCAGAAGCGTCCCGGGTACTGGAGCGATACTGCCTGAGCAATTCAGTAGCTTCTTCCGTACTTGTGGGGTCGACTTCCAAATAAGCGACTACATACACAAACTCTTCTTCCTGGGTATGCGCCGCCGACCATAACCCCAAAGAAAAAATAACAGTCAGGGCTACCACAAGCCGTCCTGCATAGGGCATATTCATTCCTCCTGAATTGATGATAGTTATACCCAAAACACCTCCCAGCGAGTGTAGCTGGATACGCAGTATTGAACCAGTGCCCGAGAAGTATTTGTAATATCTAACTTAGATTTGGAGCGTTACAATTCAATTCATAGAATTAGCACCGATTGATAGCAGATGAGAAAAATGATCATGAATAAAATTAACTCAAAAAACCTATACCACCCGACCCTAATGGCAATCATGGTGCTGCCTTTCATTCTGATTTCCAGCATAACCTTTGCGCAAACTGAAGAGCCTTGCCCTCTAGAGGACTGGGCCCAAAACGTTGTAGGAGCATGGAATGAAGGTGCCACAATTAATAATATCGATTGCTACCGAGATACTGTTACCTCCATGAATATGGGCCGTAACTTGCGAGATGAAGTGATTGCTCAGTTCGATACGATGTTTCCTCGTGCAGGCTACAAGGTTGTTGGCTTGGATCCTATCAATGCTGCGCTACCCGGTGTGGACCGCCCAATGGTTGGCGCAATGTACGTCAGTATGTTCTTGGCCAACGGTACGACGCTTCCCCTGGATTCAGCTGAAATAATAATTACTGAACCCGATTTCATTGTTAGCGTCTCTGACAGTCAAATTAACACCGCTAAAACAATAGAAGAAGCAATTAAATATATTGATCGTATTTATGCGTTCATTGAAACACTCGCTCCAATATTTATTAACAACCCTCCTAATCCGTACTTAATGCAAGCATCCAACCTAATGGCCCGATGGGGAGTTCTTGGAGAAAGCGTAGAAGTGGTACCAACTGAAGAATTCATCCGAAGCCTCGAGACGATGACCGTTACCTTTCAGGATGGGGATGGAAATGTACTGGCCAAGCAACCTGGATCCTACTTAGGCAATAATCCGTTGAACGGAATCTTAGTAGTTGTTGATGAACTGCAGCGGCGCGGCGAACAACTCCAACCTGGCGACCTGATTAGCTCAGGCTCCTATATGCCACCCATACTGGTCGATAAACCGGCAAAATACGAGACAATTTATGAGGGAATCGGCGGAAAAACCATTAGCGTATCTACCTCTTTCCGCTAACGAGGGGTAGCGAAGTAATGACTGGAGCGCCACTACAATGAAGATGACGAGAAGGGATGTAATTAAAGTAGGAGCCAGAGCAAGTGTCTCCCTGGTCTTTGGTTCGAAAGTCAGCCTTTCCCGGGAAATCCTGATAGAAAAGAAAATTTCGTCTACTGGGGAGATCATACCCGTCATCGGAATTGGGGCATGAAACTATCGTGACGAATGGGGAGGTCGCACAACCTGGTCAGCTTGGCGCTGGCGGAATACAGCAGGCGAGTTGACTTCGAATCAGGGACGGCTATTGTTGACCGTTTCGCCCAACAAGAAGGAGCAACGATGAAACGCAGCGGATCGGACTTCGTCATAACCACCCTCGCCATGCTGAGCCTGCTCGGACCGTCCGCGCCGAGCGCCTTTGCCGACACCTTCGTCGTCTATGGCGCGAGCGGCAACATCGGTAGCTTGATTGTCGGGGAAGCTCTGCGCCGCGGTCACGAGGTCGTCGGTGTTTCGCGCAATCCCGAGAGCTTGCAGATTGAGAGCACACATTTCTCTACTGTACGGGGTGACGTCACTGATCCGGGCTCGATCGTCGTGACGGTCCAAGGCGCGGATGCCGTGATCATTGCCGTCGGCGGCGTCGGGCCGGGTAACACGCCCGAGGAAGCGGTCGCTTTTAGAGGCGCGAATGCCTACATCGAGGCAGCCTCCCGGCTCGGAGATGCGACCCCGTACGTCATACAGGTCGGTAGTGGCACGACGCTCAACACGAATGGCGTGCTCGTGCTCGAGACCCTTGACATCGAACCCGGCACCCCCGTGCACGGCCTGTTCCGGGGCCACTGGCTGGCACTCGAGGCCTACCGGCACTCCACGGATTTCGACTGGACCGTGATGTCGGCGGCGTACGGGTCCATCATGGGAAGGGGCGAGTACACGGGCCGTTATCGGCTCGGGGACCAAGAGACGCTGTTCGATCGAAATGGCTCGAGCATGCTTTCCAAAGAGGATTACGCGATCGCCGTCATCGACATGGCGGAGAGTCATACGGTGGCCGGGAAACGTGTCGCGGTCGGACCGCCTTACTGAGAAAGCTTTTAATCACTAGCTTCCGGAAGTACAAAAGCAACTAAAGTGTCGCCTTCCTCGGTAAAGGTACGACGATTGCCACCGGCAGCAATAACTACGTGCTGCTTACCATTTGCCATATAGGACATGGGTACAGCCATGCCGGCGTAGGGCAGCTCTGCTTTCCATAACTCTTCTCCGGTATAAACATCAAGCGCCCTAAAATATTTGTCCATGGATGCCCCCATGAAAATTAAGCCGCCGCCCGTTGTAATGGGGCCACCGATGATAGAGGTGCCCCAGTTGAGAAACTCGGGGAAAGTGATTCCATAGCGACGCACCCTGCCGAATGGGATCTTCCAGTTAATTTGACCAGAATCCATATTGATAGCCGTGAGAGTACCCCACGGGGGAGGTGTGCATGGCACCCCCAAAGGAGAGAAAAAATTAACCTGTAAAGTGCGATACGGGGTACCTGGCATGGGGCCGCCTGACCCACCGGAATAATTACTGTCGCCCGGCACGCCCTGTCCCGCCCCTTGATCGGGGATGCTAGATTCACCGTCCTCAATGGGAATTAACCAATGCTGGGTACCGATAGTCATCGATTTAATGATCAAAAGATTAGACTCTGGGTGAAAGGAGGCACCCCCCCAATTCCCCCCTCCAGCAAAACCAGGAAAATGTAGTGTTCCCTGAATGCTTGGTGGTGTATACATCCCCTCGTATCGTAACTCGTCAAAACGAGCTCTACACCAGGCACGATCCAGCGGTGTTAGACCATACATATCATCCCGGGTCAGCGTTGTTAGCGTGAAGGGTTCTGGTAAGACTGGGAACGGTTGCGTGGGAGAAGTTTCCTCCCCTGGAACATCTGATCTGGGTACTGCGCGCTCCTCAATGGGGTAGAGTGACTTCCCAGTGTCGCGATCGAACACAAAAACATAACCTGATTTACTCTGCTGAATAGCAACATCATGCAATTCACCATCTTTTCTAATCGTTACGAGTAAAGGATGCCCAGGAAGGTCATAATCGTAGACGTCATGATGGGTAGTTTGGTAATGCCAGACAGGATTTCCCGTTTCCGCCGATAACGCTACAGTTGCTGTCGCATAGGGGAGTTTAAATTTCCGCGTACCGCCAAAGAAATCTGAAGATGGGCTCGTTGTTGGTAAAAACACCAAGCCGCGCTCCAAGTCTACACTCAACGTCGACCAAACATTGGCCGCGCCCGTCTCATTGATATATGCAGGTGGGATCGGATTGAACTCCCACTCCAAAGCGCCACTCTTTACATTAAAAGCACGAACAAAACCATCACTAGCATTAACTACGCTGTCCTCAACCCCCACAGCGGAAATGATCCGGTCCCCGACAACGATCGGACCGGAAGTGGTATGCCGCGGACCCACTCCATTGCCCGCATAATCCCAATGGGTCACATAACCTGGATGACCCTCGGTGGCTCCAAAATCTAAGCATGATGCACCCGTATCTGCATCCATGGCATAAAGGTTGCCATTGATATCCCCCTTAAATATCCTTTTCTCGCATGCGGCACCGGATTCCGGTGTATCTGCTTCCCAATAAGCTACGCTACGACACCTCACTACCTGCCGTGGATCATCAATGATCCCCAGCCCACCCTCATCACTGTGGGGATCAAAATGCCATCTCTCTTCGCCCGTCGCTGGATCAAGTGCGACTACCCGATTCATGGGCGTGCAGAAATACAACATTTCGTTTACATGGATCGGTGTTACCTCTAACCAAGCGGCATCACCGGACTGGTAGGTTCAAGCAACTTCTAATTGGTCTGCGTTGCCCGCGTTGATCTGATCTAAAGGGGTGTATTGACCTCCACCAGGTTCACCGCCAAATGTAGGCTAATCCGAGGCAGTTTGTGCACTCAACTCGGACACGAGAAAAAAACCGAGAAGGAGATGGGCCAGTGAATACATAGAATGTTCTCTTTTCTGCAAAGCTTCTTTTTCTCACTTACAAAAAACCGTCTATTTATTTAACTTCGTGCTATCCCGGTGCAAAAGATTCAATTAGCTTTTTTTTCCTTATCATTAATTTTCATTGCCAGAATAAGCGTAACATTCATACTCAAGGATCCGACTATTTTCTTCTTGCCTTCGATATAGGGGCATGCTCATCTTCCAGGGCTCTGTAAATACCTCCGGATCTTCTATAGTTACCTCATACAACATGTGGTTTGGTCCTGTTCGGGTGTAGCGTTCCACCACATGAAGTGATTCGCTGTGAAAGTTTCCAGAGCGATCAAACCAAGTCTGATCCGTAAAATGTACCACATCGACTACCAGACTATCTCCTTCCCAATATCCACGCGAGTCCCCCAACCACCATTGAATTGGACCTTCAGGATGAGCGTTGTTCATAAAAATATTCCGAATTGAATGAACATACTCATACAAAAAAACAATTTGATCCGGTGTTTGAAAAATTTGAAAAGGATACGGCATGTAGGTAATTCGAGGAACCCCAACCATTTTGCAGCTTGCCTCTGGATCAGCCGTCAACCGGTTTTTGTAATTCTCCTCCCTTTGCTCTGCAGCCCATGTCTGGTATGGAATTTCGCCGTCAATTACAACACCTTGCCCGGCTGGTATGCCTAATGTTGCCGGATGATCTTGGATGTCCCAGACCGCGGTATTTAAAGCCTGCCATATCCCCTGAAGATCCGGATCACCATGTTCTGTCCTAGGTGGAGAATAATCCTGCCCAACACCAAGCAATGGCAAAAAATAAAATAATGTTGCGGTTAGCCGAAATCTAGATTGCGATAAACTCATAGCCCTACCCCTTAATTTTCGGGCCCGGTCCCGGCAAAAAGCGTTCTGCCATCCGGCAAAGTAACATCCTCGGCCCCCACAACCCTCGAGCCATCCCGGGCTGGTAACCCATTAACGCTTACCTTTGCACCCACCGGTAAATCATCTCTCCGCCAACCCCTTCGGTATAATGAATTCGCACTACCGAATTCGATTTGCCAAATCTCTGGCTGACCATCCTCGTTGTTCGCTTCAATCTGAAGCCATGCGTGTGGATTTCGCCACTCCATCTCTAAAATGAGACCTTCTATCGCTATTTCCTTCGTCATATCAAATTGGGCAGCAATTGAATGATGAGTCTCAGCTGAATGCAAGATGAAAAAACCTATCACGCCACACAAGACAGGAACAAAAGACTTCTTTGTTTTTAAGCTCACCGTTCCCCCTCCTCTAACTCCCATGCAGCCTTTAATCGTCGTGCCTCATCACCAGTAATACCTGGATAGATCTTGTAGCCCACATTCATGAACATTTCCGCTGCTAGATCATTATTTTCAAAGCAGGCCTCTTCCCAAATTTCAAAGTCCTCCACGGTGCTACGACGATAAGCAAGGGCAATCGTAAAAGGATTGGTATACACATTTGAGTCATCAATGGTTGCCTGCCAATGTATGGTATTTGCATCAATAAGGGTAAAGCGTTCCTCTACCTGTGCTTCATCGGTATAGAATCGTCCGCGTTGATCTAGCCATGGCTTCGCATTCTGGTTAGCTGTCTCAACAACTAAGGTATTGCCTTCCCACCTCCCTATAGAGTCCCCATTCCAGAGCTTAAGTCTCTTACCAATATGGGTCCGATTGCCCAAGGGAACAACACGGTACGCATGGGCTTCTTCGCCTTGGACAAGGAAATAACCTGAGCTTTGCATAAATTGATAAGTGCCGGTCATGTACATTGTTACCGGAAGTCCATCCAAACGACAGATAGCATTATGATGAATATAGGCTGAACGATTGTAACGACGTTGTGCCTCTGCCCAAGGTTGCAAAGGAACTATCCCGTCAGACGGGTCTACCACGATACTGGTAGCGCCAAAATCATCCAATGTTCGGGGGTGGGACTGAAGGTTCTCATGCGCTGCCGAGCGACGTCTCCAAATACCACCCAGGTTCGGCTGGCCATCCACAGTACGAGGTGGCTCAAAAGTTTTAGCAGCCTCAGTCGCGCAAGAATGAAAAGCAGCATGTGTATCGTCTGGACAGACGGAATCAATAACCCACGCCGCAGAACGTACCACTGGAGCACTGTGCCCGCCCACCCGTTCCTGAGCGGGACCAAATACTGGTAGTAAAAACGTTGCAAGTGCAGCTGTTGCCGCTGTCCCGCGCAAAACAAAACGCAACTTATCCACTTAAAGCATCCCCTTCAAGAAATGAAATGGCCAAAAAATTATGGCCCTATAAAGCCTCTATTAGCTACCCAATTTAATTGGAAAAAAAGCTTACCGCCAATCAGTAAGACCTAGATACTATTATGACTAAGATCAGTAGTGAATACATTGATCAGTAGTGAATACATTTGTTTTGGCGAAAATGCTACCAACTTCACCTTGACAGTAGCTCAGGGCCAGCGATAATCCGCGGCTCAATAGGTCACCATGGGAAATTTATGTCAAGGCGTGGATTTCTAAAAGCTTCGGCTCTAATAAGCTTAAGCGCAACCTCAAAGGGGCTTGGAGTGTCTATCGCAAAAGCACAGGAGAGCATTCCTGTCAGCACAACCGGAAAACCAATCCGGATCGTCATGGGTGGGTATGGACCACCTACTACCAGTTTTAGTCTGGCTCTAAAAAGAATAGGTGATCGACTTACAAATAAATTTGGAGACATGGTAGACGTAAAGTACGTCTACAACATCCTAGATCTTGGCTACCAGGGGCTTGACATTTTATGGCTCGTTGAAAATGGAATGCTCACTCTTGGCTACCAATCCAGTAGCTATATGACGGAGCGCGTCCCCGATTTAGGTCTAGTAGATCTTCCTTTTCTTTTTTCTGATAGTTCCTCTGCAAGAGCTGCAATGGATGGCGAACTCGGAAAAATACTAACTGCTCGGATTGAAGAGCAAATGAATTACCGTATCCTGGGGTATTTTGAAAATGGATTACGGCACATATCTAACCGCATCAGACCCATACGAACACCCGATGATTTGAAAGGATTGCAAATGCGCGTCCTTCCCAGCAAAGTTCATCTTCGAACATTTGAATTGCTAGGCGCAACCCCTGAAATCCTCGATTTATCCGAAGCTATTGCCCGAATCAAGGCAGGTACTTTGGATGCTCAGGAAAACCCTTTTGCCAACACCGTGACCTACGGCGTACACAATTTTCATCAGTACCATACGGTAACAAATCACTTCTACATATCCCGGCCAATTTTTCTGCACCGCCAATCCTATGATGGGTGGCCGGAAGCGCTCCAAGTAGAAATGAGGGCAGCTATCAAAGATGCGGTTGACTTTCAACGACAACTGAAAGAAAAAGAAGAATTGGAAGCTGCGGAAGAAATACAAAAAGCGGGCGGTGAAATTCTTGAGCTCACACCAGATCAGGTGAATGAATTTGTTGAAGCGATCAAGCCTGTATATTCTGAAGCGCGCGCAAAATACAGTAGCGAACTTTTACAATTGGTTGACCTAAAATTTTAGACACACCAAATAATCTAAATGCCCCCAGAAAGTTAGCAACACCCGTTCGTCAAATACGGGCTTGTATATTAGCTGTTTTTTTTATTCTCTCGATGCTGAGTACTGGCATCTTGGGACTAACCGACGCCCAGGCGGAAGACTTAAATCAACCAACATTTGAATTTCAGGATGCCCTCGCAAGAGCCCAAGTCATGCCGCGATTACACAGCTTACTTGTAAGCTGGAACGGCCAATCTGTTCTCGAGCAATACTTTAATGGAACCACACAAAGACAGTTAGCAAATGTGAAATCTGTCTCAAAAAGCTGGGTCTCCGCTCTTATCGGCATCGCTATCGAGCAAGGGCATATTGAGAGCGCACAACAACCGATCAGCGATTACTTCGCAGGATTGTTATCTAAAGAAGGCGATGCACTCAAACGCAAGATTACTATTGAGGATCTTTTGACTATGCAGTCCGGCCTGGAAACAACCAGTAATCGCAATTACGGTGCATGGGTGCAGAGTAGAAACTGGGTCAATTATGCGCTTAGCCAGCCCTTGGAATTGCGCCCCGGCACTATCATGGAATACAGCACTGGCAACACACATTTGCTCTCAGCAATCCTCGCGCTAGCAACTGATACCACCACATTGGAATTTGCACGCCAATCGCTGACTAAATCCCTAGGTTTTCGTCTTGCTCCTTGGCCACAAGACCCTCAAGGTATTTATTTTGGGGGCAATGATATGGAAATAACTCCTAGACAAATGATGAAATTTGGGGAGCTATACCGGAATAATGGCCAAATAGATGGCCATCAGATTATTCCACCGGATTGGGTAAATAGATCGCTCCAAGCACACACCAAATCAACGCGGGAAAACGGTCGATTCTATGGATATGGTTGGTGGATCCGAGAAATGGGGGACTTTACTACCTCTTATGCATGGGGTTACGGAGGGCAATTCATTTTGCTCGTTCCTGCCCTGGAGCTCACTGTAGTAACCACCTCATCAAGCAATCCTGGAACAGGTCGCCGAGCACACACGCGAAGTGTTTACGACCTCGTTGAATACTCCATCGTCCTGCCTGCCTCCAGGGCCATTGAAAAATGGAAGGAATTTTGATCAACTCCGTTAGGTTGCGGCAACACTTTCCCGGAGGGATCAATATCCTACCCCTTACCCAAAAGATCGCTATAAAGAAATGCCTTCTGGCCTCTGTTGCCCTAATTGCCCTCTTTCTAGGAAGTGGATGCCTCATTCGGGCAAGCGGACAAATTTCCAATAGCTCTATTGAAAATAGACTAGAGGCTGAATTTTATTTCACGCGCCTGGCATATTCAGACGCTGGATATCGCCGTCGTGGACGTGGTGCTTGGCTAACAGATTACCCAGAAGCTGAAATACATCTGCTCCAGGGACTAAAGCGGCTTACACAGCTCGACACAGGAGCACAGGGTCGCATATTAAGCATAATGGACGCTGAGTTAATGGACTACCCGTGGTTGTACGCAGTTGAAGTCGGTCAGTGGTATCTAAGCGACGAGGAAGCAGCAAGATTGCGTGAGTATCTTCTCAGGGGTGGCTTTCTCATGGTGGATGATTTCTGGGGAAGTTATGAATGGGCTGTTTTCGTTCAGTCCATGCAGCGTGCCTTTCCAGATCGTCCAATTCTTGAGATTGACGATAACGACCCTCTTTTGCATGTCCTGTATGACCTTGACCAACGAACCCAGATCCCTGGTCGTGGCGATCGCTGGCAGGCAGACGGAGATACACCACATTGGCGAGGAATCTATGACGATGAGGGGCGCCTGATAGTGGCTATAAATTTCAATATGGATATGGGTGATGCATGGGAGCATGCTGATGATCCATGGTACCCAGAACCCATGACAGCGCTTGCCTACCGCTTCGCTGTCAACTACGTGGTTTATTCCATGACACACTAATAAAAACTATTAGAAACAGTTCAAATCACGCTAGACCAGGAAATTAGTTGGTAGATATGCTTGTTTTTTTAACCTGGCCTGCTTCTTCTCCATAAATGATCCAGACTCCAAGGTCCGCCACCCGCTGCCGACAAATACAAAAACACAAAGCAGTAGAGCACAGCCGCGTCACCGCCATTTGTAACCGTCCAAAATCCTTCGGAAGAAAAAAACATGAAATAAGCGACTGCCATCATGCCGGACATCAGAAAAGACAGCGGACGTGTAAATAGCCCTACTAGAATCAAAGTGCCACCAAAAACCTCCAAGAGACCACCAAACCCAAGAAGTGAGAGTGGGTCAAATTCCCCAAAAGCAGCAACTGGAAAGCTAAAAACTTTCTGCGTCCCATGCTGTATAAAAAGAAAGGCAGTAATAATTCTCAAAATACTGAGAAGCGCCCCAGACCACCGTGAGAGCAGGAAATCTGCCCGCTCCATAAGTCTATTCATCGGCTTTTCCTATTTAATATATAACATTAGAATAATATTATAACTAATTGTATAATATATTTATTTATGGAGAACAAAGGCGGGGATCAACGCATGCTTTTTCCGGCTCGCAGCCCCAATGAAGAAGGGGCGACTCCGTCCGATGATGCCGATAGATAATATCAAAAGGCTCTTCATAGTAGACCGGATCGACGTGGGTAATTCGCACTTCTAGCAAATCACCATCTGGGATAAAACGCTCAGTGGTCTTCATTTCATCAGATTGGTAATACCCAACAAGCACGTGGGTTGAAAACACGCCCTCGCCAATATTCGTAGTCTCAATCACTAGCTCCTCTCCTTCATATCGACCTACAGAGCGCCCCAAATGCGGATGCTCAGGGACGCTTAAGGGCGCATCAGAAAGATCAAGGGCTGGATCCAAGGGAACCCGCCTCTTCACATCCATGAACTCATAATTGATTTCTACGTAAGTTTCATGTTGCCTGATCTCAAAAAGCGGTGAAGGTGTGAGCATCACCCGGCTAATACTCGGCGGAATGCATCGCATAAGCGGATCATCTTGAAGGAAATCATAGGCTGCATTTTTTTCAGCCCCTGCCCGCGTCATTATGATAGGTGGTGTACCACTGAGAACTGAATCACGAGCCGACTCATGAACAAGATTCCATACACCATCTAAATCTGAACGTTCTCCGGCACTAACCGCGCCTGTGAAAATCAAGCTACCGGAAAAATTTCCAACCAAGATTAATATTTTATAGAAATTCACCGGGACTCCATTAACTAGCAAATATTGTTAACCTAACTGACAAAAAAACCTTAACACCAAAACAACATCCTGACATTACAAAAGGCTTACCAGGCTAAGAAGTTCGTTGCTGTACTTGGTACGCGCTTCTATATATATGGGCTCTGCACTTTGGATAAACTTGGCACGCGCCTCAGGCGTAAGCTGATGAATTACACCCCCCGCTGTCTCAATAATTTTAAAGGCGGCGCGCTCCTCTTGGTCGTGTAGCTCCCGTTGAAGTATTACCGCATCCTTGGCGGCTTTCTCAATTTCTACCTGCAAGGCTTCAGGCCATGCCTCAAATGAAGGGCGGTGAACAAAGATAGGACGAGATAGGTACGAGTGATTCGTTATTGTATGAAACCGCTGATATGGATATATCCCATATGTTACTGTATTAGCGAGTGGATTCTCCTGGCCATCAATCGTGCCCTCCTTGATCGCATCAATCGCAGCCAGCAAACTGATCGCATGTGGGGTTGCGCCCAAAGCCTCAAAAATCCTGGCCTGCACGGGAAGGATGCGAATTGTTAGGCCCTTCAGGTCGTCCGGTTCTTGGATAGGCCTAACATTATTCGACACGTGACGAAAACCGTTTTCAAAATAGCCAAGAACCTTATAGGGGCCCGCTGCTTCAATCCTCAAAGCGGCAGCAGACCCAAGCTTCCCGTCCATCGCCGCCCGAGCAGTAGCACCGTCTGGAAAAAGGAAAGGCAAGGCTGCCAACTCTAGTTCTGGTACTCCATCGGCCATCGTTAGGTAACCAAGTGTCAGAATACCCGTCTCAACTAGCCACTTAAGGTCGCTGCCTCCGCTAAAACCAACATCCATAACGTTATAGACGTATCTAACATTTACAGCATCACCAAATTTTTCTTCAAGTCGATCGCCAATTTGCTTCAGGCCAAGACTGAAACTCGTACTAGGAGGCCCGTATCCACCCATCACGATAGGAATAGGCTCACTCTCAAAAAGAGACTTCTGTTGTCCAATTGCCGAAGTCGAACCAAGTACAAGACCCGTCACCAAAATAACAACCAACGCGTTGACGACCATGAATTCTCGGCCCAAAACAACCCCTCCGGCTACCACCTGATTATCTAATTACACGCTTACTAACTAAATACTGTCGCACAAAACAGTGCGTGCATTTGTATATCAACAACTACTCTGCTTGCTGCAACGGCAATGCTGCTAATTGCTGAAGAAGTTCCCCCCTAGGGCTATCATTAGGTACAAACCGCTGAACACGCTCACCAGCAAATACCTCACCAGTATAGATATTGCCCTGTGAGTCCACGGCAATCATGTGCAGACCGAAAAACTGACCGCCGTTTTCACCCATGTGGCCCATTTCGTGCACGATACTGCCGTCGTCACGGTTGAGGAACCAGATCCTGTTGTTCGTCAGGCTCGAGACAATGAGATATTTCTGCTCGGGGTCGGAAGAAAACGCAACGCCGCCCGTTGAACCGCCAACGCCCGTGCCTGGCGCTACAACAAACTCTTTTAAGAAATCGCCTTCCTTCGTTGTGACGTGGATGCGGTTCGCATTGCGGTCCGCCGCGTAGACGAGGCCGTCGTTTGAGACGTTCAACGTCAGATGGCCGGCAAAGTCAGGTGGCATCGGGCCGTTCGGTGTATAGGCATGATCGGCGTCGTCGATGCTGATCTCGGACAAAGGCTTACCATACGCTCCCCACCCTCGTTTGAACTCAAGGGTGTCCAAGTCAAAAACAAGCACACGTCCGCGGAGGTAATTGTCGGCAACGTACATCTCGTTGTCTGTTCCGACGATCCGAATCTCCTCGAGCCCGCCCACAATCATTGGCGTCTCTGGGGGATACTTCGCCCGGAAAGCAGCCTTGGCAACTTCCGCTGCCGCGACTTCTTCAGGGCTCGGAGGCGGCCGCCCCAAGAAACCTGCAACGGGTCCCCTTCCGCCCTGGCCTGGTTGGCGAGTCATCGGTGGCGGGAGTCCAACGCGTCCACCGCCCTCTCGCTCCGGTGTGCGCGCGATTTCTGCAACAACCTCACCGGTAGACGGATCGTACTTGCGAACCGTGTCTTGGCCGAGATAGACGAAACCATCGTCATCGACGTCCATGCCGTGTCCTTGCTGAGCATCGAACCAGCCGATGACGTTGCCTTCACGATCGAAGTGAATCATCGACGGCGGCCGCACGCAGCATTCCGCAACCGGCGGCGTCAATTCGGCGTGGAGTTCGATCGAAGTGAGATCATTCGGTCGGTTGTAGGCCCAGACATTGTCGTTGCTATCGACTGCCAGACCAGTTATCCCACCTATCTTCCAGTTGTTAGGTAGGTCTTTTGGCCAAGTGGGATCAAAACTATAACCCGGCTGGGTCTGAGCTTCCCCGTCATCCATCGTGCACGACGCTAACATTGCAGCACTCGCGACTAGAGCCACCAAAACTAGAGTATTCATACTACTTTTCATTATCTAACACCTCTGTCTGTACTCGTTTCTAACCGCAGTCTAGCCCCCAACCTCAAGAACGGTCAATAAAGATCCTACTCTGCCACTGAATGTTAGAACTACCACCCGTTTAAGCCTTGTTTTGCTTGAACCAAAAAATGGCGGCAATTGTTATGAAAAAAAATAGATAAATGACCAGGGACGACCATGGCCGACCAAACGGGGCCAAAATCGTGACCGGCACCAATAAAAAAACCATAAGTACTAACAAACCGCCAACCGCCTTGATTAGGCCGGGCTGAGATTTCATGGCTCTATCATCCAACCTACTATCTCTGATCCTGAACGATCCTAGGATGCCCTACACTGGTCGGAAGAACCCCATAGTGCGCCTCTTCTCTTTCGCAGGTCGCAAAATATTCGTCTCCCCGGTAAACACCGCCCGCGCAGCCAGGAATTAGTGTTCCATCGGGAAGCAATGCGCTTCTGAAGTATGCGACGTTGGGAACACGCTTATGCCTTCTTGCATAAACAGTAAGTGGCTCCCCAACCCTGATCTTGTCCAGTGTCGCGCCCCGGCGCCGGAGGGTATTCCCGTCAGCCCAGTGGATCAGCCACTCAGTGGCCATCTCGCCCTGTACAACTGTTTCAAGAACAATGGTGGAGTGTGGATTTCGAACGTGAACATCTATCACGGTACCACTTAACACTAAAGGCGATTCCTGGTAAGTAAGGTAATTCACTGGTATCGAATGGTGCGCAAATGAGATCCCCGGACTAAGACCCAACATTAAAATTACTGCGCCTCCCCGAAAGATGTGCCTAAACAATACCAATAATCTTAGCAACCCCTCCCCTCCTCACAGATGAACCTCAATCTACTAGCAACCATAGCGGCATTGTTTCATGATATACCTCAGTCATGCATTAGACTATTGGACCCCACAATAAATGAACAAATGTAGTTAACGAAGATCATGCAAAGACTGCTTATTACCATAGGGATAATTTTAGTCATCGCTGGATTCATGTGGCCCTGGCTCAACAAACTCCCGTTTGGGAAATTACCGGGTGATTTTTTACTCGAAAGGCCTGGATTTAGAGTCTATATACCAGTTACGACCATGATTATAGTAAGTGCAGTGATCTCGATTATTCTTTGGATATTTCGCCGCTAGAGAAACTTAAGTCAGCATAGCTGTCCTTGCGCGCCAACAACGCTAATCACCAGAACACCTACCAATAAAGTAAATGCGCTCTTCCAGTCATTTTTTCGTATAGCTACCGTGTACAAAAATTTAGGCTATCAGGAAAAGATACTGTTAAGTGGTTTAGTCTAGATCAAGATTAAACAACTTGATGGCGTTAGTTCTGCCGATTTTTAGACGCGCCTCTTCGGAAATAACCGATGTCTTGTCATACCAATCTGCCGCATCCTGCATACTTTCAAATGGATAATCAGCACTAAAAAACACACGGTCTTCGCCCAACACCTCGAGGGTATTCTTGAATGCCGGGTCATTAAAAAAGCCGCTTGTTGTCACCACAAAATTGTTTAAAAAATACTCACCTAGTGGGCGATCCCCACGATACCCGCGGGGCGAATAGGCCATACGCGCATCTATTCGCCACAAAGCATGGGGGATAAATTCACCTAGATGGCCAATAATAACTTTCAAACCGGGATAGTCCTCGAACAGGCCTGAACCACATAACCGAAGAGCATGAATGGACGTTTCCACTGCAAATCCCCAAGGCGCACTCATTAGCCAGGGGTGGCCCTCGTAGTTCTGGGCACGGGAAGGTATTTGCATCCGAGGATGGAGGTAAAATGGCACATCAAGTTCAGCAACGGTGGCCCAAAAACTACGATATTCCGGTATGTCGTAGTAGATAGCTGAATCATCTGTATCTTTTTGAGTAAAGCCGTTAACCATCGCGCCCTTAAAGCCCAATTCCTTCACGCAGCGTGTTAACTCTAGTGATGCTGCGTCTGGGCTCTGCATAGGGAGAGCTGCAAAGGCACCGTATCGTTTCGGGTGGCGGGCAACAGCTTCAGCTAATGTGTCATTTCCTTTCTTGGCGACCCTGATCGCTTCTTTTTCATCAAGAATCGCCTGAATTCCAGGTGCATTAAGCGACTGTATGGCAAACTCAATGCCAGTCGCATCCATATTTTCCAAACGTCGATTTCCAAGATCTAGAATCTGTTCTGCATGATCATCCCATCGCCCAGAATCGCCCGCAAAACTCCTTGTTTGTTCCAGTGTTTCTTTAATCGCGGCGTGTTCTTCAAGTGCAATTTTTCCTTTCAACGTAATTCCCCTCACTACTTCCTAAGGCTAAACAAAAAATGTGTCGACTGCCCCGATTTTTTTTGATTAAGCTGGTCCGAACCAACTAGCGAGGTAGTCGAACAACATTTCCGATTCGGCAAGACTTGACTGATAACCTACTACGAGATCGGGGCGGATCACCATCACGCGATCGATATCGCTGACTCCAAAATTCGCTTCCATACCGCCCAACCTATCAACACAAGCCGCCTCTGGGCCGAGTCCCTCGACGGTGCGACTATTCCCGATAGCGATGCATTTTATCCTGTCCCTGTAAAGCTCCCTGATCCGTTCTACGAGACTCACATAGCTAAGCCTATCAACGTCTCTAGCAGGAAGGTAAACAAGTGTAAACCCCGGATGACGTAGAATATCATGCAACCGCTGCTTTGGTGGCTTATCGCAAAGCACCGCGTCTGGCACGCGATCACCCGACTCTATCGGCCCCTCCAGCGGTGTTACGCCCTCAGGAATATAGACGTTTCCCCGATACGTATGAGCAAGACCAGATATCCAGTAAATGCTACTGTCATGCCAATCAGGGTCTTGCGTTAGCTCGAAACGTTTTTCTACTGGAATGTCATGGTTAATCACGATTTGGTGGATCCGGTTCGCGCCCTCGGCGACCTGCTCGGCAATTGGTTTACGCTCGCTCTCATATGTTTCGAGGATTCGTTCCGATGCCTCACCTCTAATCACAGTAGCCAGTTTCCAACCGAGATTGAACCCGTCCTGCAGACACGCATTCATGCCTTGGCCGCCCGCCGGCGAATGTACGTGCGTTGCGTCGCCGCACAAAATAACCTTACCCTTCACGTAAATCTCGCCGATTATCTTATGAATCTGCCAAACCGATGACCAGAAAACCTCGTCGATAATCGCACCTGTGTTGTAGAAGTCGAGTGCCCACTGATAGGCCTCCTTAACATTAGTTTCCTCCAACTTCCGTTGCATTTCTCCCGTGAGATAGATTCGGTGCATATCCCCGGGTAGATGCGTGAGCAGGGTGAAGCCTTGATCGGATGTGTAATAATTAACCCAAGAATCGTCCCCCTTGTAACCATGCAGGGCGACATCAGCCATTGACATGGTGGTGAGATAGCCCTCTTTATGCTCGAACGTACCCCCAAGTGCTTGTCTGACGACGGAGTGCACGCCATCGGCACCAATCAGCCAAGATGATGAGGCCGTTTCCGCTCGGCCATTATCGCCATGATGAATGAGCGTTGCCTCGACGCTATCCTTGATCTCGTTGATACCGGCACATTCAACATTCCATTCGGGTTCATAGCTATGCTGGGCAAGTAGATGATCGCGAAGCGCCTGCTCCAGGTCGTTCTGATTAACTTTTCCGTAGTAGTTGAAACGCGTGTTCTTGAGGCGCCGGAAGTCCGTCGCGGGCACTTCATCTTCGCTAAAGTCCACGCCCTTGAAGTGAAAGCGGTTACCGGGACAAACCTCTCGTAACTCCGTCAAGCGCGGCGCAACGGCCATGTGATCAAACATTTCCATGGTACGCGAATGAATCGTAAATGCTCGAGTCGAACCCGACGGGGTTACCCTCTTGTCCACTTGCCGGACGGAAATACCCCGACGCAAAAGCTCATTCGCAAGGATCAGACCACTCGGTCCAGCCCCGACTATGAGCACGTCTTTCTTTTTCATTCGTTCCTCTCATGACCTGTCTAGCTGCCCACGTCTGTATCTTACTAAAAAAATCAGCGGTGCCACCTCTTACAGAACTAACGAGCAAGTGATCGGAGAATACGTTCTACTATGTACGTTAGACAAAGGTTGCTACATCTTTCAAAGTCTTACGCTGGATATCAGGAACGGTCGCTTGCTTATCCGGGTGACCTACCACCAATAACAAAAATGGGCGCTCCGTTTTGCGTGGTCTACCCAGAATATCGTTCAGAAAAGCCATCGGGCTGGGCGTATGGGTAAGCGACACTAAACCTGCATGGTGAATCGCCGAGATCAGCATACCAGTAGCCAGACCAACAGATTCGGTGGGGTAGTAGTGTTTCACCTTCCGCCCATCATCTAATAGAGCATACTTCTGAACAAAAACCGCAATCAAATAAGGTGCCCGTTCTAAAAATGGCTTGCATTCATCGGTCCCTAGGGGTTCTAGCGCTTGCAGCCATTCCTCGGGCGCCCGGTGCCGATAAAATTCCCGCTCTTCCTCCTCTGCGGCGATGCGAATTTTCTGCTTTAGTACAGGATCTGAAATAACCACAAAATGCCAAGGCTGAAGATTAGCCCCACTTGGCGCGCTACCTGCCACTCTAAGGCAATTTTCGATGATATCCCGGTGGACCGGCTGATCAGAAAAATCCCGGACGGTTCGGCGGCGCTGCATTTCCTCGTTGTAGCCTCGTGATCGGCTTCTCATCTCATCAGATGAATGCTTGCGGTGGCCTGCTAGTGGTATAAATGAAGCCTTAGTCATGTCCCCCCCCCTTTTTTTTTGATAACCGCGTCTAGAAGTAGGCATTAAGCGGCCAAAGCCAGCCCTTAAATTGGGATGATACCTCCATTGGCCATATTGGGCCGTTCGTTAGCCAGTTAGTGGCAGTCCGTTGTGAGTGATCGATAGAGTTGTATGAGTGTGATAACGTAATTAAGTCGATGAGGCGGGGCCTTCATTGCAAGGGGGCAGGAGAAGTTTTATCCCCTTCGACTAAACGCTTTTATGCAACCACAGGGTTACCTTTTAAGGCATCCGGTGATATACCGTTATATTTGCGGTACCTCCAATCACCGGCAGCCAAAGAGTTGTCTTATTTGTCTGATGGCCTAATTCTAGTGGCCCGCAATGCACTCATGGAAATGCTCGACTATTTGATTGAACATCATGGCCTAACGCGCGAACAAGCCTATTTTTTGGCGAGCGTCGCCGTAGACCTGAGAATTGGCCAGCTTGTTGATGCAGGGCATATCAATGTGACGGCAATTGTACCCCTCGACATTTTCGTTGAATAAATTTCTTTGTCAGGAACCATGCTTTAGCCTTCCTGTGTTGCTGAATTTGAGGAGAAAATTGACATGACAGAACAATTTTTAAGATTTGCCATTACTTTGTTACTAACAAATGTTTGGGTAACAAATCTGTTAGCCCAGAGCGATATCGCATTCGCACCTGAAGTCTATGCGGCGAGACGTATGCTCTTGATGGAACAGATCGGTAATGCTGCACTTATAGTTCCTGGAAAATATATGATACAGCCGGAACATATATTAAAGCAGAACCCAAATTTCTGGTACCTGACAGGGGTGGAGTCTCCCTATGCGATCCTGGTGGTTGTTCCAGAAGAAAACGGATTGCGCGAGGTTTTATTTTTACCTGAGCATTTTCAATTTGCGGTCTCAAATTTCCCCCAGAAAGACCTGCGATTTCGCGCCGCCACCTGGAACCAACCTATACGCCGTTTGTATCCCGGAGATGAAGCCCAAACCGCTACCGGCATAGCAGAAACCTATCTTGTTGATGATTTCAAAGATCGGGTGCTGGAAATCGTTAGCGAGAAAAAAACTATCTATTTCATGAGTGACTCAGAAGAGTATTACGCGCCACCTGGGTTATCTCCGGCAACTTCCTTCAGTCAGCAACTCGAATCTGATTTGGCTGCCATCTTTCCGGGAGCGACAATGAAGGACGCAACACCGCTCGTAAATAGGATGCGTGACATAAAGGACGAGCATGAAATCGCACTAATTCGAAGAGCCGTTGAAATCAGTACCATGAGTCTTGCAGCCGCAGGCAGGGCAATTGAGCCGGGAAAAAATGCACTGGAGCTTGTCGGTTTAATGCAGCATATATGGAAGCGCGAAGGCGCGCCGCATGTTTCACACCCGCCGATGTTTGCAGTTGGACCAGATTCCCTGCGCATGTACGCACTTAGTTATGAAAACTACAATAATGTCGATCATATTATGCAGGCTGGAGAACTTGCTTATGTTGACTATGGAGTTGCTGAGGTCGATATGTACGCGTCAGATGTATGTCGGACGTTCCCGATCTCGGGGAAGTTCACTCCGGAACAACGGAAGTACTACGACATCGTTGTCGAAGCGGAGGAAGCGGCACTTGCGAGTATCAAGCCCGGAGCAAAATACATCGATCTCGTTAAAGCATCAGCGGGGGTGTTTAAGAAATATGGCCTGCAGAAATATGAGGATATTGACGCGATGGGGGTGGAAAATGTCTGGGGTATTTTTCCATCACCAACACATTTTTTAGGTGAACCCCTGACCAACCCAGCACCTGTTCCCGCTCGTGGCCTGGGTCATCACGTCGATCTAGTTGTAGCGCGGACCATCACTGACCCTGACACATCTATTGAACCGGGCATGGTGATTACCATAGAACCGAAACTCTATATTCCTGAGCTTGGTACCGGCATGATGATTGAGGACATGATCCTCATCACTGAAGACGGTTATGAGAATCTGTCAAAAAATTTAGCACGAACCGCAGATGAGATTGAAGCTCTCATGGCGCAATAAGGCACAGTGTACCGGTGGCCATGTAAGTAACTTAACGGTCTGACAGACTGGTGCAATTGAATCTGCTTGGACGCAAATCGAGAGGCTGTATGCCCGCGTGATGCGTGCCTAGTTAGCATTTGACTTTGAGTCAGGATTTTTGCACTGTGAACGTCTGTAGGGGGGGGTTCAACATCTTGGAGAATCAAAATGTTAAAAAGTAATGGCATTCACCATTTGGCTATTATGACGGCTGACATGAAAGCGCATGTAGATTTTTGGTCGGACGTTCTCGGCGCAAAGTTGGTGGCGATGTATTACATGCACGGCACTGATGGATATTTTCATTGTTTTATGGAGCTCAACGGCCCAGCAAATGGGAAACCTGCGTGTCATGTAGCATTTGTACAATGTCCCGGTATAGAGAAAATCCCCTCAGAGGTTGGTGTGACGCACGCTGGTAACGTTCTAGCACCGTCATCGGCCGGCACCATGCAGCATTTCGCTGTAAATGTAGATACTGAAGAGGAGTTGCTTGCGATGCGCGATCGGATTCGCTCTAAGGGCGTAAGGGTCCAGGGCCCGTTAGATCATGGGTTCTGTCAGTCGATCTACTTTGCTGGCCCAGAAAATACGGTGTTAGAAGTTTGTAGTTCCTTGGGTAGAGACATAAGCGGAGAATCTTGGGTTGATCCGGTAGTTCAAGAAAAACTAGGGATATCCGATGAAGAGCTTGCGGCGTACAAAAACCCCAAGGATTATTCAAATCCGAGTGGTCCCATTCCTCAGCCGCCTATCTCAGACGGTAAGCCTATATATGCCGGAATGCCTGATAAATATTCTGCTACATGGGATTGGTCAGACGAAGAAGTTTTTGAGAAACTGAGTGAACCAACTCCGCCGGTAGACGTAGAAGCAGCATAACTAGTACCGGGTAATATCGGTCTGAGTTTTTGTTTGGTGGTTTGGCGTGCAGCAGTGATGCGGAAAATGCCCCTGTAGATTATTTCCGGCAGACTGTTGTGGAAGGCCTGTGAGATATCAAAAACAGAGGGTAATAATAATGCTTCTACTAGGCGTAAGCAGTGCTGATTTTTCCACTGGACTGGGATAATTTGACGTGATCATTGAGCGAGATCAGATTTTCAATGATGATGGCGATATAGCACTATGTTGTGATTTTTATTCTCCTTTCTGGGGAGGGGCGAACCTGTGTCGTCGGCACCATATCTCCGGCGCGGGCGGAAGGAGTACAGGGAATCATCAGATCGAAAACCAGCACAAAATTCCTCTCTATACAATTTGTAGTGATAGAGGGAAGGAGTACTTAGACGATGCGTGAAAATTTGCAATTCTATATCAATGGCAAATGGGTTGATCCCGTCGAGCCAAGGACCCTAGATGTTATAAATCCTGCTACCGAGGCCATAGCTGGCCGCATCAGCATTGGTTCTGCAGTTGACGTGGATAAAGCAGTAGAGGCTGCGCAAGCCGCATTCCCCGATTGGTCAATGACCTCTAAAAAAGAGCGTCTGTTGGTGCTGGAACGCATTTTAGCCAAGTTCGAGGATCGGGTAAGCGAGTTGGCTGGTGTGATTACAGAGGAGATGGGTGCACCAAGTTGGTTAGCAGGCGAATTTCACGCTCCCTTGGGAGTAAATCATTTTAAATCGGCTGTCGCGGTGTTAAAAGATTTCAGTTTCAAAGATGACCGCGGAACAACCCGTGTGGTTATGGAGCCCATCGGTGTGTGTGGATTCATAACGCCGTGGAATTGGCCAATTCATCAGGTTTGCGCCAAAACTGCTCCCGCGCTAGCCGTCGGGTGTACTATTGTGCTTAAGCCATCAGAAATCGCTCCGCTCTCCGCCCAGATATTTACCGAAATTTTGGATGCAGCGGGTGTCCCACCGGGTGTTTTCAATCTGGTTCAAGGGGAAGGCCCCGTCGTCGGTGCCGCAATGGCGGCTCACCCACAAATTGACATGATTTCCATTACAGGATCTACCCGCGCAGGCATCGAAGTGGCTAGAGCAGCTGCAAAAACGGTTAAACGTGTTCACCAGGAGCTAGGCGGAAAGAGCCCCAACATTGTACTAGAAGACGCAGACTTAGAAGCCGCAATCACTGGCAGTGTGGGGGCAGTCATGCAGAACACTGGGCAGTCTTGCCGGGCACCCACCCGAATGCTGGTGCCAAATAGACTGATGGATGAGGTTTCACAAATTGCGAAAAAGGTTGCAGAAAGTTGGGCTCCGGGCGACCCCAAGGAAGGCAGTCGAATGGGGCCTGTGGTCTCTGAAGCACAGTGGAAAAAAGTTCAGCGACTGATCAGTAGCGGTATTGACGAGGGGGGCACACTGGTAACGGGAGGACCTGGAAAGCCAGAAGGCCTGGAGTGTGGCTATTTTGTAAAGCCTACGATTTTTCGAGATGTCAGTAACGATATGGAAATTGCTCGCCAAGAAATCTTTGGTCCCGTGCTTTGCATAATTGGTTATGACGATGAGGATGAAGCCATCGAGATCGGTAATGATACGGATTACGGGCTTGCGGGCTACGTGCATAGCAGTGATATTGAGCATGCGCGTCAGGTTGCTGCCAGAATTCGGGCTGGCTACATTAGTCTCAACAATGCGGGACTCGATTTAAATGCGCCTTTTGGGGGATATAAACAGTCTGGAAACGGCCGTGAATTCAGCGATCATGCTTTCATGGAATTTTTAGAGCTGAAGTCCGTGCTTGGATATACTGTTTCCGGGATGTAGCCGTCCCCGTTGTCTAGCTGGTTACAGTCTTTTGTGTATTGGCGCAAGGGAGAACAACCGTTCTTCCAGTCTAGAATAAGCTGCTAGCGAACTATAGGGTAACCATCTTTAAACTCTCCAATGAATCAGCCTAGTTCGCAACCCTCTTTTGGTGCCTTGCGTCAGCCGGGCTACCGAACCTATTTCATCACCTCGGCAGTAGCATGGATGGCTGACTCAATTGAGCACGTTATCAGTTACTGGATTTTGTTCGAGAAATTCCAATCTCCTGCTCTGGGGGGTTTTGCGGTTATTTCCCACTGGCTACCGTTTTTGTTGTTCTCTTTTTGGTCCGGCTCGCTTGCAGATCGGTTTGATCCGAGACGCATCATTCAGGTCGGTATGGGCCTGTTTATGGGTGTGTCAGTAGCGTGGGGTTTATTGTTTATTCTAGATACTGTTGAAATTTGGCATGCGGTGGTCCTGTTAATTTTGCATGGTCTTGCTGGCGTTCTATGGGGCCCGTCCATGCAGCTGCTGGTACACGATATTGTCGGGCCTGAGCAGCTCCAAAGTGGGGTCCGACTAAACGCTACAGCCCGTTATCTCGGACTTTTAGGGGGGCCTGCGATTGGCAGTGCCGCTATGTTGATACTGGGCCCCTCCCTTGGCATTCTTTTAAATACACTACTTTATTTACCCCTAGTTTTTTGGCTATGGAGGGCGCCCTATGGTCCTCGTTATAGGCGCGGTAAACCCGCATTAAAAGCTTCGGTGCGGGGTATTCGTGACGCGATTTCCACGCTTCAAGCTGTTGCTGGTAATCGGACCGTCGTTGGTATGACCTTACTTGCTGGCAGCGCCGGCTTTTTTGTTGGAAATGGCTATCATCCCCAGATGCCTGAGTTTGCATACGACCTGGGTCATGGCGATGCGGGATTCACCTATGGGATGTTATTTGCCGCTGATGCCTGCGGTGCACTAATTGCTGGTGTAGTTTTAGAGGCAAGAGGGTTGTTACAGCCGAAGGCCCGCAGCGCATTGGTTTTGGCGATGTTATGGTGCTGTACAATAATTGGCTTTTCAGCTTCTAGTAGTTATTCATTAGCGTTGCTACTTTTGTTTTTCGCAGGATTTTTTGAGCTTTCATTTAATGCCATGGCACAGACACTGGTTCAGTTAGGCTCGCCAGAGGGTATCCGTGGACGTGTTATTGGCCTCTATAGTATGGCAGCGTTGGGTATGCGTACATTTTCCGGTATTACTATTGGTTTTGTTGGTGGAGTGATTGGTATTCACTGGTCACTTGGGTTAAGTGCGCTAGTACTTCTGGGTGTTGTTAGCGGTTTGTTTATTTACCTTTCGAGTCCCAAGCCTATAAAAATCTAGTTATTGCCTTGGCTCCCTTGCCATCCCCATTGAGACTCATCAGCAACACACTTGCCTTAAGTATGGGATTGCCCCAGTTTCTATTGATTACTAATCACTGCGGTTGCTAGATTTGATATTATTTTTTATAAACTCGGCTATCAACCCAGCTACCTTATCCTGAATGCCATTAAAGGTATGGTAAGTTCCCGGTAGGCAGGGGTTTTGCCCACTTTCAAATCCTCCCTGAAAAAATTTGACTACGACATTGGAGGAATTCTTTAGGTTTTCGAGTATCTCTGTAGCTCCGCGTGGAGGTGTCCCCTGACAGGAATCTTTTTTGTGAGCAATGATGAGGGTAGGTATCAAAACTTGATTGAGGCTTAAATCGGTTAAATTGATTGCCCCAGATCCAATCGGGATATTGGTTATACTGGAAAGTAAAACAAGGCCGCTTAGACCATTTTCAATGTTGATGGCGGCGTGCATCGCTGACAGGGTGCTCCGACTAATACCTAACACCCAAATAGGAAGACCCGTTTCATTTCCTAGTCGCTCAATGATCATGGCAAGTTCGGCTTCATGTGT
This sequence comes from uncultured Gammaproteobacteria bacterium, assembly GCA_913041665.1. Classification (GTDB taxonomy): domain Bacteria; phylum Pseudomonadota; class Gammaproteobacteria; order Steroidobacterales; family Rariloculaceae; genus CAJWKT01. The sequence continues at coordinate 11,457 of CAJWKT010000006.1, read as the reverse complement.
TTTTGTTTGTCGGTAACGAGGTGTCAGTCCATCTGGCTGATCGGACGGGGCATCAATTACCGCAATGGCTATTTGTTGAGCAACGAACATTTCCGCAGTCAGTGTCACGAAATCTACACGATTGGTAATATTGACCCCCGAAATACCAGCTTTACCAGGCCCACCTGGCATCAACACAAGTGTTGCAACCGGTTGGGCTGGGCGGATCAGGATTAAATTAAGAGATGTTTTTGGTCTTATATTGAGAGAAATGTTCGTTCTGGTTGAGTGGCTTGATGCGGAGCCATTTTCTTTTTCTACTTGAGTGCTAGACGTGAGCATGCAACTAGCTTGACTCAAAATAAAAAAAATCAACGCTAACTTTGACAGGTTATGCGCTGATTTTTTTAATTGTAAAATCACATTCGGAAAAGACAGCAATTTCGATAGAGGCATATGCCAAGAATTATGAAAAGATCATAAATCCAACTTTTGTATTTGGCCTTCGATTTGGAAAATTTTGAGAAGTACCGCTACCCTCATCCACATACCATTCCGTTCCTGCCGCCAGTACATAGCCCGTGGATCCATATCTACTGTCGTGTCAATCTCGGCCCCGCGGGGCAATGGATGCATAATGATTCCTTTTTCCTTGAATAAAGAAAGTTCTTTGGGCCCTACGCTGAATTTTGTAAAATCTACTGCTTGGGATTCGTTAACTTCGTCCCACTCGGATTGCATGCGAGTAATATAAAGTGCATCTAAATCTGAAATTACTTCATTTAATTTTTCCGTCTCTTTAAACGGGATATTGTGTTCTTTTAGGTGGTTTATAACATCGCTTTGCATTGCAAACTGTTTTGGTGCTATGAATACTAAACTCACATTCGAATAGTTTTTCATAAGATAGCAGAGGGATCGCACAGTACGTCCTCTCTTCAGGTCACCCATTAGCCCTATAATTTTCCCATCAATGCCTCCGCGGTCCGAGAAGCTGCGACCCAGGGTGTAAATGTCTAATAGGGCTTGTGTCGGATGTTGGTCGCTGCCACTGCCCGCATTAATAATTGGTACTGGGCGGGCAATAGTATCCATGAGTTGGGCTGCTTGGGCTGCCCTCCCAGGCTCCTGTGTTCGCATAACAATTACATCAACGTAGGAGCTAAAAGTTCGAATCCCATCCTCAAAGCTTTCTCCTTTAACTTCAGATGAGGTTGCAGGATTTCTGATTTCACTAGTAGACATACCCAGAATATGACATGCATTATCAAAAGACAGGAAGGTTCGGGTTGACGGTTGAGTGAAATAAAGCATAGCTCTAGAGGTAGGTAGTAGATTCTGTAGAAAGCGCGCTCCTTCAGCGCGTTTAGCTACAGCACGAACCCGTGTCGCTAAATCGCAGAGCTCATCGAGTAGTGGACGCTGGAATACTTGGGGGTCGATGACATGAAATAGCCCAGTACTTTGGACTTCTTTTCCTGGTTTTTTAGAGGCATCCCTCTGGGTCATTCAGAAGCTTCCCTGTCTAGTTGCCTATAGGATGGTATCTGTCGTTGGTTTCAGTCTCAACAAATCAGGGGTCTCTGTCGAGTGAAATTTCGGATTCTATCCTATAATGAAACCTCTGAAACCCAGTATTGGGGCACAAAATATGAACAACAATGCAAAATAGTGGGCCCAGGCTTTGCGTAGAGGTGGGTATCAATAAGCTAGTGGGCAGCTCGTCAAGCGCGCTAGGTTACCGTGGCGACAGGATACTTTTTGTGCTCTAGGTGTTCTATATGATCTATATCTAAAGTTGAACAAAAAGGAATGGCCAGTTTCGATGCCGGGTCGGCTACCCGTGGGTGCACTTTCATAGGCGGGGATCTCGAGGAGGTTCGAGAAAACGATCATTATGCACAATGATATGCAGATTAGTTTTAAAGATATTGCGGGCATCGTTGAAGTTTATTTCGAGAGATTGTTAGACTGGAAGCGTTTCCAAAAGGCAGATCAGATTACGAGACGGGCAATTGAAAAGGCAAAGCAGATAACCAAATATTGCAATCAGTTAGCTAAGGGTTCTGTAGATCAGCAGGAAAGTTTGGTGGTAGAAACTTAGGGCTTGCGTTAGTAGTGTTTTTTAAAAACCGGTAGCGGTAAGACACTCAAAAAATTTTCAAAAGAAAGTCTAAGATCGTTTTCACTTGGGTATTCGGTGTACCCCTCGTTTTTAGGTGCTTGACCCATGTAGGCTATATGTCAGCCCCTGCGGAATATTTATTAATGCAAATGGGGTTGATTATTGCGTGGATTAATGCCGTTATGAAAGCCGCCCTGATCGCGGATGACTTTGGGTACTCTAGCTTCGTCGTAATAAACCCAGACCAGACCGTGCGCGTCGCCTCCGTTTGGCATATGGATAATATCTTTCCGCTTCCTATTGTATGCATCGAACACATAGATGGCGCCTTCAACGTTGCTGGTGAGCCAAAATTCATTACCCCGCGGTGATAGCAGTAAATGATCGGCTCTGTATGCCGAAAATAACGTGTCCAAGTGTCTACCCGACTCGGTGTCATAGACCGTAATAGTTCGGCTTCCTACCATCAGAGTTGCCTCACCCTTATCGGCTACCCATACCTCATCTCCGGCTGCATTTAAATCACAAGCATACGGACCAGTTCCTGTGGGCCTTACCCATTCGATGCTACCAGTGTCTATATTAATCTTGCTGATATTGTTCGAGCCCGTGCTCGGCACAAACATGTATTTACTTTCCTTGTCGAAACAGATCCAGTCAGCGCGGTAACCTGGGTGGGGATATTCTTGTATAGCTTCCCAAGTTTCTGGGTCAAGTTTCACGATCCATGAGGTTGGAAAATTTTTGAGTTCGCCGCGCATTGTTTTTTGAGCAGCAAAATAACCGTAGCCGATGGGTTCCATGAGCACGAAAATATACTGGTCATTTGTCCATGCTGTATAACTTCTTCCACCCAAATCTTCATCGCGTACACCACCTACAATCTCGTCGGACTGAGTATCGAACAAAAATACACTCAATCCATCTGGGTCGGCTGCAAAAGTATCAACCAAAAGATAACGATCTTGAAATATTTGGGCATGATGTACTCTCCCGCCAATCTGTAATTGCTTAACCGGCTGGAGTGTCAAGGCGTCAGCTTTTAACAACGTTGCTGGGCTCAATGGACTTTGCGGACCAGTTCCTTCGGATTCTTTGGCGCCAACGATGTAAACGTACCGACCGTCCGGACTCATTGCAGTAGCGTGAACGGAGCTGCGCAACTCGATGGGTAATTCGTGGTAGGCAATGATCTCATGGGTGACTGCATCACCAACCACAATTTTCATAGCCTGAGGGGCAAAGGTCTCGCCAGTCTCTGGGTTCATAGTTCCCCGTGTCCCCGTATTTTCGTAGAAATAAGTTTTGCCCGCCTCTGGCGTGAATTTAGGCTCACCAGGATCAAATTCGGCCAACAACTCCACGTCGTAGGTTCGCTTGAGACTGCCCTGCATGGCACGCGTTTGCCAGGATTCGAGTACTGCGGAGAAGGGCATGGTAGCCTGAGTTTCGGCGGCTATCTCTGCTCTAGGCACTTGAGTTTCAAGTTCGGGTTGAGTGCCCAGGAAGATTTCTGCTTGAAGTGCGTTTACATCGATAGATTCAGGCGTTGTCCCGGTTAGCTGGAGAACGAATAACGATAAGGCGACGAGGTCCTGCCTCGATGCCCTCAATATGTTGGCTATTTCAGCCATATCTGGGTTCGTGTGCAGTTGATATGCGATTTCTGAAGGTTTTGGACCAAAAGCTAAAGACGGAGCAAGGAGGCCGCCTCCCGCATTCTCCCCATGGCAATCAACACATGAATCCTCCAGATGGAACAGTTCGCGCCCTCTCTCTACGAGCTCAGGTACGCTCAACGAGCTGTCCTTTATGGAGTCATCAGCGCAGGACGCTGTGACGCAGACCAAAGCCAGAATCAGTAGTCGCCACATTTTCCTTACTTTCGACATTAACGCTACCCCTTATACGTCTTGCTAATGGATAGTAGGGTTTGTTGTTGTGATTAAATAAATATTTTTAATTCATGTAGTTAAGTAATTTTTCTAAAACTATTATGACATTTCATTAGTTATTATTAAATATTGTTGATGTTTCCGCTACAATGAACTTAACACCGACCAATAATTTAAAAAAAGGTGTTCCTCGTTTAAGAAAATTGGTTCATAAAATATCAAATATATAGGTGGATCTATGACTAGCCTGAGTAGTAGGCCCGTAGTGCGGTTGATAACCACGATTTTCGTACTCTCAAGCACCCTTCTGGCCGCTTGTGGACAGAGGGGTAATGAGGAGGTATCCCAAGCTGAACCTGAAGAGGCTACGCATTCTCCGGCAATGCCGTCGGATGTAATTCCGACTTTTTCTACCGATAGTATAGCTCGGAAGGGTTTTTTCTATGTGGGGGGTGAGTATGTAGGTGATCCGCCTATCATGGGTGGACAGATGTACGTAGACGTATGGCAGCCTCATGAGATTACCCAGCCGTACCCCGTATTAATTTTTCACGGCAATGGTCAGACCGGGGTTGATTGGCAGCAGACGCCAGACGGGAGAGCTGGCTGGGCCTACTATTTAATAGAGCAGGGATATGTCGTGTACATGGTTGATTATCCGGCACGCGGGCGTTCCACGTATATCCCTGAGAGGTTCGCGGATGGTGTTCACGGTGGCCTTGGAATCAGAACGGCAGAGCAACTAGAGACCATTTGGACAAACGTGGAGGAGAAGGGCAATTTTCCACTAAATGACAATCACACGCAGTGGCCGGGCGAGGGAAAGCCGGGAGACCCAATCTTTGATAATTTTATTAAGACCCAAGTCCAGTTCGCTGGAGAAAGCACCCGGTTGGCACGTCTTGCAGCCATGGAATTACTCGATGAAATCGGGCCTGTTGTTTTGCTAACGCATTCCCAAGGAGGGGGGGTTGGATTTGGCGTTGCTGATGGGAGGCCTGGACAGGTGAAGGGCTTGATCACGGTAGAGCCGGGCGGACCCCAAATTGGGCGAGTTAGCACGGCCGATGTTGCCTATACCGGAGGCGCCGCAAACAGTTGGGGTCCAGTTAATTATCCACTTACCTATGATCCACCGGTGGATGACCCATCCGAATTAATCACCTATCTAGAAGCTGAGGCAGGCCAAACAGGAGAGGTACCTTGCTACTTACAGGAAGAACCGGCACGACAACTTATAAATATGAAGGAGATCCCGGTTCTATCGATCTCTGCTGACGGTACCTACCACAGAGTCTTTGATGCATGCATACCAAAGTGGCTCAATCAAGCGGGAGTTAAAACAGATTTCGTTCGCTTGGAAGATGTGGGCATTAGCGGCAATGGACACATGATGATGCTTGAATTAAATAGTGATGACATCATCGAGTTTATTCATAAATGGATTCAAGAAAATGTTAGTTAGGAGGGGAGCGTCCAATGTTTAATAACATCCGTACAGTTATAACGAAGAGTAATAGTAGTCGCGTGGCTATTATCATGCTTGGTGCTTTGCTATCAGCCTGTGAGCAAGAAATGACGCAGGTAGCAGAAGTCGTTGACTCAGGTTTTACTGCGATTCCGGGCCAGAAAGGTGGCCAGGATATGTTTGGACCTTATGAGGTTGCAGAGGGCTGGCCACAGGATTTGGCTGAGTTACCTGACCACGAGGGTTGGACTTACGGGGCTGGACAGAGCATTTTCGCTGAGAGCCCTGACCGCATTTTCATACTGCATCGGGGTGAACTGCCCAATATTGAGCGTCCGCCTGCAACAGTCTATCCCGAGGCGGGTCCTGCTCTTTCTTTTCCCGTTGCTCAGGTACCCTGGCGTAACGCATCAGTCGGTCCTCGGGCGAGCCTACCAGGTGCGCTGGACGGTGATGATACGGACCGGGGAGAGCACGGCGTAGACCACCGCTGGGAGCATTGTCTAGTGGTTGTTGATCGGGACGGTAATATCATTGAGGAATGGACGCAGTGGGACGAACTTTTTAGAAGGCCTCACTACGTCACTATCAATCCCTATGACCCCGAAAAACACGTATGGGTTGTAGATGATTTTCGGCATGCTGTTTTTAAATTCACTAATGATGGCAGTGAGTTGGTTCAGACCATCGGTACACCGAATGTATCTGGTGACGATGAGACCCATTTTTTCCGACCGACATTTTTAGCATTCTTGCCGGATGCTATGTTTGTAGCCGATGGCTATGCAAACACTCGAGTTGTGAAATTCGACCACGATGGTAACTATCTTACAGCCTGGGGAGAGCGAGGGAATCCTCCTAACGAGACTCGGCCCAACTTCATGAATAACGTTCATGGTGTAGCAGTTGATGCTGAGACACAGCGAGTCTTTGTTAATGACCGAGCAAATAATCGTGTGCAGGTGTTTAGTGATGACGGCGAGTATTTAGATGAGTGGAGCTTTGGGCCTGAGCCTACGGACATTCATCTCTTTTATATTGGCGCTGATCGTGTGCTCTGGGCAGCAGACCGGGCAACAACCAAGATTCTGGGCTATGACCTTGATGGCAATTTCCTTTATTCGTGGGGCGTTTTGGGTGATTTCCCCGGCGCGCAATGGGGTGTTCATGGTTTAAGTGTGGACCAAGAGGGTAATTTTTACGTGGCCGAGGTAGGCAATGGACGTGTCCAGAAATACCGACCGAGAGCGGGAGCAAGACCTGAGACTATGGTTGGGAAGCCAGTATATGCAGCCTGGAATTAGGCAAATTTAAGGTGTATACATTAAAAGGAAAAGAATTATGCACTCGAAAATAATGAAGTTCACAAAAGTGGTATTGATTGCCGCATGCTGCGCAATGGGATATGGAATATACGCTCAGACACCACCGGACTCGATACCGACAGTCTCCTTAGAAAACGTTGCCCGCCACGGTTTTTTCTATGCGGGTGGTGAGTATGTGGGAGATGCTGGACGGGAAACCATGGGTGGAGCCATGTATGTGGAGGTCATGGTCCCGAAAGAAATTCAGCATCCTTACCCGGTTGTCTTTTTGCATGGCGCCGGACAAACGGGAGTCGATTTTTTGCAAACACCCGATGGTCGGCCCGGTTGGGCTTATGATTTTCTAGACATGGGCTATGTCGTTTATATACAAGATTTTCCTGCCCGGGGACGATCTCAGTATGTACCTGACGTAGATGGCGACATGAATATTCGAAATGCGCCTAATATTGAGCAGGTTTTTACGGCTTCTGCTGCAACAGCCGATTTTCCACAGGCGAGCAAGCATACACAGTGGCCGGGCACGGGACGCATGGGCGATCCAGTTTTTGATGACTTTATGCGGACACAAGTGGCGTTTATTGGTGGCCGGCAAGCACAGTTGACCATTGATGCCAACGTTGCGCTATTGGATATGATTGATACGCCAGTCATTCTTCTGACACATTCTCAGGGGGGCTGGTTTGGCTGGAATATTGCTGATGAGCGACCGGACCAAGTAGTGGCTATCGTCACACTGGAGCCAGCTGCCCCACCTATCCGCGGGGTAGACACTACGAACGTAGTGTACCGGGAGCGCGGCGGACTCGCTTGGGGGGTGGGCAATACACCAATTACCTACGATCCTCCGGCCGGAGATGCCTCGGAGCTGCAAGTTGTTATAGAGGATCAGGCGGATGAAGAAGGGCTTGTACCTTGTTATGTTCAACGGGAACCCGCACGCCAATTGGTGAACCTGACTCACATCCCAGTCCTCTTCATGAATGGCGAGGCGGGTTACCATCGGATTTTTGATCACTGTCTTGCCGGGTGGCTCAATCAAGCTGGCGTCCAGACCGAATACGTGCGAATGGAAGACGTTGGACTGACAGGTAACGGGCATATGATGATGCTCGAAGAGAACAGTGCAGAAATTGCTGAATACATCGGGGGTTGGTTAGAAAATAATCTCGATTGATGGTGGCTGTTTTTCTTTTAGCTGCGCCATTTTTTGTTTAGGGGAGAATGATGAATAAATACTTTCTGCTACCTATTGTGGTTGCCTCTGGTTTGGTGGTTGCTTGTAACGGAAGCGGTCAAGACGGATCTGTAGACATACCTGTTTCTGCAGCAAGTTATGCTGCTGTGACGGGCCAGATTGGCGGACAAGATGTTTTGGGCGGGTATGAGGCTGTAGTTGGGTGGCCAAAAGATATTGCTGAACAGTCAGGACACGAGGATTGGACCTGGGGTGCAGGACAGAGCATTTTTGCAGAGAGCCCAGACCGAATTTATGCGTTACAGCGGGGAGAATTGCCTAATATAGATCGTCCCGCGACTCAATATCTTAGAGATATTGCGCCCAGCCTATCTTTTCCGATCGGCCGATTACCTTGGCGGGATGCTACAGCCGCAAGCCTTCCAGCTAACGGTGGTACTGGTTCTTTAGCGGAGGAGGGCATTACCGCCTGGGAGGCAAGAGGGCTTGAGATAGGGATAGATGCCCGCTGGGAACACTGTATTGTAGTGTTTGATGGCGAAGGCAATATGATTGAGGCTTGGACCCAATGGGATGATATGTTGCAGAGGCCGCATTTCGTTGCCATTAGTCCATATGATCCCGAGAAACATGTCTGGGTTGTTGACGATCATAAGCACGTCATACACAAATTTACGAATGATGGCAGCGAGCTAGTTCAGTCCATAGGTACCTATGGGGAGCTGGGGAGCGACGAGACTCATTTTAATCGCCCAAGTTTTATGGATTGGGCGCCCGACGGCAGCTTTTACGTGGCGGATGGATATAACGGCACGCGCGTCGTAAAATTTGATAGGGATGGGAACTATCTTCTGGAATGGGGTGAGGCCGGTCAGCGTGGCGGAGAGACGCGACCCAGCTATTGGCACAATGTGCATGGCATTGCTGTTCATGCCGAGACGGGACGTGTATTCGTAAATGACAGAAGTAATGATCGGATTCAGGTCTTCGATGAGAATGGTAAGTATCTCTACGAGTGGAGTGTTGGGGAGAATCCTGCAGATGTTCATGATTTCATGATTACAGCGGACGGGTTTCTTTGGGCCGCAGACCGTGGTACCAACCAAATGGTCAAATATGATTTGGATGGCCGGTTCCTGTACAGCTGGGGTACATGGGGTAATTTCCCGGGTGGTATGTGGGGCGTGCACGGCATCAGTGTGGACCAGGAAGGGAATTTCTATGTAGCTGAAGTTGATAACGGCGGTTTTCAAAAATATCGGCCTCGGGGGAACGCTAATCCTGATTACTTAGTTGGGCCCCCAGTACGCTCAGCTTGGGAATAAGAGCAAAAATAGCCAAACCAACTTGCTTAAGCAGCACGCTAATGGTCTGCGGATCTTTATTTTCTCGCATGACGGGCAGTTTGATCTCGGCAGAGGTTTGAAGTGACCAAGCATCTGGGTTTATTGTTTACGCTGAGCCTTGTGTCTATTTGCATCTCAGCACAGCAGTCCGTTGAGGTTTTAGTGGAGCGTGGCCGGGGTATTTTCCATGCGAGCCCGGTAGGCTGCTGGGTATGTCACGGGGAGGGAGCTCAAGGCCTCGTGGGGCCCACCTTACACTTCGGCCCTACCCCAGTGGATATTTTCGATCAGCTTGAGAGTAACCCTATGATGGCGGTCATAGTGACCGAGCTAAATCTCAACGATGAAGACCTAATGTCTCTTTCTATGTATATCCGTTCATTAGCAGGGCTACCTTTGGATGCTAGGTTGCCGGCGCAGTGGCTTGAGGCGCTGAATCAAGTAAAGGCTGCTCAGGCCAATCAACTGCAATTTAAGAAAACGCAGAGGGATCTAATTGTTGAGTCGATAGAGTCCTTCGGTTCAGTCTTAACAAGCTGGGAGCGGCGTGCCAACGAAGGTAGTCTTAAGAGTCATTATGATACGCGCATCACTGCTACATTTGATGCCGGTGAGCCTAAGTTTACGCCTGAGGCGAATCGCACGTATTTCTACGAAAATATTGGTACGAATGCGAAGCCCGCGGTTCTGCACGAAGGTTACATTCCGCCGCTATCTAATCGAGTGGTGGTTGGTGATGCCCAAACCAAGGAAGTCATAGCTAGTTATTTGTTCCCTGCCGAGCTCCGAAACGCAGTTCATACCAGTGTGATGTCGCCCGATGGAAAATATGCCTACATTGTCGGTCCCCGAGAACTTGGGCCTGACGGTATTCCGGATCCGGCAGGTGCTCAAACCATCATTAAGGTGGATGCGGTTACCTTACAGCCGGTGAAACAAATTACTGTTGGCGGACGACTACACCATGGACAGATTTTCCAGGGGAAATACCTGCTTTTAGATATGTTTAATCGGGATCCGAATGGTTTAGCTGTTATGTTGTACGACCCCTCAACAGACACTGTAGTAGGTGGGGCCAAAGACATTGATTTGGGGGGTATGGTTTATACCGCCTGGACGGATGATGAGTTTATCTATGCCTTGATGGAGCCTGCTGGTTACGGGCCGGGCCGTGCAACTGGAGCTAGGGCCGCGGCTAACCTTTATCAGGGTACATTGATGGCACTAAGGCCTTTCTGGATGGCAAAAATTGATCCTGAAACATGGGAGGTCGTGAAAGAATATCCTTTGCCGGGTTATCGGGGAACCTGGGGCACCATAGATTCAAAAAAACAATTTATCTACGTCACCATGTCGGGATCTTCCAACATCACCAAGATTAATATTGAGACAGGCGCTGTCGTATGGACTAGCGCCACGGGCCCAGGCCCTTTCGGGAGCACGCTTACTGCTAACGAGGAGGAGATTTGGGTTGCCTCTAAGGGTGAAGGCATGGGTGAATTCGGCCGCACAATCACAGTACTGGAAACTGGAACGGGACGTATTTTGGCAACTTTATTTGCCGCATACGAGATGGATCATGTGTTGCTGTCTCCTAATGGTAAAGAGATTTGGGCAACCAGTAATGGCGAGGGCCGGATTTTAGTGTACGACGCTGCAACTCGAGAGCAGACCCATGTGATTGATATGCCAGAGTATGGCGATGCGCATGGACTCATCTGGGTACACTATGATAGTGAAGGGCGCTCACAGGTTGTGCGTGACCAAGGGGGATTTCATGGTGGCGTGAATCCCGCCGCCGGTGCCGTCATCACGAGGGCCGACCGAAGCCCGCGCCGGAGTCCTCGGGCTCGAGAGGGACCCGAAGCCGCTGCCCGGGGCTGCGGATTGCGCAGCGGCTCGCGGCTCGTCGGCGCCAACCCTCTCGTCGCCGACCTCGTCCGTGCTGGCCGGCGCGAGGGAGCGCAGGCTCGCGGCGCGCATCGCGGCGCACGGTCGAGTGACGGTGTCGCTGCGCATGTCGATCAGGTTTGCGCTATTCATCAATTACTCCGAGGCCTCATATTCTTCGGTGAAGAAGTAGGCGGCGAGGGCACCGAGCGGAAATGACGCGGCGATGCT
>CAJWKT010000005.1 GCA_913041665.1 uncultured Gammaproteobacteria bacterium | reverse complement strand
ACGCCCGTACTACCGTGCCCGTTAGCGGGTACTGGCTTATGGGTGGTTGGGTTTGCAGAAAAGCTATCCAAATCCTGCTTCTGCTTTTTTTTACGTGTGCGTCGAGTCATATGTTGTTTAATTGATTCCCAGACTTTTTTTCAGCGGGCAACGTTTTCTTTAAATGTATGACATAGAAAGCATAGTTTTCTAAAGACCAAGCTGCATTATCCCATAACAGTTTTTAGGTTCTTGGAATCTTAATAGTTAGCACCTAACCATACTATGAAGTGTCACAAGCAATAGACGTTGTGGATTCCTATCGTATATTTTTTCGATCCTTAGAATGTACTAACGTATCTTCTTCGGGGAAGTTCGTGGCCACCTTAGTCAATGCCCTATAATATTAGGAAATATTTTAGCTAATGGTGAGGCAGTTTTCTGGAGGGTGCAAAACTGCTTTTTCAGTTGGGCGAGTGAGGAATGGACAGCATGCAAGAAGTAGTGATTGTCGACGGAATACGTACCGCTATCGGTAAATACGGGGGCGCCCTGGCAAGCATACGCCCAGACGATCTTTTAGCGATTACCTACAAAGCGCTAATGGAGCGCAATGGTATTGATCCGATGCTGCTAGAAGATGTCTACGCAGGATGTTCGAATCAGGCCGGAGAAGACAATCGAGATGTTGCCAGAATGTCGACTTTGTTAGCAGGTTTTCCGGTGTCGGTGCCGGGGATAACCGTCAATCGGCTTTGTGCCTCGGCATTGAGTGCTGTAAACGAGGCTGCTAAATCAATCATAGCCGGTGAGGGGGACGTGTATATCGGTAGTGGCGTGGAATGCATGAGCCGGGCTCCTTGGAGCGTTCCTAAGCCGACTCATACCCCCTCAGTACAGGCTCCAGTGATGCACGATACAACAGTAGGGTGGCGTTACAACAATCCTAGAATGGATGAGATGTACCCGATTATCAGCTTGGGAGAGACTGCAGAGGCTATTGCTGAGGAAATGAAGATCAGTCGAGAGGACCAAGATGCCTTTGCGTTAGAGAGCCAGAAGCGCGCTATTAATGCGATCAACGACGGTCGATTTGAAGATGAGATCGTGCCGGTAGAAATACCCCAGAAACGCGGTGATGCATTGGTTTTTGATGTGGACGAGCATCCCCGGTATCAGGCTGTGGATGGTACTTACAAGCTAGCGACCACCGCCAAAGAGCTGGCCAAGCTACGTCCAGTATTTAAGAAAGGTGGTACCGTTACGGCGGGTAATTCTAGTGGCATTAACGATGGCGCAGCATCGTTATTGCTCATGAGCCGGGATAAGGCCAGTGAACTTAATGTCAGGCCCTTGGTGCGCTGGCTGGGTTCAGCAGCAGCCGGCGTTGACCCCGGTGTTATGGGTTACGGTCCTGTGCCCGCAACGGAAAAACTTTTACGGCGCCTAGATCTTAATCTGCGTGACATCGGATTGATCGAGCTCAATGAAGCCTTTGCTGCCCAAACCTTAGGTTGCATGCGGAAGCTTGGCATGTCTCATGAGATTACAAACGTCAATGGAGGTGCCATTGCGCTGGGCCATCCTACCGGATGCTCTGGTTCGCGGATTCTGGTGACCCTGCTGCACGAAATGAAGCGACGTGCCGACAGTGCGCCACGCCCCTTTTACGGTCTTGCCACGCTATGCGTCGGCGTGGGGATGGGAGTTAGTACGATTGTTGAGTGGGTCGGAGATTAACCGACCGTTTTTAGGGGATCATAAAAAAGCGCTTTCGAAAATACGTTCGCCACAGACAAAATGCTGATCTTGACCGTCTTTATGTGTTGGGGCAGCATGGTAGCGAACCCTCACATTTAAAATTAAATCGGAGACCTTCCATGCGTATAGATGTTCACGGTCACGTGAGTGCACCTGCCGAGCTCGGAGCCTATCGGTCAGTCCTTTTAGCCTCGAGGGGCTCTCATGGCAGGGGGATGGTGGATCGTCAACTCGATGGTGAGAAAATTAAGGCATTTTTTGACGCAGGAGGTGCTGGCGGGCCGGCTAGCGGGAAAAGCCATCTTCAACACATGGATGATCTTGGTACGGACGTCCAGTTGATTTCGCCTCGTCCGTTTCAGCTCATGCACAGTGAGAAGCCGCCAAAGATTGTCCAGTGGTGGGCTGAAGTCAACAACAATGTGATCTATACCCAAACCCAGGTCTATCCAGAACGGTTTGTTGGTATGGCCGGGCTGCCCCAGATTGCCGGTGAATCCGTTGAACTCGCCTGTGCTGAACTGGAGCGTTGCGTGAAGGACCTCAAATTCAGGGGGGCTCTAGTCAATCCGGATCCATATGAAAATGGCCCCGAAGAGCCGCCTCCTATGTACGATCGCTACTGGTACCCGTTGTATGAAAAATTCGTCGAGTTGGGAGTGGTTATGTATATTCACAGCTGCAGTTCCAGATCGGAGCGAGCACCGTACTCTATGAATTTCGTTGCAGAGGAAACTATTGCGGTTCTGAACCTGGTTAATAGCCCCGTTTTTCAGGATTTTCCTGATCTAAAGGTGGTGGTTTCCCACGGCGGCGGTGCAATCCCTTATCAGGTTGGCCGTTTTGAGGCCGGGAGTGTACGACGGGATGCTAATAATCGTTTCACTAAACGTATGAGAAACATCTACTACGATACCTGTCTGTATTCACAAGAGGCGATCGAGCTTTTGGTAAAGGTGGTCGGTGCTGATCGATGTTTGTTTGGTTCAGAATGTCCGGGTACCGGAACTGCTATTGATCCGGATGATGGACACCAATATGACGATGTTGCAAGTTATATTCTTGATATTGAATGGCTGAGTCAGGACGAGAAGGAACAGATTTTGTATAAAAATGCTTTGGAGTTATTTAATTTGACCGTTAAACCGAGGCTGTAGTCTTGTTCGCCACTTGAGTTTAGTTTTTTGTTGCTCTAACGATGTAATTAGAGGCGTTCCATCACTATATATTGAGGTGGCGTAATTCTGAAAGCAATAAATAAAAACCGGGGCCTTTAATAAGAAATGATCACTTTTTATACGGCCGGCACACCCAATGGCCGCAAAATTTCCATCATGCTAGAAGAGATAGGACTTGACTATACAGTTGTAGCCTTAAATCTACGTGAGTCCGAACAGCGGGAAAACTGGTTTCTAGAAATTAATCCAAATGGTCGAATACCAGCAATCGTAGATCACAGTAACGATGATCTAAATATCTTCGAGTCCGGTGCTATTCTTCTTTATCTCGCCGAAAAGACAACTAAATTGCTGCCCAGCGACGAGAAGGAGCGTTCTACAGTTATTCAGTGGCTGATGTTTCAGATGGGAGGTATCGGACCCATGCAGGGTCAAGCCAACGTGTTCTACCGTTATGCCTCGGAGAAAATTGATTATGCAATTGGGCGCTATCAGCGCGAGGTACGCCGTCTCTATGAAGTACTTAATGCCCAGCTAGAAGAACATGAATATCTAGCTGGAGAGTATTCCATCGCCGATATCGCCAGTTATCCATGGGTGCATGGACATGCTTGGTCGGGTGTCAGTATCGAAGGGTTGGGGTATTTGGAAAGCTGGTTGTTGCGTGTTGGAGAGCGGCCGGCAGTCAAGCGCGGTATGGAGATTCCGGAGCCACCTAGGTCTCTTGCCAAAGAGGAGTACATCCAATCAGGTCGTGGAATGTTAGTTTAGCTAGATTTAATTTTCCTCTAGAAAAATAAACTATGCTGTATTTCGTAAGCAATTCAAGCAATAAAAATGGAGGTACGTAAGGATGGATTTCACTTTATCTTCTCCGGTACAGCAATACTGCGAACAGGTACGGCTTTTCGTACAGCAAAACATTATTCCATTGGAACAAGATCCGAATAACTATGACGAATATGAAAACTTAAATCTAGAGATCGTAAAGGTGCTGCAGGATAAGGTGAAATCTGCAGGGCTTTGGTTACCCCAGATGCCAGAGGAGCTAGGGGGGCAGGGTTTATCTATCGTGGGTTTAGCGGCAAGCTACGAAGAAATGGGACGTTCCATTTTCGGTCCAGTGGCTTTTAACTGTGCGGCGCCAGACGATGGCACGATGATGCTACTTAACAACATTGGAACAGATGCGCAGAAGGAAAAATGGTTAAAGCCAATCGTCGATGGGACGGTTCGCTCGGCCTTTGCCATGACGGAACCAGCTCCTGGTAGTGGCTCGGATCCTGGTGGCATGATGAAAACTACAGCAGAAAAAAAAGGTGATCATTGGCTTATTCGTGGTCGTAAGTGGTTCATTACCGGCGCTGGAGTAGCGGAACATTTTATCGTTGTTGCACGTACTTCAAACGATCCCCGCCGGGGTCTTACGGCGTTTCTTTTTCACCGTGACTCGCCGGGATGGAGTATTGAGCGTCGCATTAGGACCCTGGGCCCCGATGAACACGGCGGCCACTGTGAGCTGGTTTTCGAGAATTTGGAGATTCCTGATGAGAACCGACTACTAGAGGTTGGTGATGGGTTGAAGGTGACTCAAATGCGGCTTGGCACAGCACGCTTGACACATTGTATGCGTTGGCTGGGCTTAGCTAAGCGCTGTTTGGAAATCGCTACTGATTACATTAATGAGAGGGAAGCGTTTGGAAAGCGGCTCTCGGAGCGCGAGGGTATACAGTGGATGATCGGTGAGGTAGCGATGGAAATACAGATTGGGCGACTGCTCACCATGCATGCGGCCTGGAAGTTAGATCAAGGTGATTTTGCCCGCAAAGAGGTTTCAATGGCAAAAGTAGCTGTGGCAGATACGCTGCACAAAGCCGCTGATACAGCAATTCAGTTAAATGGTGCCCGTGGTTATTCCAAAGATACAATTCTGGAGTGGGTGTATCGATATGCTCGTTCGGCTCGTCTCGTCGACGGCGCCAGCGAGGTTCATAAAATGGTTCTGGCCAAGAATGTAGCGAAACAGGGACGCGAGTTTTGGGCCTGGGGCGGCTAAAAAAACGTGGTGGCCTCCCAAGACCTCGATAGGGAAAATCTGACAGCCTATCTTGAGGGGCAGATCCTTAGCTTTCGTGGCCCGATTACTGTGGAAAAATTTCCTCGCGGGCAGTCTAATCCTACTTACGCTATTTACACGCCTGATGCCAAATACGTTTTAAGGCGGAAGCCACTTGGTAAATTGCTTAAGTCAGCCCATGCAGTGGATCGTGAATATCGCGTACTAAAGGCACTGGCTGGAACGGATGTGCCAGTTCCCCAGGTGTTCCATTTGTGTACCGACAATGAAGTGATCGGGAGCTGGTTTTATGTCATGGAGTATATAAGCGGGCGCGTGCTATGGGATCCGGCTCTCCCAAATTTTCTACCCCATGATCGAACGAGTGTTTATGAAGAGCTGAATCGAGTGTTGGCCGCCATCCACCAAGTTGATATCAAAGCTGTGGGCCTTACCAACTTCGGTCAGCCTGGTAACTACTACGAAAGGCAAGTGAACAGGTGGACAAAGCAATATCGAGCATCTGAGGTGCGCAATATCAGAGAAATGGAGACGTTAATAGAATGGCTGCCCAAGAATGTACCGCCTGATGATGGCTGGATTTCTTTGATCCATGGAGATTTTAGGCTCGACAATATTATTTTCTCTTCCAACGGATGTCGGGCAATAGCCGTGCTGGATTGGGAATTATCGACGATTGGCCATCCCATCGCTGATCTTGCGTATCAGTGTATGCAAAGACACATGGGGCAGGATCTCTATTTTGCTGGTCTTGCCAATCTAGATACAGAAAAATTAGGCATTCCAAGCGAATCGAAATTTATTGAAACTTATTGTCAACGTATGGGCATTAATCATATTGAGCATTGGTCATTCTATTTGGCGTGTTCATTTTTTCGGCTTGCAGCAATTTGCCAAGGGGTAGAGAAGAGGGCGCTGGATGGCAACGCATCGAGTGAGCATGCACTTAAACTTGGGGCTATGGTTGAGCCGTTAGCAAGACTAGGAAATGAAGCACTGGAACAGGCCACCTAGGGCTAGGATTATGATTCATACTGGTAATGGTTTCTGGGATAGTGACGGGTACAATCTAGAGAGGAAAAAATATGCCAGAATCAAAGAAAAATATTCCGATGGAAGAAGTCGCGGGTAACGGGCTATTGCATCGTCGCGTTTTTCTCAGTCAGGGAGCAGCCCTGATCAGTGCAGGCAGTTTTAATTTGTTAACGGCACGCCCAGCATCGGCCCAAACAACGGTCGATATCCCTCCTTGGATGAAGGTACCCGGGGCAGGGATGAGTGGCTACGGTAGTCGGGCTGCACATGAGGACTACATTCAGCGGAATCCCGTATCGGCGCTTGGGACCACGGGCAGCGGGGGTTCTCGCACGCCTTTGCAGAGTCTAGAAGGGATGATTACACCCAGCGCTCTTCACTTTGAGCGGCACCACAGCGGGATTCCGGACATAAACCCAGATGATCATCGCCTGTTAATACATGGGATGGTGGACCGGCCGTTAATTTTTACCATGGATGCACTTTCGCGTTACCCCATGGTCTCGCGCATTCACTTCATTGAGTGCTCTGGGAACAGCCGCGTAGGCTTCAATATCGAACCCGCACTCGGTTCCTGCGGGGATCTCCATGGACTTGTTTCATGTAGTGAGTGGACCGGTGTGTCGCTGGCCATTTTGTTGGAGGAGGCGGGGATTGATCCTAGGGCGCAATGGGTGCTTGCTGAGGGGGCTGATGCAGCGGTCATGTCTCGGAGTGTACCCGTGGAAAAGATTATGGACGATGCACTACTAGCGCTCTATCAGAATGGTGAGCGCTTACGCCCGGACAATGGATACCCTATTCGGCTTCTTCTGCCAGGATACGAGGGCAACATCAGTGTGAAATGGCTGCGACGGATCAAAGTCACGGCCGAGCCTACTATGACTAGGGATGAGACCTCTAAGTACACCGATCTGCGGCAGGATGGCAAATCCCTTATTTTCACTTTTCCAATGGAAGTGAAATCGGTGATTACCTCGCCGTCACCAGGACTATCAATGAGTGGGTCCGGGTTGTATGAAATTTCCGGGTTGGCTTGGTCCGGATCAGGAAAGATCATTGCCGTAGAAGTGTCAGCAGATGGTGGGCGGAGTTGGGCTCGCGCTGCTTTGTCTGAACCGGTTCTTTCCAAAGCTATGACTAGGTTTCGTATGGCTTGGCGATGGAACGGCGGGGATGCAGTCATAAAAAGTAGAGCCATTGACGAATCCGGCGCTATACAACCAAGTCGGGATCAACTGCTTGAAGAGAAAGGTACTAAGTTCAACTACCACTATAATGGAATTCAATCCTGGCGCGTGGCATCGGATGGCGAGGTAGTTAATGTTTATGGCTAAGCTGCCGGCAACAATATTTGTAGGTTTTATTTTTTTTATATTAGGAAGCCAGTGGGCGTTTGCCCAGAATGGACCGAATCTGGGTGTTTTGGCCGCCTCCGAGGAAATCGTTGCGTGGGATATCAGTATTTCACCTGACGGTAATGGATTGCCTGAGGGTTCAGGCACCGCTGTCGGAGGCAAGAGTATTTACATGGAAAAGTGTCTTGTATGCCATGGCCAGGAAGGTAGCGGGCTTCTCAATGACAGGCTCGCGGGCGGTCACGGCACCTTGGATGGACCAGCACCGATAAAAACAGTTGGCAGTTACTGGCCTTATGCCACCACGATTTTTGACTATGTTCGGCGTGCCATGCCCTATCTACAACCCCAAACCCTATCCAACGAAGAAGTCTATGCATTGACCGCCTACTTGCTTTTCCTGAATGGCATCATTGGTGAGGATGAGGCTATGGATGCCCAGACACTTCCTAGGGTGAAAATGCCTAACCGGGACAATTTCATTTTGGCGTATCCGGGTGAAAAATAACTGTGCCAACGAAAAAAAAATGGACGCGCCGTAGTTTTATTGAGTCTACTTTCGTCACTTCAGTTACAAGCCGGGCCGGGTTAGCTACAGTCTCAAGCGTTGTCCCGGCAGTGGGCCGTTCCCAAGAAGAGTTACCTGAATTGCCCGGCTTTGATCAGACTCAGCGTTTGGATTTTATTTCTATGCTTGATGAGATCATTCCTGCTGCAGATGGTATGCCTGCGGCAAGTGAAGTAGACGTAGATCGGTATGTGGCCACGCTGTTTACACAAGACCAAGGTTTGATTGAGGCATTTGAAAGTGGTCTTGATTTTCTCCGTGAGAA
Organism: uncultured Gammaproteobacteria bacterium; assembly: GCA_913041665.1. Taxonomy (GTDB): domain Bacteria; phylum Pseudomonadota; class Gammaproteobacteria; order Steroidobacterales; family Rariloculaceae; genus CAJWKT01. The sequence continues at coordinate 34,209 of CAJWKT010000005.1, read as the reverse complement.
AGCTACGGAACGACATGGGCAGAGTTTTTCAGACCTTAATAGTGATCAGCGTATTGAGTTGTTAGAGCAGCTCGAAGCTACCGATCCCGCCTCCTTTAGGAAGGTTCGTGGAGCGGTCTATGAAGGTTACTATACGCGCCCACAAATTTGGCATTTAGTAGGGTATCAGCCTCACCCGACCAATAGCGAAGGCCCCGTTATGGAGCCCTTCGATGAGAACTCGTTAGAGCGTGTTCGTCGGTTGCCGAAGTTGTATCGGGACGTTTAGCGATGCCTGTCGAAAATCCTGATGTAGTAGTTATTGGCGCAGGGGCTGCGGGTGCCGCGCTGACTTGGCGATTATCAGAACACGGCGCCAAGGTAGTCTGTTTGGAGCAAGGAGACTGGGTTAATCCGATAGACTACCCATCACAGTATTCAGATTTTGAAGCACGGATGCTCCGCGGAGGAGACTTTAGCCTGAGTCCTAATGTTCGGCGTCGGCCCGAGGATTATCCGGTTTCGGTGGCCAATAATGGTGGCTTTCGCCCCAGTATTTCGATGTTCAACGCTGTGGGTGGTACAACTATTCATTGGCAGGCACATTTTCCGCGCTTTCATCCATCAGATTTTCGGGTGAAATCACTGGACGGAGTAGCTGACGATTGGCCCTTGACCTACCAGGATCTTGAGCCGTACTACAATTTAAACGATCGGATGATGGGGGTTTCTGGGCTGCACGGCGATCCTGCGAATCCCCCGAGGATCCCAAGAGCGACACCCCCGCTTCCCGTTGGCCGGTATGGTGACACCCTGATCAGGGGTTACGAAAAAATGGGCTGGCATTGGTGGGTGGCAGATCAGGCGATCATTTCCCGCGCATATGACGGACGCCCTCCTTGTCTGCTGCACGGTAAATGTATGTACGGTTGTCCCATTGGCTCCAAGGCTTCTACGGACCGGACCTATTGGCCAAAGGCACTCGCAAACGGTGCTATTCTTGAGACTTGGGCGCGCAGCAGGGAGGTCATGGTTGATTCTCGGGGCAGGGTGCGAGGAGTCCTCTACTATGATCGAGATGGCATCTTGCAGGAGCAGCCAGGAAAAATTGTTGTGGTGTGCTGTAATGGTGTTGGTACGCCGCGCTTACTACTGAACTCAAAATCTCGCTATTTCCCTGATGGACTCGCTAATTCAAATGGCATGGTTGGCAGGAATTTTATGGTGCATCCGACGCGTTTTGTGGAAGGCATTTTTAGAGAAACACTCGACGGACATATTGGGCCTTTTGGTGCACCACTTTATAGCCAGGAGTTTTATGAAACCGACTTGTCTCGGGGTTTTGTGCGAGGCTACACCATGGTCAGCGGAAGAACATATGGTCCATTGGCCCATTCTCGCCAGGTGCCTTGGGGTGCAAATCATCACCTAGAGATGGCACGACACTTCCCCCATACCGCTGGTATCGCCGCACTCTGCGAAGATTTACCCAATGAGAACAATCGCATTGATCTTGATCCGGATCTCACGGACTCTCATGGAATACCGGCACCAAGGGTGACCTATACGCTTGGAGACAATACTACCCAGATGCTGGAGCATGGAGCCGCCAGGGCGACTGAAGTGCTGAAAGCTGCCGGGGCCACTGAAGTTCGCGATGCCCGGGGCAATGCCAACATGGCGCATCTAATGGGAACGGCGCGCATGGGAATCGATCCCCGGCGATCTGTTGTTAACCCAGCAAACCAGGCCCATGATGTGGGGAACCTGTTTATTGTGGATGGCAGTTCGTTTGTAACAAGTGCTGGTGTTAATCCAACCTCCACCATTGGTGCGCTTGCTTTACGAGCAGCCGACGGAATTTGGGAAAGGCGAGGCGAATGGAACTAGTGGGCCTGAGGGCATTTGTCGTGTTTACTCTTAATCGCCGGAATACTATGTTGCCCGCTGGTATTAAGACGTTTCTGGTATAGCTATAATCTGTGACTAAATTAATTTTTCCATCACGATAGTGATCTTTTAGGGTTAACAAGGGGAACAAGATCTTGTCAAAAGATAGCCAAAGAATCAGTTACGTCAAGCAAGCGGATATTACAGATCTAGAGATGATTGAGGAATTGGAGCGTTGTGCTAGAGAGGGAACTCCCCGCCCCGAAAGCCAAGCGATTCGGGCCCACGTGCCAGCTATTTTTAAGGGCTTTGCCAACAACTGGAAAGACTCATTTCGGGACGGTGTTTTAGATACAGCGATCAAAGAATTGTGTCGCGTCTATGTGTCTCGGTCCGTCAAGTGCGAATATTGTGGCAATCAACGTTCCGTCAAAGCAGCGGCGCAGGGATTGGCCGAGGATGATTATATGGATCTTCTCAATTTTGAGAAATCCAGCAATTATGATGAACGTCAGAAGGCGGCGCTCGGATACACAGAGGCCATTACCTGGGATCTGGAGACCAGTGATGACCTCTGGGACCGGTTACACAAGCATTTCTCAGAGCCGGAACTGGTGGAGTTGGGTTATTTCATTGCGCTAACTATGGGACAACAACGGTGGCTGAGAACGTTGAACATTGAGCACCACGAGGTTATGTCTGGCACATCAGCCAGCATGGCGCCGGGCTTTGAGGATGCAGATTCCTTGAAAACGTCTAAGGCTTCGCCTGAATATTGGGCAAATAAAGAGAAAAAGAGTTCCGCTGCCTAAAACGCTTGTCTTTTTTTCGGAATCGCTTTCAGAGTTTCCCGATTCGGTCAGTTATTCACTGGGCTAAGCATGCCAGTGCTATTACAGAGGCATGATTTCCACATTCCGAAATCTGACAGCCCCAGGGCCAACCCCGGCACCGTACTGAAGTGCGAATGGTCCCTCGGCATACGTACTGTCTTCGATATCAACCGTCACAGTGTCGTTTAACGTGACAAATAATCGTGGTCCCTCTGCGATGATCTCATAGGTATTCCATTGGCCCCCTGAGTTAATGGTACTCAAAGGTGGGGCAAAATCGACAATACCCCCTGTGCGGTAGGTGGGGTCGGGTCTTTTGTCAAAGATATTGACCTCGTAAGAGTTTTCGGCTGTGACCTCGTTCGGATTTGAGCAACGAATAAAAATACCGCTGTTTGCATCCGGATCTATCCAAAATTCTAATTTCAGATGAAAGTCTCCGTATGATGACTCACTTACGAGGAAGCCTGCCCCACTGTCCGCGAGAAAGGTACCTTCGTCAAGGCGCCAGTTAGCATCCCCGAGTTGTTTCCATCCTTCAAAGCTGCTGCCATCAAAAAGCGTTGTCCAGCTTTCCCCAGAGGCTTGTTCAGCTGCGTCTTGGGTGCATCCTGCGACGCCCATCATGGCTAAGGCACTAATTAGAGCTGATACACGTTTCATAATGGATCTCCCGAGCCGGTGTAATCATGGGTTGTTATTCGGTGGAACCTTATAAAATTTCGTGAGTCGGTTTGTCAAGTACACGCAGACCTACTCGAGCCAAGCATCACGAGCATTTCCGTTAAATTTCAGTCATTGCGTTGCTATTTTGTCCAGGTCTAGAATTAGTCAAACTTGGTTTACTGCTTTTTCCGGGGACTTCAGTAGAATTGATATGAAAACGAAACCCTCCTTTCAGGGAGTAAAATTTCTCGGTAGGCCTAAACTGATTTTTAACTAACAACTATGAGCACGAAAGAAAACAATGCGGATGTAAATATTCCCATTCTGGATCTGGGTCCCTATCTGGATGGAGGTACTCATGCTCTTGATGTGCTGGCTGCTAAGCTCTGCGAGATTCAGGAGAATATTGGATTCTATGTGGTAGTCAATCATGGAGTCCCGAGACCGGTGTTAGAACGCGCCCATGCTGAACTCGAAGCATTTTTCTCGCTTCCTCTAGAGGAAAAATTGCAGCTAAAAATCAATGAAAAATCGGTGGGTTATATTCCCTCACAATCAACCGTTTATGTGACATCAGTTGTGAATGAAAACACGCAGCCGGATCTCAATGAGACCATCACAATTGCACGGGAGAGACTACCGAATGATCCCGCTATTCTCGCGGGCAGCCGGTTTGTAGGCCCGAACCAATGGCCCGAAGATCTCCCCAATTTTCGGCCCGCAATGATCGCCTATCAAGAGGCTGTGTCGGTTCTAGGTTATGCGATGCTTCCTTTATATGCGCGGGCCTTAGATCTTCCGGACGATTATTTCTCAAATTTTTTCACAGAACCCATGTGGTGGACGCGCAATACATATTATCCAGCCGCTGAGCCCAGGAAGAATCAGTTTGGAATTTCTCCTCACTGCGATCACGGTTTTATCACTATGTTGCCCATGTCGGGAGTGCCTGGCCTGCAGGTATTAGGACCTAATAGAGATTGGATTCCCGCCAAACCAGTCCAGGACGGAATTATCGTTAATACCGGGGAGTTTCTCCATCGGTGGTCTAATGGCCGGTTTTTGGCCACTCCTCATCGGGTGATTGCGCCGGACAGACCCCGCTACTCCATGGCCATGTTTTTTAATCCCAACGCGGACACTTTGGCTGAACCTTTAAATACCTGTGTTTCGGCTGATCGTCCCCGCGCCTTCGAACCGGTTGCAATGATTGACTACATGAGTTGGTATGTTGATAGTAATTACAAGCGTCATGCTGGCGGACGGCAAACATAAGAGGAATTAGAAAATGGGTAAGCACGATAATCGGATTAGCAGGCGAGATTTTTTGGAGTTGGGTGCTGCTGCAGGGGCGGTGGCTACCAGTGCCGGATGGTCCGGGGCGGTTGTGGGGCAGCAGGTGCCGCATCCACACGAAAACAGTTTGGATTTTTTAGACAGGACTGAGTACATCCACAACATGGAAGTGCTGAACGTGTTTCAGCCTGGACAGGCGCGGGGCGGCAAAATGCAGATGATGGTCCAGGGGGACCGACGCCTGATTTTTCAAGGGGCTTGGCGGCCAGGCAGCCCGAGTCTGGTTATCGACGTCAGTAATCCTATGCAACCGACCATCGTTAATGATCGTGAATGGTATAGCGGCGACCAGAGTGAAGTTGATCGCTACTGTCAGTTTCAATTGGCCTACAACAGCGAGCGTAGGCGATGGATTTTAATGAATGGCTATGACGGTGATACAGGCCTTAAGGGCGTACGATTTTTAGATGCCACCGATCCCACTGATATTCAGTTGTTATCGGAATGGAGTTGCGATCAAGGTGATCCGTCTCGTGCCCAGCAAGAGGGCTCTGGCACCCACCGAAATTTCTATGACGGGGGCCGGTATGCCTATCTCGATTCGCAGCCCGATGACAGTTATGCCAACTTTGAAACGGGTCGCGGCAACGGGGTCCAGATCCTTGATGTTTCCGATCCCTCCTCACCACGGTTCGTGTCGAACTGGGCGGTGCCCGGTACCCACCAGAGCCAGGGAGATGATTATCGTATGTGGGAAGAGTGGGGTGACGGCAATTCTTTTACGAGCCTTCATGGTGGATTTTACGTTCCGCGCAAGGTAGAGGATGGTGGACGATATGGGTACGGCAGCTGGGGTTCATTTGGGTTGCTAATTCATGATGTTTCTGATCCGGCCAGACCCCAATTAGTGGGCCGTTGGGATACTGAGTACCGCCCAGGCGGCGCTATCCCCTTTCATGCTACGGACGTGAGTAAGCTGGACCGGGGCTTTGTTATCGTTAGCTCCGAGCCGCTACAGCCGGACTGTTTTGAGACCTGGCACGACAATTTTGTGGTCGATGTACGGGATCCGACAAGGCCTCAATGGCTGGCCACTTTACCTGTTCCCAGGCCGCCAGCGGGGGCACCGTACACCGATTTCTGCAATAAACGGGGCCGGTTCGGTCCGCACAACCCACCCCATCAAAAGGCGCCAGGTAAGCCCGATCAAAATTTTTATGCGCTATGTTTTTTTAACGGTGGACTGCAATGTTATGACGTTACTTTCCCGGGTAAGCCGAGGATTGCCGCTTACTTTATTCCAGGCCAGGGTGGCACCATCGATGACTTCGGAAGCTATTTCCGCGACACGGACAATGTATTTGTGGAATGGGACCGGAGGCTTATTTGGGTGGCGTGCAATAGCGGTCTTTATCTCTTGTCGACGCCTATGCTAGGAGAGCCAATGTTCGATCCTATGCCCGTAGCGGAATGGTCACTACCTAACCTCAATCGGGGACATGGTTAGGTGTCGGGCAGGGTCTGTCTTAGGTAACCGAGTAGCGACCAAAAAGGTAGTGGTGAGGGGTGGAATTGAACCACCGACCTGCGGGTTATGAGTCCGCCGCTCTAACCACCTGAGCTACCTCACCATATTTTTTATCTTAATATTACATGCTTCTTGATTCTACGTAGCGCGGCGGCATCATATCAGGCGCGCTGACGCGCATTACGCCGACGTTCTCCTTCGGTTAGCAACTTCTTGCGCAGACGAATACTCGCCGGTGTTACCTCTACGAGCTCGTCGTCATCGATAAACTCCAGCGCCTGCTCCAGCGAATAACGTAACGGTGGCGTCAATACGATATTCTCATCTGATCCAGCAGCACGAATATTGGTCAGCTGCTTGCCCTTGGTCGGATTTACGGGTAGATCATTCTTGCGTTTGTTGACGCCGACGATCATGCCTTCATAGACGGCCTCTCCATGGCCTATTAATAGGTTGCCGCGTTCCTGTAAGTTGAATAGAGAGTAGGCGAGGGCCTTTCCGTTCACGACGGATACCATCACGCCGTTATTGCGTTGGCCAATTTCTCCCGGGGCTTGATCATCGTAACGGTCGAACACATGATGGAGTAGGCCCGTGCCAGCCGTTGCCGTTAGGTACTCAGTGCGAAAACCAATGAGACCGCGCGCCGGGATTCGATAGTCGAGCCGCACCCGGCCGCGTCCGTCGGGCAGCATCGACGCGAGTTCGCCTTTGCGCTCTGCCAGGCGGCTCATGACGGCGCCTTGATAGTCCTCACCGAAATCGACTGTCAGCTGCTCCCATGGCTCATAGATCTCGCCGTTGATCTCGCGCTCGATAACCTCCGGCCGCGAGACAGCGAGCTCGTATTGCTCGCGGCGCATCGTCTCGATCAATATCGACAGGTGCAGCTCGCCACGCCCGGAAACGCGAAACTTATCCGGATCCGACGTGTTCTCAACGCGCAATGCGACGTTGTGCTTGAGCTCTTGATCGAGACGTTCCCGTATCTGCCGGCTGGTCAGGTACTTGCCCTCGTGGCCCGCGAACGGCGATTTATTCACCTGAAAGGTCATGCTGATCGTCGGCTCGTCGATCTGCAGGGTGGGGAGTGCCTCGGGATGTTCGCGCGCGCAAACGGTGTCGGAGATCCTGAGATCCTCAATACCGCTGAACATCACGATATCGCCGGCGCCAGCGGCATCGATTTTGTTTCGTTGCAGCCCCTCGAAGCCATAGAGTTCGAGCAGTTTTCCGTTGCGTGTCGATCCTCCGGGACTGACGATTGCTATCGAATTATTGGTGTGGACGTTGCCGCGCGTAATTTTCCCGATACCAAGCACGCCTACGTAGGGGTCATAATCGAGACTGGATACCTGCAGTTGCAGAGGGCCGTGAGCATCGACGTTGGGCGCGGGCACGTGCGAGACGATTGCTTCGAATAACGGTTGTGTATCGCCGCTGCGCACATCTGGTTTCGTGCCGGCATAACCTTCGAGCGCTGATGCATAGATCACGGGAAAATCGAGTTGTTCATCGGTTGCACCCAACTTATCGAACAACTCGAACGTCTGGTCGAGGACCCAGTCGGGCCGTGCGCTGTCACGATCGATCTTATTAATGACGACGATGGGTATGAAGTTGTGCGCGAACGCTTTCTGCGTAACGAATCGTGTCTGAGGCATGGGGCCCTCGACAGCATCAACGAGCAATAACACGCTGTCCACCATAGAGAGTATGCGCTCTACTTCGCCGCCAAAATCCGCGTGCCCCGGCGTATCGACTATATTTATCCGCCAGTCACGCCAGGTGATCGCCGTGTTCTTCGAGAGGATCGTGATCCCGCGTTCACGCTCTAGATCGTTCGAATCCATCGCCCGTTCGGGAAATGCGATGCGCGTGTCCAGCGTGCCCGTTTGTTGAAGCAACTTATCGACTAACGTCGTCTTGCCATGATCAACGTGGGCGATGATGGCGATATTTCTGAGACGATCTTGAGCAAGCATGGTGATTTGTACCGGAGAGCGGCAATAGAGAAGTGCACAAAAAAACACCGCGCCAAAACGCGGTGACAAGATTCTAGTCGAATTCAGTATGGAAAGGGGAGCGTACTACAATTTCTTAAATTCGAAGCGCCGACCTTTAGGCTCTTCTGTTGACACTCCCTGGAAATTCCCTAACAGTGATACGCGCCTCAAAACCAATCTAGAAATGTTTACCATGGCCAAGGAAATAGCAGATCTCCATGGACGAACACCCGCAACTGCAGACCAATACCGAAAATTAATTGGCTTGATCTGAAAACGGATACAATTTTATCCCTGCAAGAATTGTCACAAAGCCTGGTTTTTTAAGCGGTTTTTATTTTGTGATATAAGGACTTTTGGTTTTCTGGTGGGGATCACGAGCAGTATGAAACTACTGCAGCAAAGGCATGGAACACCCATTTTGGGCAGGTCTGGAAAACGACTGTGGAAAGAAAAAAGCGACTGCCGGAGTTGTTGTTACCGGCAGTCGCCTTAACGCGGCCTAGAGATGCCGCGTCAACATTTCTATGGAACTAACCTCCGAAATTATACGTATATTGCACGCCAACCCGACGTCCCCGTTCCCGGGAAACGCCACTGGCATCAAAATCCTTTGCGTTTGTCTTACTGAAGACAGAAAGTGCGCCGCCGCGTATCAGGCGTCTGTCCGTGAGATCGCGTCCATAGACTGCTACCTCCCAGTTTCCGTCCACCGGCCTGATTGCGAAACGGGCATCGATTCGTGCCTCTCCCTTAACGGTTTCAAGCGGATCTGGCGTCGAATTGTACTTGCAGATGTAGCGGCAATAATCGTCATTCATGATTATCATGCCGGCGAGTGTGCCCTCTAGGCTTCCTCCCATGTTGAAGCGGTATTCCGGCTGCAGACCGATTGCCCAGTCCGGAGAAGTACCCAACTTCTCGCCTCCCATATCATAGAAACAATCCTTTACCGTTGACGTTGCGACAAAAAGCTTCTTGTCTTTGGGATTACATGAGGGGCCTAGGGGGTAACTGTCGTACATGGCTTCATTACTCGTTCCATTGAAGCCAAGCGTGAAGTTATCCGTTACCGCCCAGCGTCCATCGAACTCGAAGCCCTTGGTGTGGGCCTCGGCAGCGTTTTTGGTGATGAATTGCGAGGTATCAAACACGTAGACCGTTCTCTGAAGGTCGGTGTAGTCCACGCTATAAAACGCCATATTCAGTTGCAGCCTGTTGTTTAACAGCTGGCTCTTAAAGCCCAGCTCGATACCTTTCGCGTACTCAGGATTGTAGGTGAAAGGGTCCGGCCCGGACCCGGCCAGGGCCGGTGACATCACAAAACCACCCGCCTTCAGGGCCTCAGCGTGCCTGATATAGACCATGGTGTTATCCGAGGAATCCCACTCGAACGCCACCTCCGGCAGGAAGTCGGATGCATCAGCACTTTCTGAACTAACTTTGCCGGGTATCCGGGTTCTCACCCCGCCCGGGTAGTAGGTGGTCATACCGGGGTACAAAAGGGCAGAGGTGGTTGTTAATTCGCCGTCTTTTTGGATGTCCTGATAACGGCCACCGATGTTAATACGCATCGAGTCGTTCAGATTCCATACGCCCCTGAAGAATAAGCCCGACCAGCTGCCATCTTCCAACAGTGTGCCACCGGATGATCGGGCAATGGCAGTTTGTCCAGCGGCATCTTTTATCGCTAGATCGCCCAGCCAAAACAAGGTCCGTGGCAGATAGACGTCAATCGTCGTGACGAGTTCCGTGCTTTGATAGTACCAGCCCAGCAGCCAGGAGAAAGTCTGGTCCACCGGAGAGGCGATCGTGATTTCCTGGGCCACCTGGTCATAGGTCTCGAGGCGTTCATCCGTGAAGAACGCAATAGAGGTGCCATCCGGGTCCAGCCAGTCATGCTTGTCGTAGCCCACCATCGAAGTCGTGGAGACGATATCGTAGCCGTTGTTGTTCCAGTTCATGCGGATCATCGCTACGTCTGACTGGTGCTCACGGTCTTCATCCAGACCATATTCTGCCACCTTGTTCAGGCCCTCCGGCATGGCGTTAATACACCAAGTAACGCACGGTGCCGGGGTCGTCGGATGAGTGGCAGAAACTGGCGGCACCGCTGGTGTCCAGCCTGTTCCGGGCGCATTACCTTGTTTTGCATCGAGCGCCCTTGCGACCTCCCAGGCGTCCAGTTGGCCACCGCGGCCCATCACACCATCCAGATTGTCATAATCCAGGCCGAGGTATTGTTTTACCATTGCGCAGCCCGCTTTCCAGGCAGACCCGACGAAGAAGTTTTGAGCATTGCTGGTGGCCAGGTTGTCATCGCAACGGGTGTATTCGTTCGGGGTGCCCAGTTGCCAGACATCGTTGCGCTCGAACTTCACTGTCATTTCGAAGTCATCCGATGGAGCCCAAACCGCGGTAGCGCGAAAAGCGGAGTTTTCCTTGACGCCCCAATTCCGGCCCGTGACCTCGTGTGTGTAACCGGTATCGCCGAGTTCGTACCAACGACCGGCGATCCGAACGCCCAGGTTGTCAGTCAACGGCCCGCCCATTGCAAACTCTGCGTTGTATTCCTCATCGTCACCAGCACCTACCACGACATAGCCTTCAAAGGTATCCCCCGGCCTTCGGCTGATGTAATTCAAGACGCCCGCGGTAGCACTCTGGCCGGCGAAGGTCGGTTGGGGTCCGCGCACGATCTCTATCCGCTCCAAATCGAAAAATGAGTTGTTACTCATGTTGTCGCGCGCGTAATAAACGCCATCGTGGAACTGGGCCACCGCCTGTTCAAAGGCCTCATTACTGGCGGAGGTGCTTATACCTCGAATCGCGAGGCTTTGACCGACGATACTGTCATTTACGTAAAGGTTCGGGATGAAATTGGCCAGATCGTCAATGTCCGAGAAACCCATCTCAAGGATTGACTGACCTGTTACGGCGGTTACCGAAATGGGCACGTCTTGCAAGCTTTGCTCGCGGCGCTGTGCCGTAACGATGATTTCCTCTAGCTGCGCTAGAGCAGAATGATTAACAATCCACGGTAACGTAAGAAGTGTTATGGCGCTAGTGAGTTTCCTCAGCATGGTTTTTTCTCCCGCATTATCTATTCTGTAGAGTGTTCCAGTAACAGTCTGAACCCGCTCCTGTCTTGAAGTAATAGCCTAAAGCCGTTGGCGATCTGCTGCAGACCCTGAGCATAGCGAATTTTTCTTGAAAGATGTTATGTTTTTTATATCCTGCCCATGTTACCACTGCATTATAATTCGATGCCACATTCTATAATGAGACCAGCGGTGGCGGAATTTATTGCCCAGGCATCGGTAGCGGATAGCTACCGTTAATTGCAAGCAGTGTGGACGGGTTTCTCTGTCCCCGAATAATTTAACCCCCGTTGGCAGGCATTACGTTTTTTTGCGGCAACCAGCGGGCAAGGTTGTCCTTCAGGGCGCTGAAGGAGGGGTCCCCGGCCAGGTTGGTCCATTCATACGGATCGTTTGTGTGATCGTAGAGCTCTTCTGTACCGTCGGCGTAGCGGATATAGCGATAGCGATCGGTCCTAACCGCATGGTTGTTACGCTGGTAAGTCGTGATCGCAGCATGATCCCAGGGCGTATTGTCCGGGTTCTCGAGAAGCGGCCGTAGACTTGTGCCCTCAAGGTGTGGCGGAGATGGAAGCCCAGCCAATTCGGTCAACGTTGGATAAACGTCCATTAGCGAAACTACCTGATCGGTGCGAGTTCCAGGCCTTGTGACACCTGGTGCGACGACGATGAGCGGTACGTGGGTCGATTCTTCCCAAAGTGAATATTTGCGCCAGCGTTTTTTCTCACCCAAATGATAGCCATGGTCTGTCAGCAGAATAACGATTGTTTCATTTGCACGATCACTGCGATCCAGTGCATCCATCAGCTGGCCTACCATGGCATCGGCAAAACTAACGCTTGCAAGGTAGCCTTGTACGGCTGCTCGCCATGCGCCGGTGGTGCCAAGCACCCAGTCATGCATTTCCAGCTGCTGCAATCGCCCCGGTTGTTGGTTGCTGGCTACATTCGGCAGATCATCCAGATCATTTTCAGTCACCGGTGGTAGCTCGATCGTATCCAGTGGATGCATGTCAAAATATTTCTGGGGTACGTACCAGGGCAGGTGGGGGCGAAAAATACCCACTGCCATGAAGCGGGGCCGGGAACCTTGCGCCATGAGCTGTTGTTCCGCCCATGACACGACTTGTCCATCGCCCATGGCCCAGTCTTCGGTGACGAGTCCCGACCAGTCGAAGCCCAGAAAACCGGGATTCTTATTAACTGGCCTGTTGAGATCAGGTACGGATACTTCGTCCGGCAACTGACGCTCCGCAGACGGATAGAAAGCGTCCCAGGCCGCGGTGTCGTTGTAACCAGCCAGTCCACTGTAGGACCAGGTATGGGCATGGAATAGCTTGCCGGCACCGAGGGTCTGATAGCCTTGATCACGGAAATATCGGGGAAACGTTGGAATGCCCTGGAGTTCTTCGGCGACCCGCCAGTCATGTGCATTCGTATAAACACCCGTAGTAGAGGGACGTAAACCCGTCATGAGTGCAGTGCGGGAGGGGTTGCAGGTTGTAGAGGCTGCGTGGGCATTGGTGAAAAGCATCCCGCGGGCCGCCAACCGATCGATGTTTGGTGTCTTAGCTTGCGGGTGGCCGCCCATCACCCCAACCCAGTCATTGAGGTCATCGATAGTGATCAAAAGCACATCGGGCTGACCGCGAGCGACGCTTGCGAGGACCAGCAAGGCCAAGGCTGATACTAGCCGGGGATATGTGGATATTGTGTCTGCCAAATCAGTCACAATCCATCGATTTGACGGGGCAACCCGACGGGCACCAGAGATGGTGCCCGTCCCCGAGTTGTCTTTATCGATACCGCGTGTATTACTCGAGCCGCATGGTGAGTGTTAGACCGACCTCACGAGAGCGCCCTACAACACCCTGGTCGAGTCCAGCAAACGAAGCCGAGAAACCTCCCAGCCTGTAGTATTCGTTGGAGGCGTTCGTAATATGCAGCGCGGCATCCCACCTGCCACCGGCTGGGGTATAGATAACCCGGGCGTTGGTCAGGCCATACCCGTTGTTGGCTGCTTTGGACATGTGCTGGAATCTTTTATCACGGAACGTCTCGAAGTCATCAATCCAGCCATGGTCTACACGTGTTGTAATGGAGGCGCCATCGTCCAGAGTTGTATCGAACTGGAAGCCCACATTAAAGGTATTCTCAGGGGAAAAGGGAATGACCGTGTTCAAATCAATGCTTGTCGCTTTGCCAACATCCGTGAAGTGGATATCCAGGGATGACAGGCCAAAATTGAACCTAAATGCGTCGTTGATTTGCCAGATTCCTTCCAGCTCCATCCCGGAGGTTACGGATTCGCCGGCGTTCCCGGTTGTACACACACCCGGTGTGAGCACCTCGCAGATCTGCATGTTTGTCCAGGTGCCGTCAAAGTAGGCGAAATTAAGGCGAAGCCGGTTGTCCAGCAGGTCCGACTTAATTCCAATCTCCGTGTTGTCATAGGTCTCTGCGTCGTAGGGCAGGATCCCGTTGTTTGCTAGCTCTGGCAGGAATCGGCCATTGACGCCCCCTCCGTTAAAGCCCTGGGAAAGGGTGAGATACCCCATGGTGGTGTCATTGAAGTTATACCGGAATGCCAGCAGTGGTGTGTTCGCACTGAAGTCGGCTTTCTGAATCATCGGCGCGCCCGAGACCAGTTTGTATGAATAGGTCATGTCTCTGGATGGTGAGTTATCGTCCTGGGAAATCGCAACTCCTGGGGTGTAGGTATGGGCGGAGAACTCCTCATCACTGGAACGGATGCCGGCCGTGATGGAGAGCTTGTCGTTCACATCCCAGGTTGCTTGGGCATAGACTGCCGTGTCCTTGGTGATCACGCGGGATAGGGTATTGGTGAGGCGCGGACAAAACGGCAACATGGGATCGCACTCCATGTTCTGCCAGCTTTGGAACTTCGCTAAGTCATTTTCATCGAGATAGTAAAGTCCCACAACCCAACTCAAGTTATCCGTATTTCCCAGGAACTGAAATTCCTGGGTAGTCTCTGAAGTATTGCTGTAATTCCACCGGTTGAACATCGAAAGCTGGGTAGAGTCAAGGTCCTGGTACGCCCCATATTTAAAATCACGCACTCCGGTAATCGATTTCAGTGTCATCCGATCGTTGATATCCCACTCCAGTGTGGCAGTGTAGGCAGTGGAATCAAAATATTTGCCTACCCCCGTATAGTCCGATTCGTTCTTCCATTCCTTCCGTTGCCCGTACGCATAGAGTGCGTCGGTAAACGGTACGTTATAGGCATTGTATCTTTCCGGCACCATGGGCCCGATAGGGAAATTCTCGAGCACGTCAAAGAGAACATTGGGCTGCATGGTGGACTCATCGCGGTTGTACTCCGCACTCAACAGGGCCGTGAAGGAATCCGTAGGCGTCCATTGGACCATTCCTCTGAGGACCGTGTTGTCAATTGAGCCGTAAGCCTGATCAACAGCCAAACTCTTCACGTAACCATCCCGCCTGAGGGAGGCTGCGGTGATTTTGGTTAACAGCCTGTCGTTCACGGGTATGTCAATGTTAGCGATTACATCCCTGCGGTTGTATTCACCCATACTGATTCTGACTCTGGCGCCAAAGTCCTCCCCCGGCTTCTGGGTGATGTACTGGATCGCACCGCCCACCGCGTTCTTACCGAACAGGGTGCCCTGGGGTCCACGCAACACCTCAATGCGCTCGAGCTCGACGATGTTCATAAGGCCTCCCTGGTCACCTGTCTGAGCAACGCCATCCACATAGCGAACCACGCCTGGAATGCCACGTATAGTCAGGGTGGAGGCATTGGTACCGGTTACCCCGCCTCCACGGATGTCCACGTTCGGCAGAAGAACCTGCATGTCTTCCGTATTTTCAATATTCCGGAGCTCAATATCCTCGGCGGATAAGGCCGTAATCGCAATCGGGACATCCTGAACATTTTCCTCACGCCTTCGGGCCGTGACTACGATTTCCTCAAGTGCCGATGCCCCCTGGGCATGCACGTCAGATGCTGGCACGCTCATGAGAAAAAAACCGACAGCAACCGCAGCCGCGCCAAAAGTCAAACAGTTGATACTACGGTGGATCATTGTTTTCCCCTTTTCTAGATCAATCACCAATTGTGACGTTGAGCCTATCCCTGAAGTTGCAAAAACTCAACTCTGGCCATGGACTCACGCAAGAATTCTGGGCCCTGTTCAGGCCTTTGTCCTAAATGATATGTGTTAAACCCTATGCGTGTCGCTTATAGGGGACGCTCATTTTGCATAGGCCAAGGTAGTCAAAGGGGGCATTTGTTGGACTGAAACACATTACGCAGAACCGCAAAAGTGCGTAATATGACCCGAAAACACCAGACCAAGGCGGGCGATCCGTCTAAGTAGGCGACTCGACTCATCCGTACTATTGCCATGGGGCCGCCATGTCACTGAAAAAGGGGAGAAGAATGACCAGCCGCAGGGATTTTCTACGCGCGGGCATAGCTGCGACCACTCTGCCGGTTTCTTTCTGCACTATTTTTCCGAGCATGGCTGTCGGCCAAAATCGATCCATGCATGAGCTTCCGGTGCTATACAAAGTCATTTTCGATCTCCGGTTTTCCAAGAGCCGGGAATTTGGGAATCGGGCCAGGGCTTCCGGGATTTCCACTTATGGGATTGAGGGTGATATCACTGATCTTTGGTATCAAGATCTTTATTTTCGCTGGAAGCAGGGCCCGGCTGCGATTGCTGGGTTGACCGAGCCCCCCGCAATTTTTTGCTTGGAGCGTTTCGCTTGGGATGCCGGACAAATGAGGGTTGTGCACCGGGCTGATGTTTCGCAGAACCTAGTTTCCTGGGTTATTGAGCCCGTCTACCGTAGCTGATTTTTGCAGGAGAGCATGAGATGGCAACATTACCACCCGGCGTAAGCAGCGCTGATTTTTCCACTGCACTGGAACAGTTTGCGGAGGCTGTCGGGCCGGACTGGGTTTTCAGTAGTGATGAGGATGTGGCGCTGTACCGGGATGCCTACTCTCCTTTCTGGGGTGAGGAACAGGAACTGGTAGCTTCTGCGGCGGTGTCCCCCACGCGGGTGGAGGAAGTGCAGGAAGTGGTCAGGGTCGCTAACCAGTACCAGATTCCCCTGTATCCGATTTCCACCGGAAAAAATCTCGGTTACGGCGGTTCTGCACCCTCGTATTCAGGCAGTGTGGTCGTAGATCTCAAGCGGATGAACCGTGTGCTGGAGATCAATGAAAGGAACGCAAGCTGTCTGGTAGAGCCCGGGGTCAGTTACTTTGACCTCTATCGGGCGATTCAGGACCAGGGGGCAAAGCTGTGGATCGACTGCCCGGACCCGGGCTGGGGTAGCCCCATCGGAAACTCGCTGGACCATGGACTCGGTTATACGATGAATGGCTACCGGGATCACTTTGATGCCCACTGCGGCATGGAGGTGGTACTGGCGAACGGGGAAGTCCTGCGTACCGGTATGGGTGCACTGCCCGGGTCAAAGACCTGGCAGGAATACAAGTACGGCTTCGGTCCCCACATCGATGGCATGTTCTCGCAGTCCAACTTTGGAATCGTCACCAAGATGGGATTCTGGCTTGCCCCGGAACCCGAGGCTTTTCGAACTGATTCAGTAAAGGTCTATAAGTACGAAGATCTTATCCCGCTGATGGATACTGTGTCTTATCTGGTCAACTCTGGAATTATGAATGGTAGAGGGACCTTTGGGAGTCCCTTAACCCGCAACAGTGCAAAAGACCCGGCCCTCGAAGAACTGCTTTCAAGGCCGGGCGGCCCGGACCCCCGTGCACTGGAGCGCTATGCCGCAGAGAACGACGTGCCCTACTGGACGACTGATTTGCGTTTCTACGGACTGGAAAAAGCGAATGATGCTCATGCCGAGTACGCACGCGAGAAATTCTCCGCCATCCCGGGCGCCAAGTTCGAGGAAGGTCCGAGGCATCGTTTCCCTCTCACCCCGGAGCAGCAAAAAACTGCGGATCATATTGTAGATTTCGGTATTCCGAATATGACAGTATTTTCCGGACTAGCGATGCAGTTCCGTACGAGTGACAATCCTAATTTCGGAGATCTTTTTTATGCTGCGGTGATTCCCAAGAACGGGGAAGCGGTTTTTGAGGCGCAGCGCGTGTTCACCGAGGTAGCAAGCGAGTTTGACCTCCCCTTGAGGTTCTTTTCAAGTCTGCCTTCGACATGGTTTCCTAGGGCGGTCGTTATGCTTTTCAGTCTTCCGGTGTCCCGCAATATAGAGATAAACAAGAAGACTCGTGCAGCGTTTCAGCGTCTTGTTCAGGTTTCAGAAGAGCATGGCTGGGGAGAGTACCGAGCCGCGCCGGCTTTCCAGGATCTGGTTATGAATGCCTATTCCTTTAACAACAATGTGTTAAGGCGTTTTCATGAAACCGTCAAGGACGCGATCGACCCAAACGGGATTCTGTCGCCAGGAAAATCTGGTATTTGGCCAAAACGCCTGAGGGATGCGTGATCATGAATCTTTTTAAAACTACTTTGTTTTTTAGTCTAAGTTGTTTAGTGAATCAGGCGTTTGCCCAGGATGCGATGGTTGAGCACGGAAATGAGGTTTATCTTCATTGGTGTGCGCCTTGTCATGATGACGGACCCCGACGGGCGGGTACCTTAGCGTTACAGTTTGTTTACAAAGGCGAAAGACCCGCGGTACTGGACGAACGCACAGATCTACTTCCTGAATACACAAAACTAATTGTGCGCAACGGAATTTCTATTATGCCGCCCTTTCGGAAAACAGAAATCAACGATGAAGAGCTCGACGCGCTTGCAGCGTATCTCGCTCGGAACAATAATTAATTAGTGCCGTATTTTTCAGGATCTAAAAACTCTAAGGACTCAGGGCAAAAAACAGGGGCCAGACCGGCTCCTAAAAAAGGCTCCCTGGGCATCTAGGCTTGAATCGGAGAATTTGATGAAATGTTTGAAAAATGTTGCGTTTGCCTGTTTTTCTGCCCTCTTGCTGTGCTGGTTACCCGCAGTGGCCCAGGAGGCGGAATCCCCTCCGGTGACTGATGCCATGCTTCAGAACCCCGATCCCCAGGATTGGTTGATGTGGCGGCGCACGCTCAACAGCTGGGGGCACAGCCCGCTCGATGAAATTAACCGTAGTAATGTGGGCAATCTGCGTATGGCGTGGACGAGGTCTTTGCAAAGTGGCATACAGGAAGGCACCCCACTGGTCTACGACGGGGTGATGTATTTTCCAAATCCCGGCGATATTATTCAGGCGATTGATGCCGATACTGGCGATTTGATTTGGGAGTATGTGCGGGAGTTGCCGCCTGATCTCGCCGACTATTTTCCGGTGCCTGATATCAACCGGAACCTGGCTATTTACGGCAATCTGATTATCGATACGAGTTCGGATGATTATGTGTTTGCTCTTGATGCGGCGACCGGTGAGTTGGCTTGGGAAAATTTAATACTCGAATATTCGGCAGGCGCCCAACAGACTTCAGGACCCATCATAGGTAATGGGAAAATTATTTCGGGCCGTGGTTGTGAGCCTGAGGCCGGGCCCGATGCCTGTATCGTGACCGCCCACGACGCAGCGAGTGGTGAAGAATTGTGGCGAACCCGCACCATTCCAGCTCCCCACGAGCCTGGCGGGGATACGTGGGGCGATGTACCGTTTGAAAAGCGATGGCATGTGGGTACTTGGATGGTGCCGAGTTACGACCCTGAGCTCAACCTGATTTACATCGGCACATCGGTCACGTCGCCGGCGCCTAAATTTATGCTTGCCGGCAATGATAAGCAGTACCTCTATCATAATTCGACGCTTGCGATTGATGCCGATACAGGGGACATTGTTTGGTACTACCAGCACTTGGTTGATCACTGGGATTTGGACCATCCTTTTGAGCGCCTGCTGGTGGATACGGTAGTTGCGCCGAATCCAGAAGCGGTGAGCTGGATCAATCCAAATATCCGTTCTGGTGAAGTACGCAAAGTGGTGACTGGGATTCCGGGAAAGACCGGTATCGTCTACACGCTGGACCGTGAAACCGGTGAGTTTTTGTGGGCCAGGCCCACCGTCCTTCAAACGGTTGTTGAGAATATTGAAGGCAGCACCGGGGTGGTGGAGGTTGCCTCTGACATGCTCTACACGGGGGCTGAACAGACTCGTTTTGTTTGTCCAACCAGTACGGGCGGTAAAAATTGGCCGGCTGGCGCCTATAGTCCCGAGACCAATGCCATGTATATGCCCTTACAGAATACATGCGCCACCGTGAGGTCTACCTCTGAGGAACCCAGCCTGGATGAGTTGTACGCAATTTCCGGGGTCCCCGAGATTGCACCGGGCACTGAGAATGTGGGTAGTGTTTATGCGATTTCAGCGGAGACAGGGGAAACTCTCTGGATCCACGAGCAGCCGGCTGGCGTTACCTCGCTGATCGTGACCGACGGGGGACTGGTTTTTAGTGGAGACGCGGCAGGATGGTTCCGTGCGCTGGATCAGGAAACCGGGGAAGTACTTTGGGAAACTGAACTCGGTGCCCAGGTCACAGGCTATCCGGTTACTTTTGCAGTAGACGGAAAACAGTATGTGGCTGTCAGCACGGGCCGCTCTCTGACCACTTTAAGTTTAATGCGGTTGGTGGATGATGAATTCAGGGCTGGTGTTGAAACCAATCTTTATGTGTTTGCGCTACCGGACTGAGTTTCCGTTATTGAGCTGGAGTCTCATGGGAGTTATGGTGCGGGTACCCGCAGAGAAAAAAATTAATACACAACTAAACTTGAATTAAGAATTAATTAGAAGGGGGAGCTGTTATGGCTGTTGGACAGGAACAAGCAAGATGGGATACCAACTACGAATGGAAAATAGTTCTTTTGCTGGGAATTGGGTTCGGGTTGGTGGGTTTGGACCGATGGATCATTGTTTATCTATGGGACACTGGGATCGCTCCGGACCTTGGTCTTAACGCCGGCCATCTCGGAAATCTTGTTGGGGCATTGGGTTTGCTCTGGGGCTTCTTCGCAATCTTTAGCGGGCGGTTATCCGACGGCATTGGGCACCGTAAAATACTGATTCCAGCGATCTTTATTTTTTCCTTGATGTCGGGTTTCTCGGGCATGGTTGCAGGGTTCACGGGATTGATTCTCATCCGGGCCTTAATGGGCGTTTCGGAAGGTTCGTACACAGCAACGATGATTCCTTCGACGGGCTATGCTTCAAAGCCCAGTCGGCGTGGATTTAACCAGGGCCTGCAGCAGTGTGGCTTCCCCTTGTTCGGGCTGGCGTTAGCCCCAATTATTGCAACGCAATTGCTGCAGGTGACTACGTGGCGCACTATCTTTTGGATTGTGGCCATTCCGGGCTTCATTATCGGGCTTTTGCTGTATTTTGTACTCCGGGAACCGGCTGACACGCAAGGAGCCAAGCTCCTCGGCGCCACCGAAGAGGCGGGCAGCTGGCTTGAAGTTTTCAAAAGCAAAAACATTGTACTGGGTATGATCCTGCTTGCTTTCATGATGGCATGCGTTTTCCCTCTGAGTGCGTTTGTGCCAGGTTATTTACTTAATTATTTAGAGCTTACACCGGTGCAGATGGGCTTTGTGATGTCAGGGATCGGCTTTGGTGGGTTCGTCGGTCAATTCGGTATCCCGGGCCTGTCCGACCTTTTTGGGCGCAAACCGGTTGCGGTTGTGGCATTCATCGGCGCAACCATTTCCTGTTTTGGATTTTTTCAGGTGGGCCTTAATCTTCCCTTGTTGTTCACGATGCTTTTCTTCACGTCTTTTTTCACCCTGGGTACCATCGCGCTTGTTACCGGTCCAATTTGCACAGAATCTGCTCCACCAGGCCTGGTTGCTTCATCCATCGGTTTGGTGGTGGGTTGGGGTGAAATCTTTGGCGGCGGCGTAGCGCCCGTGATTACCGGTTACGTAGCCCAAAATTTTGGTATTCAGAACATCGTTTGGGTAGCTGGCATAGGCGTTGGTGCAGGCATCGTTGTTTCATTGTTCCTGGATGAAACGTCGCCCAAGAAACTAGCAGAAAAGGCATCCTAGGCCGTCACCGCGGCCAGATCCACCAATGCAGGCGTTCGTATTCCAAATAGCACCTATGCGGGTGCTATTCGGTGTTGGTAGCCGAGAGAGATTAGGGTCAGAGCTCGAGACCCTCGGGGCGCAGCGCGCGCTGATTATTGCTGATCCGAGCAAGGCGGGCTTGTCGTCGGATCTCGCGGATTTAATCGGGCCACGCTGTGTAGGTGTGTATGACCAGGTCGCCCCCCACGTTCCGATAGAGACTGCTGAGGCGGGCCGTGCAGAGGTCAAGCGCACGAATGCCGATTGCTGTATCACTGTTGGGGGAGGCTCTTCTACCGGACTTGGTAAGGCCATTGCTATGGAGATTGATGTGCCCATCATTGCGGTTCCTACCACGTACGCCGGCTCCGAAATGACCCCGATCTGGGGGCTTACCCAGGACGGCGTTAAGCGCACGGGGAGAAATCCGAAAGTGCTGCCAAAGGTGGTCCTATACGATCCCGAGCTTACGGCTACACTCCCGCCACAGGTAGCTGGGCCGAGCTGCATGAATGCCATGGCCCACTGCGTGGAGGCGCTGTACGCGGAGAATGCCAACCCGGTCATATCGTTGCTGGCTAAGGAGGGAATCAGTTCTTTGGCGGAGTCATTGCCTAAAGTCATGCGCGATCCGGCCAATCTTGAAGGTCAGAGTCAGGCTTTATATGGGGCTTGGCTTGCCGGTTTGGTTTTAGGGTCAGTGGGGATGGCGTTACATCACAAACTATGCCACGTGCTGGGTGGGACATTTAATACACCCCATGCTGAGACCCACGCGATCATTCTCCCCTATGTAGCTGCTTTTAATGTGGAGGCAGCGCCAGAGGCCAGAAAATATTTGGAAGCAGCGCTGGGGACCCCTAAAATTGCTAGTACGCTTCGACAGTTGTGCGAGGCAAGTGGTGGTCCGGTTTCTCTGAAGGCATTAGGTCTTGGGGAGACAGACCTGGATACGGTGGCTGAAACGGCAACCCAGGCTGCGTACTATAATCCCCGAAAAATTACCACTGAAGGAATACGGCAACTTTTAGAGGACGCTTATCACGGGACAATGCCTCAACCTTGAGCCAAGTAAAATTTAGCAAATAAGAATGAGCGAAACCTTAATCACAGGAGTGTATGTAAATGCGTGATTTCACCATGGAAAATTTGACGGAAATCGTACACGAAGAGTACGTATCAAAGACCTCTGATCCACGGTTGCGAGAGATTATGGGCAGCCTCGTTAATCACCTGCATGCTTTTGTGAAGGACATTCAATTGACTGAGGCAGAGTGGTTTGAGGCCGTCCAGTTTTTAACCGCTACGGGTCAAATGTGTGACGAAAAACGCCAGGAGTTTATTCTTTTGTCTGACACGCTTGGAGTGTCCATGCTGGTCGATGCTATCAATCATCCGAGATCTGGTGCCGGCACAGAGAACACTGTTCTGGGTCCTTTTTATGTCTCTGGTGCGCCCGATCTTCCCATGGGTTCGAATATTGTTAAAAAGGACTCGGGCGGAACCCTAGCCTTTGTGCGTGGAAAGGTAACCGATCAGGACGACAATCCCATCGATGGTGCAGTGCTGGATGTTTGGCAAGCTTCCGTGCGCGGTTTCTATGATGTGCAGGACCCCGAGGTACCGCAGTGGAATCTGCGCGGCAAGTTTACTACGGGACCGGACGGAAAATACTGTTTGGCAACTGAGTTACCCGGATTTTATCCGGTACCTACTGACGGACCTGTAGGAAAGATGTTAAATGCCTGCGGGCGTCACGCTATGCGCCCCGGTCATTTGCATTTTGTCATCACCGCCGATGGTTATGATCGTCTGACAACCCATATTTTCACAGCGGGCGATGAATATCTTGAATCCGACGCGGTGTTTGCCACCAAAAGCTCATTAGTGGGAGAGTATCAGGCCTGTGAGGATGAAGCGCTTGCCAAGGAGTATGGCCTGCAGGTGCCTTTCCAGTTGCTCGACTTTGATTTTGGTCTCATGCGGACTTAGCTGGGGTCATTCTTGAGTCCGTCGTCGATTGAGTAGAAGGGTTTTACCGTACCACTGAGGCCCTGTAGTAGGTCGTGTGTGGATTTTTTTGGATTACGCTGCGACAGCGGTTGAGTTTTTGTTAGGTTTTCGAATCCGAGGGTCAGAGTTTGCCGTTTCATCGAGGATAGTGGCCAATTGTTTAATCATTGTGCCGCCGAGATCCTCCAATCGCATTAACTTAATCGCTCTTTGATAATAATTTGTTACGTCGTGTCCGATGCCGATGGCAACAAGCTCAATGACAGACAGCCTCTCTATATAGTCAATAACTAGGCGCAGATGATTTTCTAGGTACTCACTACCATTTGCTGCAATAGTTGAGTCATCGATCGGTGCTCCATCGGAAATCACCATGAGAATCCTTCGTGGTTCGGGGCGAGCGATCAGCCGATCGTGTGCCCACATTAATGCTTCGCCATCAACATTTTCTCTCAACAAGTCATCTTTCAACATCAGGCCCAGGTTTTTTCGGCTGCGTCTGTATGGAACGCTGGCACGTTTATAAATGATGTGCCTCACTTCGTTGAGGCGCCCGGGATGATCTGGTTTTCCAGCTGCTAGCCATTTGTCTCTAGCTTTTCCGCCGCGCCAGTTTTTTGTGGTAAATCCTAAAATTTCTGACTTCACTCCACATCGCTCTAGGGTTCTACTTAAAATATCGGCACAGATCGCAGCCATTGTGATGGGTTGTCCGCGCATCGAGCCGGAGTTGTCGATTAACAAGGTCACCACCGTATCGATAAAGGGCCCCTCAATCTCTTGTTTGAAAGCCAGCGGTTCCAGCGGGTTAACGATGATACGGGCCAGGCGGCTCGCATCCAGCATTCCTTCCTCCAGATCAAAATTCCATATACGCATTTGTTGTGCTATTAATTTTCGCTGTAAACGATGCGCTAATCGGGTCACCGAATAGAGTTTTTCTGGCATCTTTTCATCCAACAAATCCCTGAGTTCAGCAAGTTTTCGTGGCTGGCAGATTGCCGAGGCATCTATCGTTTCGTCGAACTCAGTGGTGTAAGGTCTGTAGCGCTCCATATTTTGTTTTGCGCTATTTACGTCAACCCTTTGAGGAGGAGCCTCCGGCTTGGCTCGGGGGGGTTTTGGCAGGATATCTTCTGCAGCCAATTGATCAGCCGGGAGAAGATTTTCACCTACGTCTTTTTTTGTAGATTCGTTCTCTTTTAAAAAATCATTTTGTCCAATCTCAAAATTCTCTTCTTGTAGGTCCAACCCATCCAATAGCGCTCTAAGTCCACGAGCAAAAGTGGCCTGTTCTTCGCATGCCGATGCTAGTGTTTTTATTTGTGCGATTAAGTCCGGCTCTAACCATGCGGAACAGTCATGCCCAATGGCTTCTATCGCTATGTTTGGTAGCGGTGCCTTGAAGCAATGTCGTGCAATTAGTACTACTGCCTCAGTCCGGTTGTTGAGTAAGGATTTCGGGATTCGATCTATACCCATGTTTTTCAATCGCCATGCTTCTAGCACTTCCAGGTTTTTTTCTACGCCTGTCATGTATTTTGCTCCCAGCGCTTCCACACGACATTGCTCTAACGTCCAATATAATTTGATAGCCATGCGGCCCGAGGGTTTGTATTTCTCGTAAACTTTTTTATCACTGTGGCGTGTTCGCAAGGCAAGTGCATCCAGCCTTCCTCTCATTAGGCTGAGGTCACCCCTGGTATTTTCGAGTCTCGGTTTGGGTACGCGTACCTGGTTTCCTTGTACGCGGATTCTTTTACCCTGCAGCATGATCTCCATATTGAAATTTCTACTGATAGCCCGGGTTACAGCGGATGACACCTGCTCAAGCAGGCTATTTGTTGTAAAGGATTGTTCGGTCATTTCGACAAGAGGTTCGCGATGGAGTGGACTAACTCCACACCGAAGCAGCGCTGATAGTATTCAGCTACCGTAGTTTGTTCAGCTTCATCACATTTATTTAGAAAAGTGAGACAAAAACTGTCCTCCGTGTTACCGAATATTTCTGCATTTTCTGCCCAGTTGATGACTGTTCGTGGTGACATGACTGTGGATAGGTCGCCCGCAATAAACCCCTGGCGTGTAAGGTTCGCTAGTGCCACCATTTGTTCTACTGATTTCCTTCTTTCCGCCTTGTTAAACGATGGCACCCTCGCAAGAACAATTTCCGACTCTGCACCCGGTTCCAGATAGTTCAAAGTTACAACAATGTTCCAACGATCCAACTGGCCTTGGTTGATAGGTTGAGTTCCATGATAGAGGCCTGTGGCATCGCCGAGCCCGATGGTATTCGCTGTTGCAAACAGACGGAAATAAGGGTGTGGACGGATGACTTGACTCTGGTCTAGTAAAGTTAATTTTCCGTCCACTTCAAGGATACGATGAATGACAAACATGACGTCTGGCCTGCCGGCATCGTATTCATCGAAAACCAGGATGACCGGCCGCTGCAGGGCCCAGGGGAGGATACCCTCTTGAAATACTGTCACCTGTTGCCCCTCTCGAATAGTGATCACGTCTTTCCCGATCAGGTCCATGCGACTTACATGACTGTCCAGGTTCACTCTCACGCACGGCCAATTTAGTCTTGCCGCAACTTGCTCAACATGCGTAGATTTTCCGGTACCGTGGTAGCCTTGGACCAGTACGCGTTTATTATGGATAAGGCCTGCGAGCAGGGCCAGAGTTGTATCTTTATCAAAGCGATAAGCTGTGTCTAGTTCCGGGACGTGAGAACTACCTTGGCTGAAGGCCGGAGCCGTAAAATCACTATCTATACCGAATGCATCACGAACCGAAACCTCGATATCTGGCTCGTCAAGCATTGATTCAGAAGAATCTGCTGGATCGGTAGATTTTAATTTCATAGCTTGGTTAGTTTAATCGTTTCCCACTATGACTGAATGGTCCTTTTTTACCTCAACTGGAACCGAATCCAATTTTCCACCCTTGGCCGGACCGTCAACACAGAGACCGTCCTCAAAACGGAAAATAGCAGAGTGAAATGAACACATGACTCGGCCCGGCCCGCAAATTAAAAACTTTTCGGGCTTTGCGTTGAGCGGTAGCCAAAAATGAGGACAGACATTGATGTACCCCCAGGCCGATTTGTTCAGTCGGAACACAACCAACTTAAATTGATTCTTGTCAGGCCCGAAAACGAACTCTCTCCCGGAACCATCCGAAATTTCCTCGAGTTGGCACAACCGCACCCCGGGTTTTGGCGCATGGGGATGATTTTTCCAAAGCGCGATGCTCATGGAAGTTAGGCTGGCTTTGTCATAATCACCAGCAAGGCGCTTAGATCAGCGTTTATAAAAGGGAGGAAGTTTTGCATCTACGTTAACCCACACAGATTTCGCATCCGTATATTCATGCATTGCCTCGAAGCCCATTTCCCGACCATAACCCGAACTACCTACACCCCCGAAGGGGGAGCCGGGATTAACCCGTTTGTAGCAATTAATCCAAACCATGCCCGAGCGCATCCGCCCTGCCACTTTATGTGCTCTTGATAAGTCTCTGGTCCACAGGCCGCCACCCAGTCCATATTCAGTTGAGTTGGCAAGGTCAATAGCTTCCTCTTCTGAACTGAATGTTGTCACCGATACAAAGGGTCCAAACACCTCTTCCTGACAAACACGATCTTGGGGTTGAGCTTTGGCAACAGTCGGTTTGACGTAATAACCCTTGGAAAGTTCCGGTGTCTCTGGCGGCTCTCCACCAGTCAGGATTTCGCCACCCTCCTGTTGAGCAATATCACAATAAGTCAATACGGCTTTCTGTTGCTTGGCCGATGTAAGTGGGCCCATTTCGGTTTCCGGGTCAAGAGGGTTACCAAGTTTGATAGATTTTGCCAGCGCTAAAAAACCATCAAGAAACTCATCCGCAATGCGTTCATGTAGTAGCAACCTGGAACCCGCGATACATGCTTGCCCTTGATTATGAAAGATCGCAAAGGCGCTCCCGTTAATTGCGGCGGGTAAAAATGCGTCATCGAAAACAATGTTTGCACCCTTGCCTCCAAGTTCCAGCTGTACTCGTTTTAAATTGGTGGAGGAGGCCTGGACAATACTCCGACCGACATCCGTGGAGCCTGTGAACGCAATTTTTTGGACGTCTTGATGTTCCGCCAGATGTTGGCCAGCAGTTCGGCCCGAAGCGGGCACAATATTGACCACTCCAGGCGGGAATCCCACCTCTGCCATGAGCTCTGCAATTTTCAAAGCGGTCAACGGGGTGACTTGGGCTGGTTTCAGCACCACAGTATTTCCGGCAGCAAGTGCTGGCCCCATTTTCCAGCTTGTAAACATGAGCGGAAAGTTCCATGGAGTAATTTGTCCTACGACGCCCACGGGTTCCCTAGTGACGTAATTCAGGAAACCAGGTTCTACTGGGATTACGCTGCCCTGCAATTTGTCAGCCATCCCACCGAAATAACGGTAAGTAAATGCTGTTCGGGGTACGTCCAATCCAGTGGTATCTCGAATGGGGTGTCCGGTGTCTAATGATTCGATCTCTGCCAACTCATCTGCCTTTTCTTCGATTAGGTCCGCCAGCTTTAACAGTAGACGTCCGCGCTCAGCGGCTTGCGTGTCTCTCCAGGCTGGGAAGGCTTTTTTAGCTGCCGCTACTGCATCGTCTATATCAGGTGCCTTTGCCTCTGACACCTCCGTGATTTGGGAATCATCATGGGGGTTGAGCACCTTGATGGTCGACCCCTCTTTGGAATCAATAAATTTTCCATTGATAAACAGTTTGGTTTGCAAAGACATTTTTTTACCTTTCTTAGATTGCATTCTATTGAAAACTTGTCGTACTCATTCAGCATTTAGCCGAGCTATGCAAAGTATGACATCGATATATACTTAGCACATATCGGTCACAGCGACCCTGAGAAATACGGCGAAGCATTATACTCCCCAGTTAGTTGAGACTACCAAGCAGATAGCGCAAAATATTGTTTGTTTTTTTTGCAGGAACTTTGGTGAACCGAGAAACACTAAATTTTTGCGACCAGTTGAACATCAACGTTGTGGAAGTAGCCCATGGTATTGCTCAAGATGCTTCCAAATATCTTGAGTATGCAATCGACTCTGTTGTTGCGCGTGTGGCTCCGGATGGATTTATTAATTCACAATTGCTGGAGACAAATCAGCATGCTGTACACAGTCTCGCCTGGATTGCGACCTATGTTGAGGTCCTCCTTCGTACCTCCGATTGGGCGGATTGCTTGGACCGGGAAAATCGATTGGGGGATCTTGATCAGTCCATGCTCGTGGTTATTTTTGGGGAATACCTGCAGCAGCTGAAAAATGGAATTCCCATGAATCAGGTGGAGACAGCGAGGCCAGTAGATCTAGGGCTGGAAAGTAGGGTTGCAGAGTGTTTATCATCTAACGACATTGCTCAATTGGAAAATATTTCTGCAAATCCGGATTTTAGACTTGCTGCTGTTCAGCAATTGTCGGAGAGAGAATTTGAGTCACCGATCATGGGAGATGAAACGCTGGATCTTGTCAGGGAGCAGTTCCGGAGATTTGCAGATGAAAAAATCACACCTCATGCACAGACTTGGCACGACAAAAACGACCTGGTTCCATTGGACCTTATTCAGGAACTAGGAGAGATGGGTGTTTTCGGGCTAACGCTGCCGGAGGAATGGGGTGGTTCGTCACTTGGTAAATTAACTATGTGCGTAGTGTCGGAAGAGCTTTCCCGTGGTTACATCGGTGTTGGCTCTTTAGGGACTCGGTCTGAGATTGCTGGAGAGCTGATTGCTTCTTCTGGCACTCACGATCAAAAAAACCAATTTTTGCCAGGGATCGCTTCAGGGGAGATATTGCCGACGGTTGCATTCACTGAACCAGACTTCGGTTCTGATCTAGCGCATCTCAAGACGCGTGCAGAACTTGTTACAAGGTCAAGTGGAGATTCAGTCTGGAGAATTTTTGGTGCAAAGACATGGATCACGCACGCGGTACGGGCCGACCTCATGACTTTATTGGTACGTACGGAGCCTGAAGAGCGAGGATATAAGGGCCTCTCGATATTGCTCGCCGAGAAGCTTAGGGGTAACGAAAAACATTTGTTTCCATCTGAAGGCATGTCCGGTAGCGAAATCGAGGTTTTGGGTTATCGTGGAATGCGTGAGTATGAAATCGGCTTTAATGGTTTTGAGGTCCCAGCTGGCAACTTGCTCGGCGATGCTCCTGGGCAGGGTTTTAAGCAAATGGCTCAGGCGATGGAAAGCGGACGTATCCAGACTGCCGCACGATCTGTTGGTGTGG
Organism: uncultured Gammaproteobacteria bacterium; assembly: GCA_913041665.1. Classification (GTDB taxonomy): domain Bacteria; phylum Pseudomonadota; class Gammaproteobacteria; order Steroidobacterales; family Rariloculaceae; genus CAJWKT01. The sequence continues at coordinate 4,537 of CAJWKT010000005.1, read as the reverse complement.
CCCGAAATGCTTTGGAGTTAGGACTCCGGTATGCAATTGACCGTCGACAGTTCGGTAAATCTATTCTCAATTTTCCCCGAGTGTACGGAAAATTGTTGTTGATGGCCGCAGAAACAATTGCTGCGCGTGAGGTTACGTACTTTTCTGCTAGGGAAAAAGATAGTGGAAGGCGGTGTGATTTGGAGGCCGGGATGGCTAAGCTTTTGGCTGCTCGGGTAGCTTGGAGTAATGCCGATGCCGCGATGCAAATTCATGGAGGCAACGGTTTTGCCTTAGAGTATTCAATCAGTCGAGTGTTGTGTGATGCGCGGGTGCTTAGTATTTTTGAGGGTGCGTCCGAGATTCAAGCCACTGTAATCGCACGTAATCTCGTGAATAGCCGCCTATGAAGGGAATTCTTGACGGTCTAAGAATAGTTGAAGCAGCTGCTTTTGTTGCTGCGCCCATGGCTGGGGTAACGCTGGCCCAGATGGGTGCAGACGTAATCCGGATTGATCCCATCGGGGGTGGTTTGGATTATCGTCGTTGGCCCGTGACCGCTGATGGCGCCAGTCTTTACTGGTCTGGTTTGAACAAAGGTAAGCGCTCCATTGCCGTGAATCTGCACTCGATTGAAGGGCAGGAATTAGCCCGTTCATTAATCGTTGCTCCAGGCACTGATGCCGGTATCTTCGTCACCAATCTTTCGGCTTCCGGGCCTATGTCCTATGCATCGCTCATTGAGAAACGGCCGGATTTGATCATGGTGCACATTACCGGAAGTCCCGATGGTGCAATTGCTGTGGATTACACTGTCAACAGTGCTGTGGGTTTTCCAGCTGTGACTGGGCGGGCGCTTGATGGAGAGCCTATTAATCACGTTTTGCCCGCCTGGGATTCTGTTTGTGCAATGGTAACGACGACTGCGATTTTGGCCGCTGAGCGACACAGGCGTATTACCGGGCAGGGACAGTACGTGCGCATTGCCTTATCCGATGTTGCAATGGCCGTGGTAGGAAATTTGGGCTACTTGGCTGAAGTTGAAATCAACTCAACGGAGAGGAAGGCGCACGGTAATGATGTCTATGGGACCTTTGGGCGGGACTTTATAGCACGAGATGGTCGCCGTCTTATGATTCTCGCTATTACGCCGCGACAGTGGAAATCTCTTTTGGCTGCCATGGATTTGAGAAAAGCTGTACAAGCCATCGAAAGTACTCTTGGGATTGATTGTTTCCAAGAGGCTGATCGTTGGGGTGCCCGAGAGTCGCTTTTTCCGCTTGTAGAAAATTGGGTGCTCAGCAGGGATTTTGATGAGGTTCGTTCGAAGCTTGACGACCATCATGTTCTTTGGGGACCCTATCAAACTTTTACGGAACTCGTGGCAAACGATAAGCGGTGTTCAGTAGCTAATCCCATGTTTGAAGAGGTAGATCATCCGGGTATCGGAAAATATCTAACACCTGGGTTACCCATTGAATTCAGTCAAGCTCAGCGTGTTCCCGCTGGCTCGACCCCGCGTTTAGGTGAGCATACGGAAGAAATACTGTCTGAGCTCCTCGACTTTGATCAGCTCAGTATTGAGGCTCTGCGCAAAAAGGGATTGGTTGGAAGTTGATGGCTGAAGACTTATCTCGCTGGATTGGAAAAAAAGAGACGCGTTATGATGCAGTAGCGCTCTCGCCAGCACAGCGCATGCTGGCAACACTGGATGACATGACCACTGCGCTATCCGAAGGGTCTCCGCTACCGCCATTGTGGCATTGGCTCTACTTTTTGTCCGATGCACCGATGAACACTATTGGGCCAGACGGGCACCCAAAACGCGGTGGCTTTTTACCTCCCATTGAGTTGCCCTATCGAATGTTTGCCGGCGCCCAGTTCATTTTTCATTTCCCACTTTTGATTGGCAAGAAAGCGTGGCGCGAGAGCAAAATTTTGTCAATTGATCACAAGGAGGGTCGCAATGGCCCCTTGATTTTTGTGAATATTTCTCATGAAATTTTTCAAGGGGGGAAGTTGTGCATGGAAGAGCAGTGCGATCTGGTGTATTTAAGCGCTAGGGCCCCGTATAAACCTGCATTAAGCAAGGGGAAGCGGCTCGAATTAAATCCTCGGGCAATTGTTCAAACTATAACGCCGGATCCGGTGTTGTTATTTCGGTTTTCTGCTCTTACATTTAATAGTCATCGTATCCATTACGATAGACCCTATGCTGTTTCAGAGGAGGGGTACCCAAATCTGGTAGTTCATGGCCCTTTGGTTGCTATATTACTCATGGAACTTGTCCGCAAACATATTGAGGCTCCGGTGCAGGCGTTTTCCTTTAAAGGGCGGGCACCATTATTTGAGGGTGCGCCTTTTCACCTTATTGCTGTTCCTGATGATGGACGAGTTGTCTTAAGAGCCGAGGGGCCCGATGGGAGCACTGCGACTGAAGCTGAGGCTCTCGTGAATACGAACAAGGCGTAGAAACGCAGCAGCCGATTGGTTGCCGCGCAATTAGCTCTGGACTTAAAATTCTCCGGAGAGATTAACGGGGAGCTCACCTTTCTCATACATGGCTGGAAGGTCTGGATTGCCATTTTCCCACACGAGAAGCATAGAGCGCTTTTTGGAAAATCCCTGATGTCGGATATCTGCAGGCATGATGGATACGTCCCCAGCTTTCATGATGACCTTTGCGCGGGGCCTTCCTGTCTCTTTATCTTCAATCTCCCAGTCGATCTGATCGCTGAGCTGGATAAACCATTCCATGCGATCATTTCCGTGTTTGACTGGCAGGATATACTCCTCGGTCGTCGGACAAAACAGACTTTGCTTGACGATCGAGCTGACTGACGGGTTCCAGGTTACATCTGAGCGGGACAGATAACCAAACAGATTGTGAGCATGAACTTCACCTTCGAATCCCGGTTCTGCGTGAACCTCCGGTTGATCCTGTGGCACATCAGCGAAAGCCCGGTTGACAGGGCGGCCGCTCTCATCCGTCCGCAACGGGGCATCTCCTGGCAGGCCTGGCATGCGCCTACAAACTTCACGTTCTCGTCCAATGGCTTCTTCATTGGACCCATTCTTTTTTCCAATCCAACTTAGGCCGGTTTCATCGGGGGCGGCGAACGGGTCATACCCATCGTTGGTCCAATCCGCAAGCATCTCTTTGAATGTTGCCATTGCCCGGGGAGTTTCAAAAATTTCCTCATGATCCAATCCTTGATCATGAAAAGCGGGGCTAAAGCGGCCTGCGTAAAATTTCACGCGGCCATAAAGCTGTTGAGTGCCAAAAATATCGTCAAAGTTGAGCCAACCGTAGAAAAACCCCCATGCAACACAACGCATCGTGGCACGCAGAAAAGCATCCGCCGACATGGTGTGGGATAGTTTCTGTCCTTTAGCAGTCCAGCTGATGTAAACAAAGTACTCATCACGGGCGAATCCGAACTCGCCTAACTCAAAACTCCGGTAGCCAGTTTCGTTACTGACGGGTGAAGCGCTGACTTCAACTTCGCTGGCGGCCATATTCAATCTCCTCTTAGATGTGACAGACCTTTCTAATTAGGTATAACAGTTCAATGAATGAATTATATTCTTTACGTGTAACAAATTTCAGCCCACTTTTCGATCGATTCTTCTCCCTTGCATGTTTGCATGAGAATGACCCCGACTGCGTCTGAATCAGGTGCTCGGAATCGGTAAGCTGCGCCTACTGGTAGGAGTGCCTGGTGCCCCCGTTTCATCTTAATCAGCCCCATTTTTTTTCCTTCCGGATCGCCTTTTAGTTTGACCGCGCCTTCTTTTTCCGGCGGAGCAATAGTCTCTGGATTGTCCAATTTCACCAGGTCCAGCTCCACATAGCCATCCATCACCAATGCAAATTCATCGTGGGAAGTGGTGTACCAGTCTGAAGTGCCCTCTGCGCGTATAGTCTCCAGCACATATTCCAGGTTTTTACCGACAACTACACGCTCATATGGCGCCGATTTCGAGGCGATTTCGAACACATTTGAGAATGTATAATTTTTCTTGTCGTCGTCGATGATCTCGATGTCACCCTTTTCATAGTTTTTTAGAGAGCCGAAAACGGTTTGGAATTCGGTCATAGCCATAATGCTGTCCTCTTCTTTTTCTGTTTTGCCTTACTACTTTGTCTGTGATGTTGTGGCTGCGTATGTTTTAAGGAACTTGCATCACCCACTAACATCACAAATTGCTTAGTGCTGTTCCTCAGAGTCTAGCCTTGTTAAGCACGGCGCTGCAACATCTCCAAACGCAGATTATTCGCAAGTGAAGTTAGCAGCAACCCAGTTTACTGGGTGATTACTGTTCTCCGGTCCTTTGTATTTTGCTTGCTGAGGATGCGGGCAAAGGATCCGTTCATTGTCAATCTGTCCGTTTGTACTGTGGGTCACCGTCAGTGAGTCAGGTGGCGTTCCATTCTCTACCCACTCTACCATGGGCGCTAACCGATCCCACGTGTTTGGTCCTGGACCACCCTGGCAGTGGGCCATTCCAGGTACCATAAAGAGTCTTACTGATTTTTCTGCCTCGGTGGTGTTTC
>CAJWKT010000004.1 GCA_913041665.1 uncultured Gammaproteobacteria bacterium | reverse complement strand
ACGCCCGTACTACCGTGCCCGTTAGCGGGTACTGGCTTATGGGTGGTTGGGTTTGTGGCTTTATTGTTTTTGGTTATCGCCATTTCAGTCTATGCCAAACAAAGATAAACAATGCCCAAGGTCATTTTTTCACGAATGTCCTCGTTGACCGTTGCCTTTCCCAGCGCTTTGGTGCTCCTTTAACGCACAATGCACGTTCATTATAATCCTTATATCTATTTGGCCTCGGAGTGATAGGCAAAACCTCTATAGCTTCAACGCCTCAAAATTGCCCACCAGCGTGCGATGTTGACTAAACTCATTAGTGATCCCGAGACATAAGTTAAAGCCGCTGCAAGCAACAGGCGACGGGCTTTAGGGCTATCGCCCGGTTTTAAAATACGCCGGTCAGCTAACAACGGAAGTGCCCGGGCGAAACTAGCATCGAACTCCGTTGGCAGAGTTAGAAAATGAACAACTGTGGAAGAGCTAAGTGTTAGTAATCCACCTAGCAATGCTAAAAGACCAAGAAAGGGCACTCTAGTCATGGCAGCTGTAAAGGGAGCCGCCATGAGAAGGCCTGCGCCAATTTTCTCGATGGGCCCCACCCATTTCACTAGTCTTGTTCTCCATTTCAGCGGCCGAAAGCCACGGGCATCCTGAAGCGCATGTCCGACTTCGTGGGCCGCTACCGTAACTGCAGTTAATGAGCGTCCCTCAAAATTTGCAGGCGTAAGACGGACTGCTTTCTTTATAGGGTCATAATGATCGCCGCTCTCTGCAGTTTCAGCCACAATATGTTTTAGTCCCAGATAGTCTAAAAGCTCCCGGGCTAGCTCTCCTCCGGTTTTGGGGTAGCGATCTGCCGGGTGGTTGTAGCGTGCCATGACGGCCTTTACCCAAAGCCCTGGTCCCAGTACCAAGGCTAGAATAAATAAGGTGAGAACAATTAGATGCACAAGAACTCCATTCTGCGGAGTATTTTAGATTTTTTCTTCCTCTACCCGGTTGACTAGCTGGCCAATTTCAGGCACCGAAACTTTGACCTCATCGCCATGCCTTAAATATTTAGGCGGGTCAAATCGAGCACCCGCTCCGGTAGGGGTCCCGGTAGCAATAATATCACCCGGCTTGAGTCGCATGAATGTAGATAAATACCGAATTAGATAGGGAAAGTCATAAATTAAATTCGCAGTCGTATCGTCTTGTCTTAGTTCGCCGTTGACATGCGTTTTGAGATGCAATTTGGCTTTTGGATCGCACTCATCTGAGGTAACCATCCACGGACCTAATCCGCCAGAACGCTCGAAATTTTTTCCTTGAGTGACATTGAATTTGGCATGACGTAACCAGTCGCGAACAGAGCCTTCGTTCATAAGTGTCAGGCCCGCTATATAGTCCCACGCATGTTCTTCAGCAATGCGTCGCCCTTCTTTTCCGATCACGAGCACAATCTCACCTTCATAGTCGAGTTGTTCTGATTCTGGGGGCCGAACTATGGGTTCTTTGTGTCCCACAAGAGTTTCACGAGTGCGCATGAAGACGCTGGGATAGTTCGCAGTTTTAGTGTCATCTTTATATTCTGCGTCTCTGTTTCCATAATTGACACCAATACAAATAATTTTTTCCGGATTGGGGATGGTGGGCAGAAATCGAATCTGTTCTAGGTCTACGTCAGGTTCTAGGTTTGATGCCATTTCCTTGGCGCGCTCAAATGAACCTGTTGCAAGAACGTGTCGTAGTGTAGGATTTTCTTTTCCCATCCGTCGACCTAGGTCGACAACACCGCCACCCTGGACGATTCCAAAGCTTTCGTGTGAATTTAAATTAAAACTTAGGAAGCGCATGACAGCTTAGTTGCCCCAACAAGGTCTGCACGCTCCAGAACACCATCCAAACGTTCAGCCAGATCGGCTGAAGCGGATACCATGGGCAGCCGGTGCTCATTTCTAGGAATGATGCCGAGCTTCTTCATCATATACTTCATTGGAATAGGGTTAGTTTCGTAAAAAACGGCCTGATTGAGTTCTAAAAGCTGATGATGCAGTTTGCGGGCACGCTGAATATCTCCTATCCAGACTGCCTCACACATTTCAGCCAACGGTTGTGGTATCAGGTTACTCACGGCATTCATGAGTCCGCAGGCCCCCACTGCCATCATTGGGAAACTCAGTTCTTCCAATCCAACAAATATTTTGAAATCTTCCCCAAATACCTTGAGGCAACTGGAGACAAAACCCAAATCGTTAACCGCATGTTTCATTCCAATAAATGACTTGGAGCGATCATTGATTTCTTTGAGACTTTCCAGTGTTACGCTGACAGCGGTTCTTCCTGGGATGTGATAGATCATCCAGGGTGTCTCATGACTAGCAGCGAGTTCCAGATAATAGTCGACCAGCCCGTTTTGCGGTGGCCGGATGTAATAGGGTGTTACAACCAGCAGCGCATCTGCACCGGCTTTGACTGCATGCTGGGTCAAGATACGGGTTTCTGCCAGAGATTGGGAGCCCGTGGCGGCAACTACCGGTATTCGGCCTGATACTACCTCAATGGCTAAGGAAACTAACCGATTTCGCTCGTCTACGGTGAGTGTCGAAGGTTCCGCGGTTGTGCCATTCACAACGATACCGTGAGAGCCCTTTTCAATTTGGAACTCCAGAAGACTTCCGTATGCTTCGTAGTCCACCCCCCCATCCTTAAAAGGGGTAATGATTGGCGGGAAGGATCCCTTTAGTCTTTCTAGAGAGTTGGTCATTGATGGCCTGCCATTATGTTGGATCATATTGGTTGGTAATTGACAGTCTAACGAAAACAATTGATCCTGTTAACTTTATAGGGATTTTCTGGCAATGAAAGGTAGCCTTCCGTGCCCCACCTGATAGTAGAATATTCTGCAAACATTGAGGATCAAATGGAGTTGGCAGGACTTTTGGATAAGTTGCATGCAGCTGCCCTAGCATCTGGTGTTTTCCCCCTTGGTGGACTAAGAACGCGTGCAGAGCGTCGTGACCATTATCGTATTGCAGATTGTGAGGTGGACAATGGGTTCGTGCATGTCACGGCCATGGTTGGACATGGACGGGAGCTGAATGTATTAAAGCGGGCGGGAGAAGAACTTTTCCAAGTGATCTGTCAGCATCTTAATCCCCTTTATGAGCGGATACCCTTGGGCATATCTTTTAATATCAGGGAGTTTCACCCGGAGCTCAATTTCAAGAAGAACAATCTACACGAGTATGTGAAAACGAGAAACAAGGCAAACCATAGGACGTAATACATGGGCATGAGTAAACAGGCGGCTATTAATCAAGAAAAGGCAAGCAGCTATCTGGCCCGTTTTTCCAGTAGCACCCTTGGACATTTCATCAATGGAGATAATAATCAGGGTACGTCGAGCGAGACGTTCGAAAATCATACTCCGGTGGATAATAGTCTCTTGGGTAAGGTTGCAGCTGGAGGGGCGGGTGAAGTCGATATCGCTGCCCAGGCTGCCCAAGCTGCTTTTCCGGCTTGGCGCGACCTGCCTGGGAACAAACGCCAGGCACTTTTACACGATGTTGCTGATGCCATTGAAGCTCGGGCCGAGGAGATTGCGTTTGTGGAATCAATGGACACCGGACAACCGGTCCGCTTTATGGCGGCCGCTGCTAAGCGAGGCGCGGAGAATTTCCGTTTCTTTGCCGACCGAGCCCCAAATGCTCGTGATGGCCTATCGCTACCGGCTGCGGAGCACATTAATTACACATTACGACAACCAATCGGCCCTATCTGTGCCATTACGCCTTGGAATACGCCCTTTATGCTTTCAACTTGGAAAATTGCTCCAGCGCTTGCTGCGGGTTGTACTGTAGTACATAAACCAGCCAAATGGAGTCCCCTTACCGCGTGGTTGCTTGCAGATATCTGCGCCCAAGTAGGTTTGCCTTCAGGTGTACTCAACACAGTGCAGGGAGCGGGAGAGAGCGTTGGAAAGGCTATGACTGAGCATGAAGCCATCAAGGCCGCTGTCTTTGTCGGCGAGTCTGGTACAGGAAGTAGGATAATGGCGCAAGGTTCTCCGACACTGAAGCGCGTTCATTTTGAGCTGGGCGGTAAGAATCCAGTCATTGTGTTCGATGACGCAGATCTTGATCGTGCATTGGATGCCGTGGTATTTATGATCTGCAGCTTGAATGGTGAACGTTGTACGTCATCCAGTCGTCTGTTGGTTCAGCGTGGTATTTACGAGGAGTTTGTCGAGCAGGTTGGAACGCGTATGGGGGCCATGCAAATCGGACATCCTCTGGATCCTGATACTGAGGTTGGGCCCCTGATTCACCCCCATCACGTTGAGAAGGTTATGAGTTATTTTGATATAGCGCGCGAGGAGGGTGTGGACATTCGTGTGGGTGGAGCATTGGCTGATTTGGGTGGCAACTATGTAAGACCGACTTTGTTAGCCGGAGCGCATAATGACATGCGAGTCGCGCAAGAGGAGATTTTCGGCCCAGTGCTGACAGCGATTCCCTTCGATGACGAAGCAGAGGCATTGGAGATTGCAAACGGCACCCAATATGGCTTAGCCGGCTATGTGTGGACAAATGATGTTGGCCGGGCAAACCGGGTAGCTCAGGGTCTCGAGATAGGTATGGTGTGGGTCAATTCTGAAAATAATCGTCATCTATCATCACCTTTTGGGGGAATGAAGGCTAGTGGAATTGGTCGTGATGGTGGAGATTACAGTTTCGACTTTTATATGGAAACGAAGAACATCTGCATTGCCCTTGGGTCTCATCGGGTGCCGTCCTTGGGGCGTTAGGATGTGATTTAATGAGTCTCTACTGCATACAGAAATTGCTCTATCAACTCAATCGAGATCCTTATACACGGCAGCGCTACCATGATAATTTCGAGTCCCTGCTTGAGGAGTATGAATTGACCAAGGAAGAACTCGGAGCCATTCGAGAGGGTGATATTGGGCTTTTGTACGTTATGGGTGTAAATGGCCAGATCCTTATGCACTATTCGGCTCTGATTGGTCAGGAGTGGGATGAGTACATTCACGCGATGAAAGAAGGCGTTAAAAGTCACGGCCCAGTTCGGGCTGGTATATACACATTGTTGAAGGGCAGTGAGTCATGAGTCTGGTCTTCGCTGGAGCTTGCAGCCACGCGCCGGGCATTACCGGGCGATCAGAACGTGCTGATCCGAAACTTCGAGAGGAATTTTATCGTAATCTAGGCAGAATACGTGAGTGCCTTGAGGCGGCCCGCCCCGACGCATTGATTGTGGTTGCAGCGGAGCATTTTGCAAATTTCTTCATGGACAACATGCCCGCTTACTGCATGGGTATGTCAGATGAATATGAAGGTCCCATAGAGGATGAAGAATGGTTGGCGATCAAGCGGAGAAAAATACCGGGCAATCCAGATTTGTCTAAACGCATTATTTGCGATGTGATGCAAAAGATTGATTTAGCCTATGCAGAAGAATGGAAATTCGACCACGGGATCATGGTCCCACTGCATTTTTTGACGCCTCGCTATGATCTTCCTGTTGTCCCGGTGAACATCAATTGTCAGGGACCACCGTTGAGTCCATTACACCGAGCTTACGAATTGGGCCGCACACTGCGGGCCGCGTGTGATGCACAACCGGAGCGTATCGCTTTGCTTGGCACGGGAGGCATGTCGCACTGGCCCTGTACCCCTGATTCGGGGAAAATAAACGTGCCTTGGGATAAAGCATTTCTTGATTCCTTCATTCATAACCGAAGAGAAGACCTAATTTCGTATACGGATGAAGAGATATTTGCGGATGCTGGCCAAGGTGGTTTTGAGATCCGAACATTTCTTACTGTTGCAGGCGCTACTGAGGGTTCCACTGGAGAGCTTCTTTTTTATGCTCCCATCCCTGTCTATGCTGTAGGCTGTACCGTCGCCACGATGGCAGTTGAATAGAAATATTATTTTGTTCTAGATTTTTTCCGGAACCACACTTCGTAAAAAAATTATTTTTTCTTTTGCACGCAATCCTGATTCTTGTAAAGCCAGTAGACTGCATGATATTTTTTTGTGCTTTTCTTATCGTAATGAGATGCCTTAATCTCCAGGGTGATCATGGATAAATCACTATCAGGAAAACGTGGTCTCATCTTTTTTTTGGGCGCACTAACTGCACTTGGCCCTCTTTGTAACGACACTTATTCACCATTTTTGCCATTGATTGCTCGGTCATTGGATGCGTTGCCTGGGCAAGCCCAGCTGACTATGAGCACCATATTGCTCGGATTTGCGGGTGGACAATTAGTGTATGGACCTCTCTCGGATCGTTTTGGTCGGCGTCCGTTGCTCTTACTGGGATTAATTGTCTTTATGCTTGCGAGCATCGGATGTGCATTTGTATTGACCATTAATCAGCTTTTGTTTGGCCGCTTTTTTCAGGGTTTTGGTGCTGCAGCAGGTATGGTGCTATCCAGGGCAATCATTCTAGATCGATGGCGCGGTAGCCAGGCATCGCGTGTTTTGTCTATGGTGATGGTGATCGCATTTTTTGCACCAGTATTTGCTCCGATGCTGGGTGGCTGGCTCGCTATTTTTGGATATTGGCCAATTGTTTTTTGGATGCTTGCACTAGTAGGCGCTATGGGGGCTATAGCGACACTTATCCTTTTACCAAGAGCGGGAATGGATCGTTCGGATGTTAGCGTTCTGGGTAGTTTCTTGGCTTACGGTAAGCTGCTTAGGCGCAGTGAAGTGGTTGGACATATTTTTTGTTCAGGATTGGCTATGGCTGGCGTTATGATTTTCGTTACCGGATCCCCGTTTGTTTTTATCGAGTATTTTGGTTTGGCTCCCCACATGTTCGGTTATTGTTTTGCGTTTGTGATGCTGGGCGGGTCGTTAGGGGCCTTTTTGAATGGCCGAATGGTAGTCGGTATAGGCACCATGAAACTAATCTCTTTTGGTACTGGCCTGATTGCAATTTCAAGTTTTGCTTGTTTTGCTGCGACTCTGATGACTGGGAACATTTTAGGGATCATTTTGCCTTTTTGTGGTTATCTGTTAGGGATTGGGTTTGTAGTAACCAATCTGATTACGCGGACGTTGAGTCTTTATCCAGGCCAGACCGGCGCAGGTGCAGCACTTTTCGGTGTAGGTCAGTTTCTCATGGGGGCAACGGCAGCAGCTGTCTTGGGATTTCTGGAGGTACAAACCCCGCTCCCCCTTTCGGTTTCTATTGTTATTCTGGGTCCGCTTTGTGCGCTAGTATGGTGGACTTGGCTGAGGGGACTCTCTGTTTCTACAGATTAAATATCCTGCGTGCATTTATCCCTCTTATCTTTGCTGCTGTTTTTTCGGATAGGGCGTTTACTCTGGCAAGACAACCTTGCATGTCTCCGATGATGTGAGGATAGTCCGAGCCGAACAATAGGTTGTCATCAGACGCCGCTACTTCTAGGCAAAGTGAAAGTGCGCTTTGTGAATAAACTACCGTATCGTAGTAAATGCGCTTCAGGTATGTACTAGGTTTTTCCTTGATGGTTTCGGAGCAAGCCGGGATCATTTCGTAACAGCGATCAAGGCGACCCGCAAGATATGGTAATGTCGCGCCTCCGTGACTCGCAATAATTTTGAGATTGGGATAACGATCAAAAAAACCATCCAGAATCATTCTGGAAATTGCTAGCGTCGTGTCAAACATGAATCCAACAGGGGGAACCAATCCGTATTCATTCATGCTCATATCTCTCACACCTTGGGGTGCTGTGGGGTGGACCAGAACAGGGAGAGCTTGCTGATCGATAGCCTCCCAGACATTAGAGAAACTGTCATCCGTGAGGTTTTGGCCATCGATGTTCGCAATTTGCATGACGCCAACGGCACCAGATTCTCGCGCCCTTTTGAGCTCCTTTAGTGCTAGCTCCTCGTGTTGCCATGGTATGGAAGCAAACCAGCGAATTCGGTCGGGCCGCAAGGTTTGCTGCTCAGCCATGGAGTCATTAACCATTCTTGCCGCTTTTAGGCTTACTTCTGGGTTTCCAAAAAAGGCGTTGGGGCAAGTAAGAGAAACGATAGCAATATCAACACCGGCATCGTCCATGTCCTTGATTCTAAGATCATAATCCCACATGGCATTCGTCAGTGTCATAAAAGGTGCATCCCACATAAAAATAGATTTCTGTCCGGATTTGGTTGCCTTAATTTGGTATTTTTCTCCTCCTTGTTGACTGAGAAGCTGGAGGTAATCCTGAGAGAGCATGTGGGTATGGACATCGATAACGGGCACGATATAACTCCTAGTTAGGGGTATAAATTAATGCTTCTGATTTAATAATTGGTGAAAAAGGCTTGATTCTCTCTTGAAGAATCCCTCTGTGTGGAAAGAGTCTTCTAATTCCAGAAGCTCATAATCTAGGTGGTGGCATATCTCATGCAGAATCGTACGCAGATAAGTTTTAAACGCAACTACCTTTTTGTGGTGTGCCGTTCTCATCCAGACCGTAATGCGTGCCCGTCGTTTTTTTTCTAAGCCCTCATATAAACCATGCAACTCTCCCCACCTGTCGCTTGGTCTAGCTGACAACACTTTGATAGTGACCGGTTCCACTTCTAGGGCTTCTAGGATAATGGCAGTGAGTTGGCGTGTCAGTTTCTCCACTGTACCTCGGTTTTCGGCCAACAGGGCTTCTTCTAGCTTGTCTACCATGGGCCGAAAGTCCTTTTCCTCAGGAAGACGAACTTGCTTTATATCGTCGCTGCGCCGGTAAATGGCCTTCTGTTTGGGTTTCAGTTTATCGTAGTAAGGGAAGGGCACAGAAAGATAATCCTCGGCTCTGGTTAATTAGCATCAGATGGCAGCGCTATTTCAGTTCAGCATAAGTGCAACAAGAGGCAGCATATGAATCGACAGGTTAGCTGTTATCTCCGAACCTGACGAGAGTGTTTGTAGCCACAATTTAAGCGGTTCAGAGGCAAATATCAGTTCTGGTTTTGCTGGAATTATATGCCAATCCCCACGCTGGATCTCTTGATCTAACTGCTGTGGGCCCCATTCTGCATGTCCTGTGTAGAGCCTCAAGTTACTTTCGTTTTTTGCAAAATTTGTGACTAGACGGAGAAAATCCAGTTCCGAGCTCGCGTATATATCCTCCATTACAAGTATTGCGTCTGTTTCCAGGTTGCCTACCCCCTTCGAAAGGATCAGAATATTTGATCGCTGAAGTGGGCCACCGATGTAAATATGGCCTTCATAATCATCTAGAAAATCTAGCTCTGGGAAGACTGTAGTGGGCGTAACCCACGTTGGCCGGTTCAGCATGATACCTAAAGATCCGCCAGTATCGTGCTGGAGCAGCAGTACTACTGTTTCCGAAAAACGTGGATCGGATAAGCCCTCCCGAGCGATTAGTAGGGACCCCTTCGTTGGAGGTTGCGCTAAAGTTTCCTCCCCGCACATTTGCAGCCCAAATCCCACAAACCATATCAAATACATCCATTTCATAATCTACATGATACCTTAGTGGTGAGTTCGCAGAGGGTTAGGGTACAACGAGTTGATGTTCAGATTAAGATGAAACAAAAAGAAAAAAAAATTGTCTGGCCTAGGGTCGTTTAAGCGTGACCAAAGACATTATCCGTATACGGGGCGCGCGCCAGAATAACTTAAAGGGCTTAAATCTTGATCTACCGCTTAAAAAGCTCATTGTTATTACTGGCGTGAGTGGTTCCGGAAAATCGTCATTGGCTTTCGACACTATTTATGCTGAAGGTCAACGACGCTACATAGAAACATTTTCTCCGTACGCTCGACAATTCTTGGACCGTATGGACAAGCCGCATGCAGATCGGATAGAAGGGATACCTCCTGCTATTGCGATTGATCAGACAAATCCGGTGCGCACATCACGTTCCACCGTTGGGACAATGACTGAAATTAATGATCACCTGAAGCTTTTATTTGCAAAGGCTTCCGTGCTTTATTGTTCAGAATGTGGAGATGAGGTACGTCGCGATTCTCCCGAAACGATTTTCTTGACTCTAGAAGAAAGCTTGGGTGAGAAAATCGGTATCGCATCGCAAATTGTGATTACTTTTGAGGTAAGTGTCCCGAAAAACTTTCAGTCCAAGGAAGTGGAAGAATTTCTTGCGGCCCAGGGTTATACGCGGATTCATTCAAGGCATGGCAGGAAGCTTGAGGTCATCCAGGACCGGCTTCGGTTAAAAAAGAATGCTCGCAGCCGTGTTCTCGAGGCGCTGGAGGCATCGCTGGAGCGGGGTTACGGAAAGGTGATCGTACGTTCATTGGAAGAGGATGGTGCTTCGCTGAAATTTTCCTCAGCGTTGCATTGTCCCCAGTGTGATATTAGTTATACCGATCCAGTCTCCAGCAGTTTTTCTTTCAATTCACCAGTTGGCGCATGCGAGATGTGCCGGGGCTTCGGTCGAACCATAGGCATTGATTATAGTCTTGTGATCCCTGATGAGAGAAAAAGCATCAGGGATGGGGCCGTTAAGCCTTTTCAGACTAAAAGCCGGCGTAGATTCCAGGCTAAGCTGGTCAGGCTTGCTACGGCTAAGGGTATTCCGGTGGATACGCCTTGGTCTAATTTGACAGAAGAGCAGAAGACTTGGGTGCTTGAAGGCGAGGGACTTCGGGGTAAGGATAAATGGCAAGGGGTCAAGCGCTTTTTCGCTTGGCTCGAACGAAAAAGTTACCGTATGCCTGTCCGGGTATTGCTTTCCAAATACAGGTCCTATGATATTTGTTCTGCTTGTGACGGGGCTCGACTGAAGCCCGAATCACTTTTGTGGCGGATTGGAAATGTAACTGATGCCGAACAAGTCTTGATACCCAGTAAGCGCTTCAAGCACTCAGCTCAGAAGCTGAATACGAAAAAACTCACTGATTTACCAGGACTCGCAATACACGATGTAATGATGTTACCCGTAGCAGAGCTATCACATTTTTTTGAGATCATGCACTTGCCGAGGCCCCTCGATGAGGCCACTGAGCTGTTGTTAAAGGAAATTCGAAGCCGGCTTCATTATTTGAAGGAAGTGGGTCTAGGCTATCTCACACTGGACCGCCAGTCACGAACACTCAGCGGAGGAGAGGTTCAACGAATTAACCTGACGACGGCACTGGGCACATCTTTGGTAAACACACTTTTTGTTTTGGATGAGCCCAGTATCGGCCTGCATTCTCGAGATATTGAGCGAGTAGTGGGTATTTTGAAGCGACTTCGGGATGCAGGAAATACGTTGATAGTGGTGGAGCATGATGCTCAAATAATGATGGCAGCTGATCGAATCTTGGATTTGGGTCCCGGGCCAGGTGCAGCCGGTGGTGAAGTAGTATTTTTTGGCTCACCTAATCACCTTTTGAGCAGTAGTGATTCGGTTACAGCCCGGTATTTACGAACCGAGAAGTGTATTGAGCCCTCTCCTAGTCCCAGGAACGTGAAACGTTGTGATTGGTTAAAAGTTTCAGGGGCCGCTGAACACAACCTGAAAAACATCGATGTAAAAATCCCATTAAACAAATTTGTGTGTGTTACTGGAGTCAGTGGCTCGGGAAAATCAACGCTGATTCACAACGTGCTTTTTAATGCTCTGACCAAACTGAAAGGCAAACCTAAAGACCCCGCAGGTCTGCACAAAGCCCTACAGGGGGATGAGTATCTGGCAGATGTGATTTTAGTGGACCAGTCACCGATCGGGCGTACCACCCGATCCAATCCAGCAAGTTTTGTGGGGGCGCTTCGGGCCATTCGCATTCTTTTTTCAAAGGAGCTGCTGGCAAAGGAGCGTGGATACACGGCGGGGACATTCAGCTTCAATTCTGGAAGCGGCCGCTGTCCGGGTTGCTCAGGGACCGGCTTCGAGCACGTTGAGATGCAGTTTTTAAGTGATGTCTATTTGCGTTGTGGTGATTGCAATGGGCGTCGCTTTCGTCCTGAAGTGCTGGAGGTAAAACTGACAACGTCCGGTCATGAGGGCAAATTTAAATCCATCTCTGACGTCCTTGACATGACTGTGCGTGAGGCAATGACATTTTTTTGTCATGCACCGGAAGTACTCAGAGTCCTGAGACCATTAGTTGTTGTTGGTCTTGAGTATCTATCGTTGGGGCAGCCTGTACCTACCTTGTCCGGGGGAGAAGCCCAACGTCTTAAGCTGGCAGGTAGCCTTGCGCGGGTGACGACGCGCCGAAAAAATTTGGAGGATAACGGGCTATTGTTTGTGTTGGATGAACCTACAACCGGGCTGCATTTTTCTGATGTCTCCAGACTTCTTGGTGCATTTGATGAGTTAATCAACCATGGTCATTCCGTTTTGGTGATTGAACACAACCTAGATGTGGTTAATGCTGCGGATTGGATTATTGACCTTGGTCCGGAGGGAGGCGAATCAGGCGGTTACCTAATAGCTAGCGGTCCCCCTAAGAAAATCATGGAAGTTAGTAATAGTTGGACAGGGCAGGCACTAGCGAATTATCGGCGAAAACCCGAACGCAGGAGTACAAAAAAAAGAACCCGAAGTGTGGCGCAAAAATCCAGGACAGCTAAAGCTATTCAGATCGTGCGTGGGCGCGAGCATAACCTCAAAAACGTTAGTCTCTCGATTCCTCGAGATTGCCTCACAGTTATCACTGGTGTAAGTGGCTCCGGAAAGAGCACAGTTGCCTTCGATATTTTGTTTGCTGAGGGACAGCGACGATATCTTGAGTCTTTGAACGCTTATGCCAGACAGTTTGTGCAGCCGGCCAGCCGCGCTGAGGTTGATGCTGTGTTTGGCGTGCCACCGACCATTGCGATCGAACAGCGTAGTAGTCGTGGCGGACGCAAAAGTACAGTAGCGACCCTGACCGAGATTTATCATTTTTTACGACTGTTGTTTGCGAAATTGGGTACTCAGCATTGTCCACACTGTGATGTAGCGATCAATGCTCAAAGTAAAGAGGCAATTTTGGCTAAGGTGATGACAAAATATCGCGGAGAGCATATCAAGTTTTGGAGTCCTTTAGTTGTGGGCCGGAAAGGTTATTACACTGAACTGGCGTCATGGGCCGCGAGCAAGGGATATGAACATCTTAAAGTGGACGGCGTACTGGTACCCACTGAGGAATGGCCGCGCCTAGATCGATTTAAAGAACATGATATTGACCTTCCTGTTTGCGATGTCAAAATTTCACCTAAATCTGAAAGTGCCATCAGTGAACTGCTATCTCAATCCCTAGGATATGGAAAAGGGATAGTTAAGATCTCTAAATCCGGCGGGCCAGATAAAAAGAATAATGGGGAAGAGATTTTTTCGGTGCAACGGTCCTGCCCTAGCTGTGGACGTAGCTTTCGAGCTCTTGATCCTAGGATTTTTTCTTATAACTCTAGACACGGTTGGTGCCAACGGTGTTTTGGAACCGGGCTCGAGTTACCTGATTTTGACCACGAGCAAAGCGGCGAAGAGGCATGTTGGCTGGAGGGGCGGGAAGGTGAGCCCGGTGAATGCGGTGCTTGTCATGGACAACGGCTCAGAGCTGAGGCATTGGCCGTGTATTTTCAAAATCTCAGTATTGCAGATTTTTCTAGTTTATCCGTTAAAGAGATCTTGATCTGGCTAAAAGATTTAAAGCTTAAAGATCGCGATCAACAGATCGCCCGCGATTTATTAGCAGAGATTTCCAGTCGCTTGAATTTTCTAGATATGGTGGGATTAAGTTATTTGTCTTTGGACCGGGCTGCCCCTACTTTGAGTGGCGGAGAAGCACAAAGAATTCGACTCGCCGCTCAACTTGGATCCAATTTACGGGGTGTTTGCTACATCTTGGATGAGCCAAGCATCGGCCTGCACCCTCGTGACAACCATTTGTTGCTTGATATGGTGCAAAAACTTGCGGCCAAGGGTAACACTGTTGTGGTAGTTGAGCATGACGAAGAAACCATTAGGCGGGCAGATCACATTATAGACCTAGGTCCTGGTCCGGGAGCCCATGGCGGTGAAGTTGTTGTAGCTGGCAGTTTGTCCAAAGTACTGAAGTCACGTCGCTCGGTTACGGGACGCTTGCTGACTGAGCCGCTTGCACACCCAATGAATGGCAAGAGGCGCATCATTTCACAAGTTAATGGGCCCGGACATCTGAGTATCAGCAGAGCATCAAGGCATAATCTTTGTGACATCAATGTTGATTTTCCCCTGGGGGCTTTGATCTGTGTTACGGGGGTTAGTGGTAGCGGCAAGAGTACATTAGTTAGGAACGTCCTTTATGAAAATTTAGTGCGTTTATTGATGAAAAATCGTAATCGTCGTTCTAAGCTGGTTGGATGTGACAACTTTGAAGGATGGGAACCTATCACTCGGGTGTTGGAGGTGGATCAGACGCCCATTGGAAAGACCCCGCGTTCGTGTCCGGCTACCTATGTTGGTATTTGGAACGATGTGCGTAGATTGTTTGCTCAAACTCTTGAAGCTCGCATGCGGGGATACAGCGCTGGCCGTTTCTCTTTCAATATTGCTGGCGGACGTTGCGATGGTTGTGAGGGACAAGGACTTAGAAAGATCGAAATGAATTTTTTGCCGGATGTACGTGTGCGTTGTGAGCGGTGCAACAGTGCGCGCTTTAATAGCGAGACTCTCGAGGTGAAATACAAAGGCAAGAATATTGCTGAAATTCTGGCAATGAGCGTTGATGAGGCTACTGTTTTTTTCTCTACACATCCCAAACTTGAACATACTCTAAAATTACTCCAGCATGTAGGTCTTGGCTATCTTCCGTTGGGTCAGCAGAGCCCCACTTTGTCCGGCGGTGAAGCTCAGCGCCTAAAACTGGTTACAGAGCTGACGAAAGCACGCCCCAGAATTGACAAGACCAACGTAGGTCCACGGCATACGCTTTACGTATTGGATGAGCCTACAATCGGGCTTCACATGGCAGATGTAGAAAAGTTAATTCACGTTCTGCACCAGCTAGTAGATGCCGGCAACACAGTGATTACTATAGAGCACAATCTAGATATCATTGCAGAGGCAGATTGGCTTATTGATATGGGGCCTGATGGTGGTGATGCTGGCGGACGTATCGTGGCACAGGGACCACCCAAAAAAGTGATGCGCCGCAAGCGTGGTTCACATACAGCGAAGGCATTAGCAGAGTTTTTCAGGACACGTTCTTCTTATCGTAGAGAAAACAGTCTAGTCTAGAATGTGTGACAATAGCCCATCAGCGAGTTTAGGGTGAAACCAAGTAGATTTTGGTGGCATGAGTTCGTTGGCATCAGCGACTGCCATCAATTGATCCATGCTCGTGGGATAAAGAGCAAAGGCAATGGCCCACTTTCCTGAGTCCACGAGGTTTTTCAGTTCTTCCTGACCCTTAATGCCACCGACAAAGGAAATCCGAGGGTTGGTTCTGGGGTCATCTATGCCTAGAATCGGCTCGATTAGGTGCTTCTGTAGCAACGCGATGTCCAGGCTCGCAGATGGGTGATTGGTTTTTAAATTGTTATGGATTTTTAGCTGATACCAATTTCCACTTAAATACATTCCGTAGGTTGTTGGGGCGTTCGGTTTAACCGGGTCATCGCTTGTATCTACATCAAAGCACACACTTAACTTTTTTAATATTTCTTCTGGGGAGTACCCATTCAGATCTTTCACAACACGGTTGTAATCAAGAATTTTTAGCTCATTGTGAGGAAAGGCTACCGTCAGAAAGTAGTTATAACTTGCATTTTTTTGTTCTTGTTGGTTTTTGCTGTGACGCCGCGCTGAAACTTTGGAGGCTGCGGCCGAGCGATGGTGGCCATCTGCTATATAGATGGTATCCATAGCATTGATTGTATGGGAAATAGCTGTCAACGTGCCCGGATCATCTACTCGCCATACGGTGTGGGTTGCATCGTGCTGGGCTATATCTTGAAATAGCGGTTCTTCGGATTTTTTAGTGTTTAGTAATTGATTGATTTTTTCGCTGGCCCTGTACACGGAGAGCACAGGGCCCGTTTGTGCATTCAGGGTTTCGATATTGCGAATGCGATCGCTTTCCTTTACAGGCGTTGTTAGTTCATGTCTTCGTATCCTATGGGTATCATAGGCCTGAATAGAGGCAGTAAAGGCAATGCCCGTTTGTTGATGATCGTCAGTTTGGATTTGATAAACGTAGTACGCAGGCTTTGGGTCGCGCACCAAGACCCCAAGGTTTTTGAGTTTCTGGAGGTTTTCCGCAGCTTTTGCGTAGACGGTATCAGTATAGGGATTAGTACCTGACGGAAATTCTACCTCAGGTCTCGAGATTCGCAGAAAACTATAGGGGCGCCCCCTAACCTGGGCGCGGGCTTCCAATTCGTTAACTACATCATAGGGCGGTGCGATAACTGCTGAAGCATACTCCCGAGACGGTCGAAGCGCGGCAAATGGCCTGACAAATTTTTCCATGCGCAGATTATAGGTTGTTGAGAAAATACTTGATTACTATTAGTGGCACTTCAGTTTCTACGGTACTGTATTTTATGGCCGCGGTATTCTAGTCTGTTTCTGAGGTTGATTTTATATCGGGACAGCCCACAGGTCATATTCTCCTGAGCGCTCTACTTGGACCGTAGAAATATCACCAGGCGAGAGATTTATTCCAGGCGGCAAAAATACCTTTCCGTCAATTTCCGGGGCATCACCCTTGGAGCGTGCGACAATGTTGTTGCTCCTTACAGAGTCAACGATAACATCTATTTTTTGTCCTACCCTCTGGCTGAGTCTACGCTCCGAAATCTTTTTCTGGGTAGCCATAAGTTGGTGCCATCTTCTTTCAGAAATTTCTTTTGGGACTGCGTTTGGTAGCTTATTCGCGGCTGCACCGCTTACCGCTTCATAGCGAAAACAGCCAACTCGGTCGAGCTCCGCTTCTTCGAGCCACTCTAATAGGTATTGGAAATCTTCCTCGGTCTCGCCCGGAAAACCAACGATGAAGGTGGACCGTATTGTTAGTTCAGGAACCTCCTTACGCCATGCAAAAATGCGTTCTAATGTTTTTATTTCGGCAGCAGGTCGTTTCATAGCCTTAAGAACGCGCGGGCTCGCGTGTTGAAAAGGTATGTCTAGATAAGGCAGAAGCTGTTTATCGCCCATCAGGGGTATGAGTTCATCTACGTGGGGATAGGGATAAACGTAGTGCAAGCGAATCCAGACCCCAAGCTTACCCAGGGCCCTACATAGCGGTGTCATTCGCGTCGCAATTGGTAGGTTTTTCCACTTAAATTCAGCGTAGTTGATGTCGACCCCATAGGCACTGGTGTCCTGAGAGATGACCAGAATTTCCTGGACACCGGATGCAACCAATTTTTCCGCTTCTTTAAGTACCTCGTTTACTGGCCGACTCACCAAGGCCCCACGCAGTTTTGGGATGATGCAGAAGCTGCATCGATGGTTGCATCCTTCAGATATCTTGAGGTAGGCGTAGTGATGCGGCGTGAGCTTGATTCCTTGTGGAGGAATTAGATCTAAAAAAGGTTCGTGCGGAGGCGGTAGCAGATCGTGAACCGTTGAGATGACCGTGTCATATTGCTGGGGACCCGTGATGGCAAGCACTCTGGGGTGTTTAGCTTTAATAAAGTCAGCTTCAGTACCTAAGCATCCCGTTACGATTACGCGGCCGTTTTTTGCCAGAGCCTCTCCGATTGCACTTAGGGATTCTTCGCGCGCGCTGTTCAAGAATCCACAAGTATTTACCACCACCAGGTCAGCTCCCTCGTACGTCGAAACCGTGCTATAACCTTCAGCTTGCAGTCGACTAATGATACGCTCGGAATCTACGAGTGCTTTAGGGCAGCCGAGACTGACAAGGCCAATTTTTGGGGAGGGTTTCATTTGATCAATAGAGGGTGCTTGTTTATCGTGGGTTGGGTATTCGGCCACGGTGAGCAGAAAAAGGCAACCGAGGCAATGCGCCTTCGCTAAGCTCTCGGGAAAATAGGCAGGATAGGGGTATGGGGGAAAATATTACAAAGGAAGAATTTGCTCAGCTGGTAGGGAAGTCTATAGGGGTTTCTGATTGGTTTACTATTGATCAGGATAGAATCAATCAATTTGCCGATGTCACCAAGGACCATCAATTTTTGCATGTAGATCCAGAACGAGCTGCTACTACCCCCTTCGGTACCACCATCGCCCACGGCATGCTGACATTTTCAATGATCATCTATCTTTGTGAAAAATTAGTGCCACCACTTGAGGGGGTACAGATGGTTATTAATTATGGATTCGATAAGGTTCGTTTTTCTGCTCCCGTGAAAGTTGGGAGTCGTATCCGTGCTGCGTCTGAACTACTAAGAGTTAGTGAGCGGGGAGGGCACATTTTGGTTAAGACAAAAGTGACCATTGAGATTGAAGGTGGAGAAAAGCCCGCGCTGGTAGCGGAGTGGCTTACGATGCATGTGTGTTCGTAGCGTTTTAGCGGGAAGCTCCCGTTTTTTTAAACAGACTATCGGATAAGTTTTGGAGTTGCGTTTCTTTCAGGTTGATGTGTTCACTAGGCGTTTGTTTGGTGGAAATCCTGCAGGCGTTATTCCCTTAGACAGGTGGTTAGATGATGCGGTCATGCAACGTATTGCACGAGAGAACAACTTGTCTGAAACGGCATTTTTCGTTTCTGAAGGGAATCACTATGGGTTGAGATGGTTTACGCCTACAGTAGAGGTGAGTTTGTGTGGTCACGGCACGCTTGCATCCGCATTCGTATTATTTAATGAGCTCGAGCTGGGAAGGACTGAAATTTGCTTTGAAACCTTGAGTGGTTTACTAAGTGTGGCTCAGGATGGTGATCGTATTCTCATGGATTTTCCGGCATGGGTACTGGAGCCGGTAGATAAAATACCTAAGGCTTTAGTTGAAGGCATAGGTATGATTCCGATGGAAGTTTTTATTACCAGCTCGAAGGATAACCTGTTCGCAATTCTGAGAGATGAGGCCCAGGTGCGTTCTGTTCAGCCTAGATTGGAGCGCCTAGAAACTCTTCATCCCGCGGGTGTTGTCATAACTGCACAAGGTGAAAATTCGGATTGTGCATCCCGCTATTTTGCTCCTAGTTACGGCATCCCGGAGGACCCGGGAACCGGCTCTATTCACTGTGGTCTTGTTCCTTTCTGGGGGGAGCGTTTGAGAAAAAAAGAAATCTATGCTTATCAAGTGTCATCCCGAGGGGCAGAACTGTACTGTGAGCATCGAGGAGATCGGGTGATAATTGGCGGTGAGGCTGTCAAGTATTTAGAAGGCAGAATAATATTGTAGGATCAGTCATGTCCCAAACGTTAAAAGGACTGTTGTTGTAGTATGGGTTTTCCCAGTCACGGATGAGATCTGGGAAATGTCTTAACTCTTAGAAAAAGGACCAAGGATTTACCATGAAGCTCAAATTATTTTTGATATTAGGCGGGATTTTTTTAGGCGCTGGCTGCGGCCAGAATTCGGATACTGGAGATGTGGGTACAACGGGGGATCCGTCCGAGGCTATGGTTGTTAGAGTAGAGGCCGCAATGAACTCAGGTGGCCGTTCTACGGATGATAAAGCGATAGACGCCAATCGAAAGCCAGCTGAGATTTTGGCATTCATGGGTATTGAAGAAGGAATGTCCGTGTTAGATGCATCGGCAGGAGGAGGTTATTACACAGAACTTTTGTCTGCTGCTGTTGGTCCCGACGGTACGGTCTATATGCAAAACAATCAGGCTTCGGCCCAGCGAAACGATGTGGCTATTGGCGCCCGATTAGCAGGCGGACGGCTAGCCAATGTTGAGCGTACTGACAGAGGGTTGGCAGAGCTTGGCATGGATGGACAGATTGACGTTGCGTTTGCGATTCTCACATTTCACGATCAATATAATTTTCAGGGCAGAGAGGGTGCTATTGGGTTTCTCTCGGCTATCCATGCAGCACTTAAGCCCGGAGGGATCCTTGCGCTTATAGATCACATAGGAATGGCCGACCAAGATAACGCTACCCTGCATCGGATCGAGCAGAGTATCGCCGAAGAGCTAATTAGTCAGGCGGGATTCATTATCGAGGCGAACTCTGATTTGTTATCGAATTCGAACGATAGTCACACGCTTAATATTCGTGATCCAAGTATTCGTCGTCAGACGGATCGTTTTGTAATTCGAGCTAGAAAGTAGTAGGGAATGAATGTGCTCACCCACTGACTTGTCCGAGGGTACGGCTTCGAGAAATATTTGTTAGGTTTAGCTAAGCTTCTAGTGGCTATATTGCTTGATCTCGGCTACCTTTTAGCCGCACTCGTAGCTTTGCCATGGATCATCTGCAGGCTAGTGTTGTATGGAGTTCAAAGGGGTTTCCTGCAGCGATTCGGAGCTGGCTTAGATGAAGGTTTACGCGGATCAATTTGGTTACATGGGTCTTCCGCGGGCGAGATTTCTCTGCTGAAGCCCCTAGTTCAATTTTTAGAACGGGATTTTCCAGATACCCCACTTCTCATCTCTGCCTATTCCTCAACCGGACATGCAGCGGCCAGTAAGCTTTTTCCTAAGCATAGGGTAGTTTTTTTCCCATATGATTTCTCCGCCGTCGTTTTCCGTTTTTTGCGACATTTTAATCCAATTCTTGTGGTTATTATGGAGTCTGAATTCTGGCCAAATTTTCTTTTAGCCTCCCAGAGTTTGGGTATTCCAGTTGCTGTACTTAACGGGAAAATGTCGCCGAAATCTTATCGGTTACATGATTGGACCCGATTTATTTCTCCCATCTTGCAGAATGTACCGTTAATTGCAGTGCAGACAAAAGATCACAAGAAAAGGCTGCAGCGTCTTGGCGTGCCTGAGCATCGAGTTCATGTAACAGGGAATATGAAGTATGACCTAGCCCAGCCCCAGCTAAATTTGAAGCGGACGAAAAATCTTCGTGAGAAGTTGGGCTATGAATCTAACGATGTAGTGATTATTGGTGGCAGCTTACATAAGGGCGAAGACGACGTGCTTATTGAGGCTTATAAGCGGCTACCTGATCGAACAGTTTCATCATCACTAATCATTGTTCCCCGTTACCCGGCAGAAGCCACTCGTTTTCAACAACGAGCACAAGCGGGTGGTTGTAGAGTAATTTTGAAAACCGAAGTTGATGGCGGAGGGCGGTCCTTAGGGCCGAAGGGAATTCTGATAGTGGACACGGTTGGGGAGCTGAGTGATTTATATGCTCTAGCAGATATTGCCTTTATCGGAGGGAGTTTATTTTATCGGGGTGGCAACAAGGGTGGACACAATCTGATGGAGCCAGCGATACTGGGGCTTCCGATTTTGTTCGGCCCATACAACATCAGTTTTAAAGAAACGGTAGATGCTTTGCTTGATGCCAATGCGGGCCTGATGGTCTGTGACGCAATCGAACTTTCGAACGCTTTGGGATCTTTGTTGGATAACAGTGAAAATCGGCGCAAGATGGGTGCTCGTGCCTACGAAGTGATCATGAACCATCAGGGAGCTACTGAGAGAAACTACACTTTACTTTTGTCGCTACTAAAAATGGAGACTTAGCGCTTGTCAGCCTTTAACTTTGATCGCACAATGCCGCGTGCGGCTACTATACAGGATGCCTGATGGCCAAAAAGCACGTACAGATTGCTGATATAGATTGTGGCTCCGATCAATTGTTCTTGATTTGTGGCCCTTGTGTTATAGAGGCTGAGCCACTAATGATGGAGACGGCTGAGCGGCTCAAGGGTATCTCTGAGGACCTTGATATTCCTTTGATTTTTAAATCCTCCTTTAGCAAGGATAACCGTAGCTCTCTGGATTACTATCAGGGGCCAGGGCTGGAAGAGGGGCTGAGGATTCTAGATAAAATCAAGCACGCATTCGATGTACCCATCTTGACGGATATCCACTATCCGTACCAAGCGGCACCAGCGGCAGAAGTCGCAGATGTTTTACAGATACCGGCATACCTTTGCATGCAAACAGAATTAGTTGTCGCGGCAGCTAAGACCGGCGCGGTTGTGAATCTGAAGCATGGCCAGTTCATTGCACCCGACAATATGGATAAGCCAGTTAAAAAGATAGAAGTCTGCGGGGGAGATAAAATTTTACTCACTGAGCGTGGTTACACATTTGGCTATAACGATCTTGTCGTGGATCCCAGGAGTTTTATGCTGCTAAGCAAGATTGGTTACCCTGTGGTCTTCGATATCACACACACTATTCGCAAGTACGGTATTCCAAGTAAGGATCCACAAGGAGGAAATCGAGAATTTCTATCCGTATTATCCCGGGCTGGTGTTGCGGCAGGGGTGGATGGAGTCTTTATAGAGGCTCACCCGAAACCTCCAGAGGCACTTTGCGATGCAGCCAGTCAGTACTATTTGGATCAGCTTGCTGAGTTTGTTAAGCCGCTTCTAGAGATTCATCATCTGGTTCGAATGCAGGACTCACAGTAGTACAAGGGAACGCTATGGACTTATACCTAGACTCAGTAGACTTTAAGGAAATTGAGGAGGCTTTGGATTTTGGATTTGTGAAGGGACTCACTACTACGCCAACGTTTATGCACCGGCACGGCATCACTGATATTGATGGGGCAATCGTCAAGTTGTCCGGGATGGTACCAGAACTTCAAGTAGAGGCCCTCGGCGAAAACGTGGATGCTATTGTGAATGAAGCTGAACGTATTCTGTCTTTAGATCTACAACAAGAACCCGTTTTTAAAGTGCCTATATCGAATGTGGGTGTAAAAGCCTGCCAAAGACTTACGGGGAAAGGCCACCGGGTAAACGTGCATTTGATTTACACCCTGAACCAGGCCTATATGGCAATGGCAGCGGGTGCAGCCTTCATATGTCCATTAGCTGGTAGACTTCAAGATCAGGGCCATGATGCCATCAAGCTTTTCGAGCAGTGTGTCGAATTGATTGACAAGCATGGCTATTCATCCAAAGTAATGTTCTCTTCGGTCCGACACGCAGAGCACGTCCGTCAGGCGATTCTGGCGGGCGTCCATGTTTGCACGGTTCCCTTTGGTGTGATGACTCGTCTGTGCGATAACACGTTAACCACTCTTGGCACTACTCAGTTCCAAGAACACACGAAGCTGATGACAGCTCAGGTTAAAGATTTGATCCGCAGCCATAATCCTATTTGTAGGGCCTCAGAAACCCTAACATCAGCAATGGTAGCAATGACTGAGTCGGGCCTTGGAATCGTTTCTCTCGTCGATGAGGATGGAAATATTGCTGGGATTTTTACAGATGGAGATCTGCGCCGCCGTTTGCAGCATGACGGCCGAGAGATATTAGACAAGACGTTGGAAGAGATTGGATATTCGAAGAATCCAGTAACTATAGGTGCGGAAGCACTGCTTGATGAAGTAGTACGACTGTTCAAGGAATTTGAAGTGGATAGCATTATTGTTATAAAAAACAGTAAACCCACTGGCGTGCTAGATATCCAAGATATCATTAAGCTTGGTTTGCTTGGGCAAGAACATCTGTAGAGTGGGAGCTTGTAAATCGGGTAATTTTGCGAATTTTGGCGGTTTTCTTTAATTAAGGGAGTTTTTCCTGAGTCGTAGGGAAAATCGAGATTTAGCTTTTTGGCCGGTAGTCAGCTATCTGCTACTACCTTACGTAGTCCTTAATCTAATTTGGCGCGCTGTCCGATTTCCCCCGTATTGGTACCGGTGGCCGGAGCGGTTTGGGTATATCCGTTTCATGCGAGAGCAGAGGGTGATCTGGTTACACGCTGTGTCTGTGGGAGAAGTTCGTTCTGCAGCACCCTTGATTAGTGCGCTCGAGGACCGTTATCCCATGCATAAAATCCTGTTGACTACTATGACGCCTACCGGGTCTAGGCAGGCGTGGGAGCTTTTTGGTGATCGAGTCAATCATGCCTATGCTCCCTACGATTTTCCGGGTGCCGTGCGCCGCTTCATGGACCGAGTTCAACCGGAATTAGCAGTTATTGCTGAACCAGAGTTCTGGCCAAATATTTTTAGGGCTTGTGAAGTTAGGAAAATCCCACTCTTCTTGGTAAACGTAAGAATTTCTCAGGCTTCCCTAAAAGGTTATTTACGGGTTGCCCGGACTAGCCGAGATATGCTGAAAAATGCGGATCTAATTTGCGCTCAGAGTAACAATAATGCTCAACGGTTGAGAGCGCTTGGAGTGTCTGAGGACCAGCTTAGGGTAACGGGAAATCTTAAGTTTGATGCTCATATATCTCAGGAATTATTGGATGAGGGAACTCAGTTACGAGCTGACTGGGGAGAGCAGCGCCTTGTCTGGATTGCGGCTAGTACCCATCGTGGAGAGGAAAGGAAAGTTCTAGCTGCTTTCGATCAGCTAAGGGTATCCCATCCTGAACTGTTATTGGTGCTAGTTCCCCGCCATCCAGAGCGTTTTGCAGGCGTAACCCGACTTTGTCAGCGAGCTGGCTATCGAATCGCGCAGCGAAGCAAGCATACCGGCTGTCTTCCCGGGGACGTAAATATTTTAGTTGGCGATACTATGGGCGAGCTCCGGCTATTTTATGCCGCTTCGGACCTAGCTTTTATTGGCGGAAGTCTTATTTCTTTCGGCGGGCAAAATCCTTTAGAGGCCTGTGCGGTCAGTGTTCCAGTATTGTTTGGACCACATATGTTTCATTTCGAAGAGATTAGTGCCATGGCGCTGAAATGGGGCGCAGGTCGGCAAGTCAGAGACCCACAAGAATTGATTGATGCGGTTACGTTATATATCGAGCAGCCCAAATTGCTGGTTGCTGCAAGTCAGGCGGCCCATCGTTTAGTTGCGGATAACCGGGGCGCTCTGGACCGGACCCTTGCGCAGATGACAGAGGTCTTGGACAGAACGGGCAGCCATCTGAACGGGGGTATCAAAGGCGCCCATTGTCTGTAGGGAATACGAATTGAAATGGAAATTTTTTATGTTATCCGGCCCGGAGCGCCTCTAGCGGTACGAGACTTGCCGCCCGGCGTGCAGGCATCAAACCTGCGGCAACACCAATTGTTACGGCAGTGATTTCTGAGAGACTGGCATAAAGTAACGGTATTTGAGCCGGAAAGTTTGGCACTATCCAAGTTGTAATTACCACGATTGTAATAGCTAGCAAGAGTCCTCCTGCGCCACCGAGGCCTGCCAGAACCATTGCCTCACCTAGAAACAGCTGGGTAATTCGATACCTTGGGGCGCCAATTGCGCGAAGAAGGCCAATCTCGTGAGTTCGTTCCCTTACTGCTATTGTCATAATAGTAAAAATACCTACACCACCAACCAATAGCGAGATCCCGCCCAGTGCTGCTACAGCAAAAGTGAGCACGCCGATTATGGAACCCAGTGCATCTAACATTTGTTGTTGGCTTGTTATAGTAAAGTCTTCTCCGCCATGACGTGCCATCATGATGCGAGTCACTCCAGCAATCACTTCTGCAGTAGGTGCACCATCTTGGTAAACTACATCGATCTCGTGCAGGCCCTCCCGATTAAAAAGCTCAAGACCACGTGCTGCAGGAATATATACTGAGTCGTCTAAGTCGATACCCAACATCTCCCCTTTTGGTTTCATGACGCCGACAATTCGGTAACGCTCGCCCCCCACACGGATGCGTTTTCCAATGGGAGCCTCCGAGGAAAAGAGTTCTTGCCGAAGAGTGGAGCCCAGTACCGCAACTGCGCGGGGCCGGTCTAATTCGTCTTCGGCTAGAAAACTACCAGTGGCCAGTTCAAATTTGAATGCTAGATTGAAATCCGGACCGACAGCTATAACGTTCACTGTGCGTTGTCGACCCCCGTTTTCCACAGGTGCAATACCAGACACGACGGGAACAGAATACTGAACGTAGGGCGCGCGCTTTAATGCAATTGCGTCTTGTAGGCTTAGTGGCCGCACGGAATTAAGGACCCCTGCTGAAATTCCCAGCGTGTTTGCTTTGCCTGGTTGTACTGCCAGTACGGTTGTACCAAATTGGGTGAATTGTTCGACTATATACTGATTTACCCCCTCACCAATGGAGGTGAGTAGAACTACAGTGGTAACACCGATGCCAATGCTTAATGCAGTTAGAGAGCTACGCATCCGGTTAGACACAACTGATTGTGTCGTGAAACGCAGAATATCTCGTATCAGCATTTTAGCGTGCGGCCAGCGCAGACACGGGATCAAGCCGGGCTGCATGCCAGGCTGGAATGATGCTAAATGCTAATCCACTCGTTGTCGCCATGCCAATCGAACCCGCCATTGCCCAAATGGGAGCGGTGAAGTTGAGTTCGGGGGTCAGAATACTTAATAGCTTTACTCCCCCGTTGCCAAGGACTAGCCCCAATAATCCTCCTAGCCCTGTAAGGCACATTGCCTCCGTCAGAAATAGTGTAAGAATTTGATGTTTTTGAGCTCCTAGGGCTTTGAGTACACCGATTTCTTGGGTGCGTTGACTGACCGCTACAAGCATTACGTTCATGATCAATACGCCAGCTACTACCAGGCTAATAGAGGCTATGCCGGCAAGGCCCAAAGTGATCATCTGAAATATAGAATCAAACGTTTCAAGGACAGCATCTTGAGTCACGACGGTGATATCTTCTTCTCCCTGATGTCGTGACTTAGTAATTTTTATGATGTCTTGTTTGGCTTGATTTATTACCTGCGGGCCAGTTGTTTGCACGAGGATTCTGAACAGTCCAGGCGCGTCGAACAGTTGCTGAGCATTGGCTACGGGCAGGATTACGAGTTCGTCCGAATCCAGAAAGCCTGTGCGCCCTGCCTGAGCTAAAGTACCATTAATTCGGCAGCGAGTGTCGCCAATCCGAAGCCATTGCCCTATGGGATTTGTGTTACCGAAGAATTCGTTCTTCACCACACTCCCGATTACACACACGGGTGTTGCCACATCCATATCTACTGCGGGGAGAAATTGCCCTAGTTCTATTCTCCAGGATTGAATGTCCAACATTTCGGCGGTAGTACCTATTACCGTAATTTCCCGTTGCCGTTGCCGCCAGGATGCCGTTCCACTACCTAGGATGATGGGCGTCACCTTTTCCACATGAACACTCCGGTGGAGTGCTATGGCGTCTTGTAGGGTTAGATCTCGGGGCGTTTCCCCCATTAAAACTCCGGTCACACCAGCTCCAGAAGTTTCGGTTTTTCCAGGTAGAATAATTAACAGATGTGTACCTAGAGATGTAAATTGTCCATTGACGTACTGGCGCGCGCCTTCACCTATCGCCGTCAGCAGCACCACTGCCGCTACTCCGACCGCTATCGCTAAAACCAACATAAAGGTTCGCAGCGGGTAACGGCTAATTGCCTGTGCTGATAATCTGATGGTATCAATTATTTTCATAGCCGTTTTTTTGTGTCGTGGTGTACTTCCCCATCATGGAGGGTAAGGTGCCTGTCCGCGCGTTTACCTATTTCTGGATCATGAGTAACCACAATCAAACTGATGCCTTCTTGGTTTAGCTGCTCTATGACCTGTATGACTTCGTCACCAGACTTGGAATCTAAATTTCCAGTGGGTTCGTCTGCTAGAAGTACCGCAGGTTCCATAACAATAGCGCGTCCGATGGCAACCCGCTGACGCTCGCCTCCAGATAATTGATCTGGACGATGGTTTAGCCGGTCATCAAGGCCCATGGATTTGAGTACATCCCGCGATCGTTCCCGTCTAGCATTGGCGGATTTGCCGGCCAGTAACATCGGTAACTCTACGTTCTCTCGAGCACTTAATCGGGGTATAAGATGAAAAAACTGAAAAATAAAACCGATATTTTTTTGGCGTTGTTCGGCCAGAGCACGCTCTTCAAGTTGGGAGACATCTTTTTTATTGAGCCAATAAGTTCCCTCGGTGGGCCGATCTAGGAGACCTAAAATATTTAGCAGGGTTGATTTTCCGGAACCTGACGGACCCATGATTGATATGTATTCACCGTGTTGAATTTCTAGATCGACATGATTCAGCGCGGTAACAATTTGATCGCCAACTTGAAAATTCCGACAAATACCCCGTAGCTTTATCATGAGGATTTATTCGGGTTGTACGGCCACTCCATCGCCAATACCCTCTCGATCAATGGAGCTGACCACTTGTTCTCCTTCCCTTAATCCAGCAGTAATTTCGGTAAATTCCCAATTAGAGAGACCCGTCTCAACTTCTCTTAAAGTCAACTGGCCAGTTTCCTTCTGGAAAATAAAAACCTTATTGCCTTCCGTAATTACAGATGTGGGAATGCGTAAAACGTCCTCTCGGCTTGCCAGCAAAACTTCGACATCTGCACTGTAACCTGGCAGAAGATTATCGTTATTCGTATCATTAAATTCTGCCTCAATTTCTACGGTTCGAGCCTGTTTCTCCAGGTCTAACACGTAGGGTGCAACACGTCGCACATGACCAGAAAATTTTCGATCTGGAAATGCATCTAGACTGATAATCGCAGGTAGTCCTTCTTTAACTAATGGCGCATCAACTTCGTCGATGGGGGCGCTGATATACAGGCAGGTAGCATCAATAAGATCCACCGTCGGTGGCATAGGAATCCCTACAGGGGATGGTGTAACGAACTCGCCCAGTTCACCATTAATCTCTGCAATTACACCGGAGAACGGAGCAGTTAGGCGGGTGCGTTCCAAGGCAGCCTCTGCAATCGCTATTCCCGCTTCGCTTACTGTGGTCACATCTCGTGCTGCAGTACAGGCAGCTGCTCTAGACTCTGCATCACCCACCGCCTTTTCTGCTGCCTCAACCGAGGCTAGGCCTTGGGCTTCGATTTGTGTGAGGCGATTTGCTTCCCTTTGCGCAACATCCGCGATAACGCAAACCTCTCTGGCCCTGGAGCGTGAAGCAATAGCATCTCGTTCTGCGCGAGTGCGTTCAGCCTTGAGATCTGCATTCCATAGTTCAAGTAAAAGTTGTCCCTCTTCAACATAGTCCCCGTCAGAGACCGGGAGCCTCGAAATTTGGCCACCCAAGGCGGGTGAGAGTTCCGCACGACGGCACGCATCTACCGTGCCGGCACGAGTATTGACTACCGTAACAGTCACACTTCCGCGCTCTGCACTGACTAACGTTACCAAAATCGGTTGCGGGCGGTTTAAAAGCCAAAATGCGGTGATACCCACGAAAACAACTAACAAGAAAATATAAAAATTCTTCATCAAGCTACAAATTAAAATTTTGTGAGTTCATGGGCTGGTAATTCTGAATGAATTTAAGTTTCAGCAAGGAATCGCTCGGCATCGAGGGCTGCCATGCAGCCAGAGCCAGCCGAGGTAACTGCTTGTCGATAGATGGGATCAGCCACGTCCCCTGCCGCAAAAACACCTTTAACGCTGGTCTCCGTGGCATAGCCTTTTGAGCCGGTTTGTACAGTAATGTAGTCGTTTTCCATTGTTAGCTGGTTTCTAAATATTGCAGTGTTCGGCGTATGTCCAATAGCAATAAAAACCCCCTGTACAGGGATTTGTTTTCTCTTATTGTTTTTAGTATTCGCGAGACGGATACCAGTGACTCCCTTTTCGTCTCCCAGTACTTCCTCCAGAATGTGATCCCACTGAATTTCCACATTTCCGTTTTCAATTTTTTTAATTAAACGATTGCTAAGAATTTTTTCAGCTCGGAATTGGTCGCGACGATGCACTACTGTGACGTGAGAAGCTATATTCGCTAAATACAATGCCTCTTCCACTGCGGTATTTCCGCCACCAATCACGGCGACTGGTTGATCTTTAAAAAAGAAACCGTCGCAGGTTGCACAAGCTGAAACGCCTTTGCCTTTGAAAGCTTCCTCTGAAGGCAATCCTAAATATTGAGCCGAAGCACCGGTGGCGATTATCAGTGAATCACATGTGTATTCTCCGTTGTCACCTTCAAGCCTAAAGGGTTTCTGTTCTAAGTGTGTTTTGTTAATTTGATCACAAATTATCGTAGTACCAAAACGCTCGGCATGCCGCTTCATTCTTTCCATAAGCTCAGGGCCTTGAACGCCGTTATCATCGCCAGGCCAATTGTCAACATCGGTCGTAGTAGTCATTTGGCCGCCCACTTCAATTCCCGTAATGATTGTTGGTTCTAGTGCTGCACGAGCAGCATAGACCGCGGCGCTATAACCAGCAGGACCGGAACCGAGAATCAAAAGTTGATGGTGTATACTATTCATAGTGTTTCCCCAGGGTGTAATAGTAGTGCACAGTTGCGTTCACTACACCATATTGGGCGACCTATTTTTCTTTTGAGCTCCCTAGAAAGGGCCTCTGTAGTTAGTGTGCACCGGAGTTTTAGTTTATGGCAAACAATTATTTGTTTACTTCTGAGTCTGTATCAGAAGGACACCCGGATAAGATGGCCGATCAGATTTCCGATGCGGTTTTGGATGAGGCGATTACCAAAGATCCGGCTTGTCGGGTGGCCTGTGAGACACTAACCAAAACCGGTATGGTTGTGGTAGCTGGGGAGATATCGACTGATGCCACTATCGAGGTAGAGGAACTAGTACGTAGAGTAGTACTTGATATCGGGTATGACAGCTCTGAGGTAGGTTTTGATGGTAATACCTGTGCCGTGTTAAATGTGTTAGGTAAACAGTCAACGGACATTGCGCAGGGAGTAAATCGATCAGTCCCAGAGGAACAGGGTGCGGGCGATCAGGGGCTGATGTTTGGTTATGCAACTAATGAAACAGATGCATTAATGCCAGCACCAATCATGTTTGCACATCGCCTAGTAGAGCGGCAGGCAGAAGTGCGTAAGGCTGGTGAACTGCCTTGGCTAAGGCCCGATGCAAAAAGTCAGGTTACGTTTCAGTATGAAGATGAAAAACCCGTCGGGGTTGATGCCGTAGTTCTATCAACCCAACACGCGCCGGAGGTTTCAGACGATGACCTTAGCGAGGGGGTAATGGAATGCATTATTAAGCCTGTATTACCGGAAAAATGGTTGAGCCGGGGTACACGCTATCACATAAATCCAACGGGGCGGTTTGTGATAGGGGGCCCCATGGGCGATTGTGGTTTGACTGGACGAAAAATTATTGTAGATACGTATGGAGGGATGGCCCGACATGGTGGTGGTGCTTTTTCCGGAAAAGACCCTTCCAAAGTTGATCGTTCAGCTGCTTATGCTTGCCGGTACGTGGCCAAGAATGTGGTGGCGGCAGGTTTAGCCGATCGATGTGAGATTCAAGTTTCATACGCTATTGGTGTCGCAGAGCCTACTTCTGTGATGGTACAAACCTTTGGTACCAACAAGGTACCGGAGGAACAGATCAATGCCTTGATACGAGAGCACTTTGATCTTCGTCCGTACGGCATTCTCCAGATGTTGAATTTAATTCGGCCGATATACCAAAAAACGGCTGTTTACGGACATTTTGGGCGTAGTGAGCCAGATTTTCTTTGGGAGACTACTGATAAGGCTGAAGCACTCAAGATTAATGCTGCAGCCTAGGCGGTACCCGGGCATTCCAGGAATAAAATTATGACCGCATTGATTTGTGGATCCATTGCCTATGACAACATTATGTCATTCGATGAATCATTTAAGAGTCATATTCTGCCCGAACAGATTCATATCTTGAATGTAGCTTTTCTGGTCCCAAAGATGAGGCGCGATTTCGGTGGTTGTGCCTTGAATATTGCCTACAATCTTAAGTTATTAGGCGAGGATCCTTTGCCCATGGGAACCGCAGGCAAGGATTTTGGATCGTATGAGACCTGGTTGAAGGAGCGTGGAATTCGGCAAGACTATATAAGGGTGTTGGAAGAAACCTTTACTGCCCAAGCATTTATAATTACCGATATTGATGACAATCAAATCACAGCGTTTCATCCGGGTGCGATGAGTTATTCACAGCGCAACAAGGTATCGGATGCGCAAGAGGTTACCTTAGGTATCATTTCTCCTGATGGACGTGATGGCATGATTCAGCATGCGGAGGAATTTGCGCTTGCTGAGATTCCGTTTGTGTTTGATCCTGGCCAGGGCTTACCTATGTTTGATGGTTTAGAGTTAAGACGATTTGCGGAGAAAGCAAACTGGGTAATAGTCAATCACTATGAATGGGAACTTCTCAAGGAGCGAACAGGTTGGGATGTGAATGATTTCAAAGATAATCTGCAGGCG
Source organism: uncultured Gammaproteobacteria bacterium (assembly GCA_913041665.1). Taxonomy (GTDB): domain Bacteria; phylum Pseudomonadota; class Gammaproteobacteria; order Steroidobacterales; family Rariloculaceae; genus CAJWKT01. The sequence goes on along the minus strand of CAJWKT010000004.1, from coordinate 15,077 downwards.
CTTATTGTTACGCAAGGGGGTGAAGGTTCAACAATTTATACTCCTGAAAATGATTATCAAATACCTATCGTGATTCCTAGTGCGGTTTGTGATCCAACGGGATGTGGTGATGCGTATCGTGCCGGTTTACTTTATGGCCTGCTTCATGGTTACGATTGGATGACCACGGGTTGTATCGCAAGCTTGATGGGAGCTATTAAGATAGAATCTCACGGGACGCAGAATCATCACTTTGAGTTAGAGGAGTTTGAGCAGCGTTTTGAAGCCAGTTTCGGGCACGCTTTAAAGGGAGTTGAAAAATAAGATGAGTCAGGCGATTGCTATGGAGAGAACTGAAAAAGACTACGTAGTTAAGGATATTTCCCTTGCGGACTTTGGACGCCGAGAGATTGTGCTGGCAGAACACGAGATGCCGGGTCTAATAGCAACACGGGAGGAGTATGGGTCCTCACAACCACTTAAGGGATGCCGTATCACGGGTTCTTTGCACATGACGATTCAGACGGCTGTCCTGATTGAGACTTTAGAGGCTTTAGGAGCAAAGGTACGATGGGCCAGCTGCAATATCTTTTCTACCCAAGACCATGCGGCTGCAGCGATTGCGGCTGAGGGTATACCGGTCTTTGCCTACAAGGGAGAAACGCTTGAAGAGTACTGGGATTACGTGGACCGGATTTTTAATTGGGGGGATGACAAGGGACCAAATATGATTCTGGATGATGGGGGGGATGCCACTTTTTTTGTGCATCTCGGCTGTCAGGCAGAGAAGGACCCCTCGGTGCTGGAAAAAGAACCGGAAAGCGAAGAGGAGCGAGTGCTTTTGGCTCAGATCAAAAAATCTATCAGTAAGAGTCCTCAGCGGTTTCAGACGATTGCGGATGGCATCTTGGGTGTGACCGAAGAAACTACAACGGGGGTGCATCGGCTCTATCAGATGTTTGAGCAGAACGAGCTATTGTTTCCGGCAATTAATGTCAATGACTCAGTCACTAAGTCTAAATTCGACAATCTCTATGGATGCCGTCACTCATTGGTGGACGGCATTATGCGTGCTACGGATGTAATGTTAGCGGGAAAAATTGCGGTTGTTGCGGGCTACGGAGATGTGGGAAAAGGATCGGCACAATCATTGAGAGCTCAGGCAGCTCGGGTCATCATTACCGAAATTGATCCCATTTGTGCTCTACAGGCCGCCATGGAGGGTTATGAAATTATGACCATGGATGAAGCGTGTAGTATCGGTGAGGTATTTGTCACGGCTACCGGTTGCGTTGACGTGCTAACCGAGGACCACATGAAGAAAATGAAGCACAACGCAATTGTTTGCAACATTGGCCATTTCGACAATGAAATTCAAATCGACCAGATTCGCAAATACCAATGGGAAAAAATAAAACCCCAAGTTGACAAGATCACCTTTCCTGATGGCAAAAGTATTATTTTGCTGGCTGAGGGACGTCTGGTGAATTTAGGTTGCGCAACCGGCCACCCGAGTTTTGTTATGTCTAATAGCTTTACAAACCAGACCTTGGCGCAAATCGAGCTTTATACTAATCCCGGCCAATACCCTCTGGGTGTACACACCTTGCCTAAGGAGCTTGATGAAAAGGTAGCGCGTTTGCATTTGGACAAACTTGGTGTTCGCCTAGAAGCGCTCACACCTAAACAAGCTGACTATATGAACTTGCCCGTTGAGGGTCCCTATAAATCGGACCACTACAGATATTAATATTATCTTGGGGCTAAAGGATGTGAGTTGAAGATTGCTCCAGCCCCACGTCCTGACCGAGCGTGCTTTTTTCGTTAAGAAACGCGGTTTTCGGGTACTTTAATTCTTCTTTAGTTTTTTGCGCTCTGTATCAGAATCTCTAAAGAATTCTTGGCATGATCAAGTGCTCTCGGGTCTTGCAGAAAGCGTTGCGAGAAGTTGAATCCTAGACCGATGCTGTTGAACTGAAACGAAAACTGGGCAGTGTCTAAGCCTTGTTTGAACGTGCCCTCTGCGACAGCCTTTTGTGCACTTCGACGGATACAATCCATCCAAATGATCTGTTCTTGAATAAGATAATTACGAAGCTGGCTCTCCCTATTTTCCAGTTTTATGCAAGCGCTTACCAGCGCGCTGGCCTTTGCTTGATCATCGGCGGTTGCCCAATCCATCCAGAAACCAAAAAGCTTGCGCAGTCGGTCTTCCCCTGTTTTTTTTTGGAGTCCAGGTCCTATGACTTTCGTCTTGAAATCCTCGACGACTGCTTCAAGGACAGCAAGCTGTAGACTTTCCTTGGATCCAAAGTGTCCAAATAGGCCACTTTTTGACATCCTTGTTTTTTTCGCTAGCTCTCCAATACTAAAGCCTTCAAACCCCATTACGCTGGTGAGGTAAATAGCCTCCGCTAGAATCATTTGCCTTGTTCTCTCTCCTTTTTTCACAGATTTTTTATACTGAACGTTCGTGCCTTTTGCAACTTTTTTGTGCCTTGCTGAGCCTTACTCAGCAACTGGACCGTCGTCAAGCTGGTTCAGTAATGCCCTAGCTGTACCATCGGAAGGTGATATTGCTAGGAGCGCGTGAGCGTACCGGAGAGCGCTCTCAGTCGCACCCATATCACGATGGATGGTAGCCAACGCAATTAGAATTTCACGGTTTCCTGGAAATCGTTCGTAGGCCTTTTGCAGTACTTCTACTCCGCGCTCGCGCTCGTTCATAGAGTTTAGTGCAACTCCAAGAATGTATTGATAGTAGGGTTCTTCCGGAGCAAGTTGGCTTGCCCGGGCCAGCATTTCCAGCGCTTCTGTAGGCTTATTAGTTCGCACTAAGGAGAATCCCAAGGCAGCCGTTAGAGCTTGATCGTTCGGATTGAGCTCTATTCCCTCACGCAGTAATTGTTCTGCCTCATTTTCTCGGCCTTGGCTACGGTAAAGGTCGGATAAATTGACATAGGTCGGAGTAAAGGAGGGATTCTGCTCTAGGCTGATTTGGAACGCCTCTTCAGCGTCACCTAATCTTCCAAGTTGACCAAGAGTTCCGCCAAGATTGAACAAACCTTCTCCTCGATCGCTGTTAAAGCGTTGTGACTCAATGTACTCATCCACCGCAGCGTCTAAGTCTTGACGTCTGCGCTCGCTGAGTTCGTTGCGCAGGGGAATTAGCGTTCGCCCCGCGTCCATGCGAAAGGCCTTCAAGGGATGGCTGAGAAAGCGCTGAGCAAGTTGCATACGCATTTCAACTGGGATGTTCTGTAGGGCTTCCAGCGCCGCAAGCTGCACTAAAGGCTCTCTGTCGTTTAGGCTCTGTGTCAACAGGTCTAGCGTCTGGCCATCAATCTGGTTCGCAAGGAGATTTATCGCAGTGGCGCGGACAATCGCAGGCATTTCGTTGTCCTCGATTACTCGGCTCAACATGGGTATTCGGCTTTCACTCCATGCTCGTCCTGCATGAATAGCCTCTCCGTAGTGAAATTTGGTATTCCGTCCCTCTGGGTACCAGCTCCCTATTTGGTCTGCAGCCCACTGAGCTGTTTGATTTTGGTGACAGTCATTGCAAGCATTCGGGGTTCCGATTTTCACCGACAGATCAGGTCGTGGTACCCGGAAACTGTGGTCACTGCGGGGATCTACGATCATGTAAGTTTCACTCCGCATATGGCAATCAACGCAATCAACGGGTGCGTTCTCCGTCAAGTGTCGGTGGTGTTCGTATGTGTCAAATTGGGTTACCAAGTGGCATTGGCCGCAAAGCGCGTTGCCCGACACGCGCAGCTTAGTACTGTGGGGGTCATGACAATCACTGCAGCTAACCCCTGCTCTGTACATGGCACTTTGTAGAAACGAGCCATAGACAAAGACCTCTCCGAGGATTTGGCCATCTGAATGATAGAGTGCAGGATTCAGGAGTGCAGGACGGTAGGCGTCAAGTAAGGCTTGACCTGGCTCGTACTCGTCGCCGAACTGTGAACGCCGCGCATGGCATTGGCCACATACTTCAACTTCATCATGTGTAGTCAACTCAGGCATCCGGCTTGCAATACTGGTTTCATCGTTGAGCACCCATGATCTATTTTTAGCTTTAAGTCCGAGTTGAGCATCGGAAGGCGTTGCAGCATGGTGGGATCCTGGTCCGTGGCAGGCTTCGCAGTCCACGTCTATACTGGACCAAGTGGTCTCAAATGCATCCTCAGATAAAGTGTAGTTTTTTTTCAGATTAGTTGAGTGGCATTCAGCGCAGGTCGTATTCCAATTCTGGAATGTACCTGTCCAGTGCAATGGATCGTTGTGGTTAATTTTTTCATCCGGATAAAGGTGAAACCAGCGCTGACCCCCTTCTGCAGCGGGTCGGGTATCCCAAGCAATACTAATGGATTGGTAGTGCCCTCCCGGCAACTGCACTAGATATTGCTGAAGGGGTTCGAAGCCGAACGTATGGGTAATTTTATAGTTTTCCAGAGTCCCACTTGGCCCATCGGTCCGAATCCAAAAATCTTCGTCTTGCTCGAAAAAGATGCTGGTAACGTCGTTGTAGACGAAGCTGACGTTATAGAAGTCCCCAAGCACCGTTTGATCAGAGGCAACTTGCATGGCCAGGTCATGATCGGACTCTCTCCAGGCCGTCGCCTCTTCCGTGTGGCAGGAGACGCAAATCTGCCCACCAACGAAGGTCGGGGCTTCTTGGGGCGCTGAAGTTTCCGTTTGAAGTGATTTTTCCTGCTCTGGTGTACAGGCTGACAACAAGATGAAAAAGGCCCAGGCGATTAATCCTCTTAATCTCCAACTCATGTTAGGTACCAATGCGTGGAGTTGTTTTTCGAATCATTCTCGCCTTACCCTTTTTAGGGATCAGTTGTAGGGTTGAGAACATCCTGGACAAATTCTAAAACTTGGCCACTCATCTGATCGTCAGTTGAATTGAAACTCATGACTCCGGACACATGATTATGTCCATGGAGTTGCGCATACTTTGGACAATCTTCGTATTTATCGCAGAGCATGGCATAGGCCTTAGCGACGGATGTTTCTATGCCAAATGGGTCAAACTGAGCGCTTAAAAGAAATATAGGAATACGAGATCCTTGGTAGTTGTTTATGAGGCCCAATCCGACGCGCTTCTCGCGCTGGCTCCTATCCTCTCCGTAATAGGTTTTCGTTACATCGCTGTCGCTGGCAGAGAAGGACCCTGAATTCAGGATGCCTCCAATTACCCCAGAGCCGCTAATTAGATGGGAAGGCTCATGGAAGAGGTAAGTAGCTACATGGCTAGCACCAGCTGACGAGCCCATCAGGAAAATTGATTCAGGATCCCCGCCAAAATCGAGGATGTTGCCCTTAATCCATGCAACGATATCCCGAACGTCCTCAGCGCCTTGAGGCCAATGAATGTCAGGTACCAGTCGGTAGTTAGCGTTGATGCCAATCATTCCTTGGCGAGCAAAGAACGTTGGAATGTTGCCGTAAAGGAGTCCATCTGTATTTCCCATATCCTTGTCACCGGCTACCATGCCTCCACCGTGCAGAAAAACTATGATTGAAGCCGAGACTGGTTTTTCTTGTGGGAGGTAGATATCAATGGTCTGCAGTTCATCGTTGCCATAGCTAATATTATTAATGATTTTTACGCCATCTCTGGATGCTTGTTTTTGCAACGGCAGATAGAGATCTCGGGTGGCAGCGAGCACGCGGGGATTAAATTGTTTTCCTATTTGTCGCACGCCCGCGCGAACGGCCTCTAGGTCCTCATCATTTTCGGACAATGCAATCTGCCCTGCCATTAGGCCCGCTAGCAATATGAGCCAAAAAAATGATTGTTTCATCAGGCATTCTCCTTTGTGATTTCTATCGTCGGATATTCAGATTCAGTCACTTATTTTCATTTATCCGATTTAACTAAAAATAATAGGGTAGTTACAAGATAAAGAAATTTATCACGTCTTTTTCGGGGATTTTTGAAAAAAATCGTATACATACACAATGATTCCACCACCAGCAATTATTGTTCCCAAGCTGACATTCGATCCAATTATGAATATTTCAAATAAGAGTCCAACGATAACGGCGATTATTCCAGAAATTTTAAGTTTTTTCATGAGTTCAAACTCCTGAGCATGTTTTGTTTTAGCAGATATAGCGAGTTTTGTAAGTATGATCATATTTTTATTTTATTGGTTTTCTGTGGTCTTTCTTTTTTATTTTCTCCATAAAAAAACAAAATAATTAAAGCAGGTTGTAAAATAATGAAGATAATGATATTTGCTAAATTGTAGCCCGTTCCTGTAACGTCACCGACGATCTGTGGCGTTTGAACGCATCACTAAAAGATCGTGTCTACCATTTCCATTTCTTCAATGAGCAATGAATGTAAACTGAGTTAGTGAAGGCTAGACTCAATATTATAATGGGCGCGCTCCTTTTTTCGACGGGAGGGGTAGCTATAAAAGCCGTTACTTTGACGGGCTGGCAGATTTCCAGTCTTCGTTGTCTGGTAGCGGCAATCACTTTGTTACTTGTATTACCCAGTGCGCGCAACAATTGGACGTGGCGGTCGTTTATTGTTGCTATTCCCTATGCGACTACTTTTACGCTTTACACTTTTGCAAATATATATACTACAGCCGCCAACGCAATCTTTCTGCAGGATACTGCTCCATTGTACATTCTGTTGTTAGGTCCGGTTCTGTTAAATGAGAAAATTAGCCGCCGAGACCTGGTATTTCTAGCCTTAATGATTGTGGGCCTTTTGCTCATCTTTACCTCCAATGGAGAAGCCTCGCTAATTGCTACCCATCCTACGTTGGGAAACCTTTTGGCGGCTTGTGCCGGGGTTACTTGGGCCTTAACGATTGTCGGTCTACGCTGGCTTGCTGTCCGCTCACAGCGTTTCGATGATCGGCCGGCTACAGCCGTAGTTGGTGGAAGTTTTTTGGCCTTCTTTTTCTGCGGTTTTTTTGCATTTCCGATGGAATCAGTCGCGGTGACGGACGGGCTAATTATTACCTATTTGGGTGTTTTTCAAATTGCATTGGCTTATGTATTTGTAACTCATGGTATCCGCGATGTTCCAGCACTGGAGAGTTCGCTTTTGTTATTAGTGGAACCACTACTTTCTCCTGTTTGGGCTTGGGTAATTTTTAAAGAAGAACTTGAAGTAATAGCTATTCTCGGTGGAATGCTAATTATATTAGCTACAGCATTGCATATTGTTAGAAGAGCTCCAGCCTGACTCAGGCTATCATGGGCCTTCTAGTCTTAAGGAGCCTGGATCATGGGTCATTCGAGAGATGCTGTTGACGACTCGTTGACAGCTCGAGATCTTTCCAGATTATTTCATCCAGCTACTAATCTCGCGATTCACCACGAGAAAGGCCCGTTAATGGTGGTTCGCGGGGAAGGAATTCGAGTTTGGGATCAGGATGGCAATGAATACATAGAGGGTATGTCGGGACTGTGGTGCACCTCTTTAGGGTACGGGGAAGAGGAACTGGCAAGAAGTGCCTATGAGCAAATGAGGATTCTTCCCTTTGGGCATCTCTTTGGGGGAAAGAGTCATCCAGCTGGGGTTGAGTTAGCAGAAAAGTTAGTCTCAATGGCACCGTTTGAAGCCTCTAGGGCGTTTTTTGCTAACTCGGGCTCGGAGGCCAATGATACCCAAGTCAAGCTGGTCTGGTACTACAACAATGCGATTGGCCGTCCCAACAAGAAAAAGATTATTTCGCGTCACAAGGGCTATCACGGGACCACTACTGCGGCGGCAGGACTCACCGGCTTACCTTCTTTCCATAACGGTTTTGATGTGCCAATGTCGCGCATTATTCATACAGACTGTCCCTATTACTATCGCGGTGCAGAGCGCGGTGAAAGTGAAGAGGACTATGCATCTCGACTTGTCAATAATCTTGAAGAATTAATCATTGCCGAAGACCCTGATACGGTGGCTGCGTTTATAGCGGAACCGATGATCGGTGTCGGTGGAGTCATTCTTCCGCCAGCCACCTATTTTAAGAAGGTACAAGAGGTGTTAACGAAGTACGACATATTCTTGATTGATGATGAGGTGATTACAGGTTTTGGCCGTACAGGCGAGATTTGGGGTGCTCAGAGTTTCGGCATGAAACCGACGACGCTGACTGCTGCAAAGGCACTTTCTTCTGCCTACCTGCCCATTAGCGTAGTGCTTGTACCGGAATTCCTCTATGAGCCTATGATAGAGGCTAGCGGGAAGGCTGGGATTTTTGGTCACGGCTTCACCTATTCGGGCCACCCGGTTAGCGCTGCAGTTGCGTTGAGAACATTAGAGCTCTACGAAGAGCGCAAGCTTTATGATCACGTAAGAAGGGTGAGTCCTCACTTTCAAAGTGGGTTCCGTAAAATGCTGGACCACCCACTGGTGGGTGATGTGAGAGGCATTGGTCTTGTTGGTGCTTGTGAGCTAGTGAAGGACAAGCAGTCCAAAGAACCGTTTAGGCCTGAGGATAGTGTAGGCTTTTATTTAGCGGAGCGCTGCCAAGCCCACGGCCTGATTGCTAGGGCTTTAGGTGATATCGTTGCGCTGTGCCCACCGTATATTGTTACAGAATCAGATATCGATGAGATTTTTGATCGGTACGCGAAAGGTTTGGACGACACATTGGAGTGGGTTCACAAAGAGCGGTATCTATGAGGGCTTAACTGCAGCCATCTCCTGATTAAGAGTCAGAGTTTATTTCGATAATTGCCTCAATCTCTACCGCGACGCCGATGGGCATGTTTGCAGCGCCGATCGCGATACGCGCGTGCGTGCCGGCGTCACCGAATATCTCTTGAAGTAATTCTGACGCTCCGTTCACTACCGCGGCGACTTCGTCGAAGTCCTCGGTGACATTGACAAAACCATTTACTTTCAGAAAACGATTGATGCGGTCCAGATCGCCGGCCAAAGCGTTGCGTGTATGGGCGAGTACATTGAGAGTACTCAAACGCGCTGCCTCGCGGCCTTCCTCCAAGGTGAGGTTTTTCCCAACTTTGCCCTGGTAGCGGACTTCACCTTCCCATTGAGGGATTTGGCCGGACACGAATAATAAGTTGCCGCTAATTGTATAGGGAAGGATTTTGGCGACTTTGGGCTTTTGTGCTTGCGGTAAAATGATCCCCAATTCTTCGAGTCTTGCGTCTATGCGACCGACCATTTGTTGTTCTTCGTAGAGCGTCAGATTTCGATAGTATCGCTATTATGACATGATCTGCCGGCCGCGCTGAAGCGCGGAGAAATTAGTTTTCCAGCCCCAGCCGCTTATGCCACTCAGCTATTGATTCTTTGGGATATTGCTCGAACACTTGATCTTGCGGATCTGTGCGCAAGACTGCCCACTCTGCTTTAGAGCTTGTCATAAGATGAGTCCGTTCCGGTGGGATTGGTAGGGAGCTATCAATAATCGAGGCAAATGGATGAACAAGTTCTGGCCATTTTGGCGACCAGGCCCATAAACTACTACCACATATTTTGCAAAAAGATCGCTGGAGATGGCTCTTTGTTTTCTTCCCAGTCTCTTCATTTGTTACTTGTGCTTGGTATACAGAAATATTTTCTTGGCCTTGAATTCGCAAGGTTTGATATTCCCCACTTAAATTAATGGCATATCCACCGGCACCCGCTGTTTTTCGACAGATGGAGCAGTAGCAGAAATTGTATGGATGGGCATGCTCAGAATGCACAGTAAATGAAACCAGGCCACAACAGCAGGACCCTTCTAATAGCATGACGACCTCCTTTTTTGGACGCTCATTTTAGCGTGGTATGGCAGGCCTTGGGGTATCATGTGAGGCTAGCTTTGTCGGAGAGTTGTCTCCCATGGGTTTTACAACAAAACAAATTCACGCAGGAGTGAGCCCAGATCCTGTTACAGGGTCTATCTTGACGCCTGTGTATCAAACCACTACGTTTGTGCAGGAATCCGTGGATGAGTACCTTAGTAAGGGCTACTCCTACTCGCGGAGTGCAAATCCTACCGTTCGGGCGCTGGAGAAAAAATTGTCATCGCTGGAAGGGGGATTTGATTGCACCTGCTATTCTACTGGGATGGCTGCAATTCAGGCTGTTATTCAGGCATCTCTCAGCGGAGGAGAGCATGCTGTGGTGTCCGATGTAGCGTATGGGGGTACTTACCGTCTATGTACAAAGATATACCAACGTTTTGGTGTCGAGTTTACATTTTCTGATACATCTGACCCGGACGCGGTAAGTGCAGCGATTAAAGATAATACGCGATTGATATTGACAGAGACACCGGCCAACCCGAACCTGAAGTGCACAGATATTGCCGCGATTTCTGAAATTTCTCGCTCCCGTGGCATTACTCATGCGGTTGACAACACTTTCCTAACACCGTTCTATCAACGGCCTTTGGAATTGGGCGCAGATATTGTGATCCACAGTACAACCAAATATTTTGATGGGCACAATGCCACAGTAGGGGGTGCGGTTATCACCAAGAGTCAGGATTTAGATGAACCCATTCGGTTTATCCAGAACGCAAGCGGTGTCATTATGTCCCCTTGGGTTGCGTGGCTCACCTTGCAGGGTTGCAAGACGCTATCCATTCGACTCGAGAGGCAATCAGCCAATGCCCAGGTCATTGCTGAATTTCTAGAGTCTCACCCGAAGGTATCGACGGTTAACTACCCAGGATTAGCATCATTTAGCCAATTCGAGCTGGCTAGCCGTCAAGCAGAAGGCTTTGGCGCTATGCTTGGGTTTGAGGTACACGGTGGAGTGGAAGCTGGAAAAAAACTTATTGGTGCTCTTAGACTTTGTGCGCTGGCGGAAAATCTGGGATCGGTGGAGACACTAATAACTCATCCCGTGACTATGACGCATGCTGATGTCGATAAAGCAGAGAGGGACCGAGTAGGTATAACCGACAGTTTTCTGAGGCTCTCGGTAGGACTAGAGGATGTTGAGGATCTCATCGCAGATCTAAGCCAAGCCTTGGATTGCATCTAGTTTTTTTGGAAAGCGAAGACCCGTGATGCCGAATCTTACGGAGATCAATATTTTTCCCCTTAAATCCTGCGGACAAATTTCGACGCAGAGCGCGGTTGTTGAAGAACGAGGTCTGCGGGGAGATAGACGTTACATGTTAGTAGATGCTACCGGTCGTTTTCTGACACAACGAGAGCATCCAAAGATGATCTTGATTCAAGTCAACGTGCATGATTCTGGTTTAGAGGTGACAGCCCCAGGCCAGCCTCCGCTAGAGTTTTCAGTAGACCTGGAATGGCATAGAGTACGGTGGGTCAAGGTTTGGCGCGATCATATGGAGGTAAGCTTAGGTCCAGATAGTGTGAATGAGTGGTTCACGCAGGTCATGGGATTTCCGTGTCAGCTCGTCTATATGGGCAAACAACATTACCGTGCCTTGAAGGCAGGCAGGGGCAAAGTTGGAGACCAAATCAGTTTTGCTGATGGGTCTCCGCTTTTGTTAATTTCTGAAGCGTCGCTGAATGAGCTAAATAAACGGCTCATGCAGCCAGTGGAGATGAAACGATTTCGGCCTAATTTAGTGACAACAGCTGACAGGCCATTTGCTGAGGATGATTGGTCACGCATTCGAATTGGGGAGGTTGAGTTTGATTTGGGTTGGGCTTGTACACGTTGCGTGCTTACCACTATCGACCCAGGCACTGCTCGTAAGGATGTAGCCGGAGAACCTCTTATGACGCTTAAGGGGTTTCGCCGGGGCCCAGAAGGTGTAATGTTTGGCCAGAATCTCATTCCACGGCGTCTTGGGACGCTCAGTGTAGGGGACTCAATCGAACTTTTGTAATGGACTAAGTCATGAAGAAAGAAACCCGGCTTACACATCAACGCAAGGTGTTATTGCCCGATGGCAATGAGGCAATCGTCCCGCCTATCTATCGCTCCGTAAAGTTTACCTATCCGAGCATTGAGGCTTCTTTGAATCCGGAGGTTCGGCATACGGGGTTCGAGTACACACGCGATGCTAACCCCACAACACGGCAGCTCGAGCTTTTATCAGCTGAGCTTCAGGGTCGGGCGGACGGGGTTTGTGTGGCAAGTGGGATGGCAGCGGTATGGCTTTCTTTGTTAGGCAACTTAAAAGCTGGCGAACGACTAACGTTTTTTGTCCAGTCGTACCGACCAATCCGGACTTTGGTAAGAAATGTACTGCCGCGTTTTGGTATTAATTATTCGATGTTAGACGTTCATCAACATGATGATTTAGAGCGCGTTTTTGCCCAAAAAGACACAAAGTTGTTGATTTTTGAGGCGCCAACCAACCCCATGCTGCGGGTTCCAGATATTGAGGGCATAGCGTCTTTAGCAAAAAAACATAACGTTACTACTGTGCTGGACAATACATTTGGCGGTTTACATAATCATGGGCAATTTGAAATCGACTATTACGTGCACAGCCTAACTAAGTACGCGAGTGGTCATGGGGATGTTATGGGCGGTGTTGTGATAGCTGATGAAGGGCGCATCAAGGCTATGCATGAGCTAGCAACCAGTATAGGTTCAACAATGGATCCGGGTGCTGCTTATCTAATCCTGAGAGGACTTAGGACGTATCACCTTCGTCATGCCCGTCACTCATCATCAGCACTTGCCGTTGCTGAGTACCTTGCAGCTAATCCTCTAGTAGACAAAATCTTTTATCCGGGCCTCAAAAGTGACTCTGAACACGAATTAGCAACTAAACAAATGGATGGGTGTGGGGCGGTATTGGCATTTAACTTAAAGGCAGACAAGACGCATACATGGGCATTTATTGATGCCCTTAAGTTGTTTGCTACTGCTTCCAGTATTGGTTCTACAGAATCCTTGGTTGCTCCGGTTAAACTTTATTTTGCCGGCGATTTAGATGAGCAGGAACTTAAGCAAACAGGCATAAAGGACAGCACGGTTCGTCTTTCCATAGGACTGGAACATCCAGACGATTTAATTGATGATTTAGAGAAGGCCTTTACAAAGGTTTTTAATTGATCGGGTTGCTCGAGAGACTGGTTGCTATCGTATTTGCATTATTATTAGGTTAACCACGGTGGTAACGGCAGTCCTTCTGACGCTAGAAACACTGGATTATAGAGTTTGGATTGATATCGGCTTCCGGAGTCACATAGGATTGTCACGATCGTTTTGCCTGGCCCTAAGTCTTTAGCTAATTGAATCGCGCCCGCAACGTTAATCCCACTAGATCCCCCAAGTAACAGTCCCTCTAGTTGCAGCAATGAGTAACATGTGGAGAGCATTTCTTCATCTGATATTTGATATGCGTTATCAATAAGTGAGTCCTTCAGATTACCAGTCACACGCCCTTGTCCAATGCCTTCACTGATTGAGCTACCTTCCGCCTTAAGCTCTCCAGTTTTAATCCAGCTGTAAATCGCTGCTCCCATGGGATCTGCAGCTGCAACAACTACACCAGGATTTTTTTGTTTTAGGTAAGCACTTACACCAGCTAGCGTCCCACCAGTTCCAACAGCACAGATAAAACCATCAACGCTACCATCTGTTTGTTGCCAGATTTCCGGCCCGGTGCTTGCTGTGTGTCCTTCTCTATTTGCTAAATTGTCCCACTGATTAGCATAGAGAACGCCGTGAGGCGCTGTTTGACTAAGCTCTTTTGCGGTTCTTTCAGCTACGTGGACATAATTGTTAGGGTCTCGGTAGGGTACCGCTGGTACTTCTCGCAGCTCGGCACCACTCACACGTAATGCATCTTTTTTTTCTTGCGACTGCGTATCAGGTATTAAAATAAGTGTTCGGTAGCCTCTTGCGTTAGCAACACGAGTCAAGCCAATTCCTGTGTTACCTGCAGTTCCTTCTACAATGAGCCCCCCCGGTTCTATAAGACCACGTTTTTCTGCATCTAAAACAATATATTTGGCTGCTCTGTCTTTTACTGATCCGCTCGGGTTTAAATATTCGGCCTTTCCAAGAATTGTGCATCCCGTGATCTCAGATGCCTTTCGAAGCTTAATCAGCGGCGTATTTCCTACTGTGTCAATAAAGCCTTCACGGATATCCATAAAACTCTCTTTTTAATTTGAAGGCTCTAGTTTGAAGTAGGGACATATTGCGGCTTTTTATTCGATTACGGTGATGGTGATTCTCTGGGATATCACAGGTGGTAGGTGAGGAATATGTAGATGGTCCCCTACTACCATCTGGAGAGTGTGCACCCCAGGGGGTAACTCTAGCTCCGTTTCGGTTTGGCCAAGTCCGTAATGAATAATTTTATCCGTGGCAGGAAGTGATTGATTTTCTGGAGGCAGCGGGTCGGTATCCACTAGCAGGTGATGGTGTCCAGTGTTTGGAAACTGCGTCAACGCAGGGGCAATGCCTAGGCCTCTTAGTCCAAATCGCACCGTAAAAGGTGACGACACTTCATCACCGTCGTTTGGTGATTGAATATAGGCCAATGCTCCATCAGGCGCTGAAGTTCGGGGTAGGGTGGCTTCTTGGGCGCCTATTATTGGAATCCAAACTGATAGAACAATGCTAGTGATCAATGTTATCGTCTTCATGGGCATCCTTTAAAACGTATGTGAGCGTAGGAGATAGTACCAGCACTGCTCGGTTTATGGGGTACAGGACGCTTAGGTTAGTCTTGGTGGCTCTTGGGCTGCATCACTTGCACTACAGTTATGGAAAAATTCAAGTTAAATTTCACGAAATAAGTTAAAACGGCAGTTAGTATAGGAACATAGGTGTCTGCACAAGAACATGATTTGCATGAGTGAGATTTGATTATGGAGTTAAAGATGCGGGAATGTGCAACCTTTTTATTCCTACGAGCATCTAAATGTTTAGAGGCCGTAGGTACTGGATGTCACAAGAGGATCCCGCAAATGAATAGATTTTTCAAGGTTTTTCCGATGGTGACCGGGTTAGCGCTAGGATTAGTAGCGTGTACCAGTACGCCTCCTATGCCTAGCCAGCAGGGTATCCCAGGCCCTCAGAGCCCCATGCCGCCGTCCCAATCCCAGTCACGTGGCCCTCAGAGCCCCATGCCGCCGTCCCAATCCCAGTCACGTGGCCCTCAGATGCCACCGGGTAGCCAGTCTGGTCAGCAGGGCGAAGAGCAAAC
>CAJWKT010000003.1 GCA_913041665.1 uncultured Gammaproteobacteria bacterium | reverse complement strand
GCGATCCCTAGCCGATATCGGGAGCAGCTTGAGAGCCGGTCCGAAGGGCATTTAATTGTCACTGTGGACCTGGATTATTGCCTACTTATTTACCCACTACCTGATTGGGAGGAGATTGAGCGAAAGCTTATTCGTCTGCCTTCCCTCAATAAGGACGCGCGTCAGCTGCAGCGCCTCATGTTGGGATACTCTGCGGAACTTGAGATGGATAGCCATGGCCGCATCCTGCTTCCTCGTGAACTTCGAGAATTTGCAAGTCTTGTCCGGCGAGCAACGCTTATTGGTCAGGGCAAAAAATTTGAATTATGGGACGAGGACAACTGGAGTGCGCGCAGGGATGAGTGGCTTGCAGAGGGTAGCGAGACAACAGATTTGCCTGCAGAGCTTGAAACACTATCCCTCTGAGCAGCGTAGCAGTTGAGTACTATATCTGATCATCAGCCAGTGCTGATGACCGAGGCGATAGAAGGGCTGGCATTGGTTAGCAATGGTTGTTACGTCGATGCAACCTACGGACGCGGAGGGCATAGCGCTGAAATTCTCAACAAGCTGGGGCGAAAAGGTCGGCTATTGGCCTTGGATAAGGATCCTGAGGCTACGGAGCATGCAATGCACCGTTTCGCCGATGATCTTCGATTTACCGTGCGCCATGCCGATTTCGAATCGCTTCGGGATCACGTTCAACCATGGCTCAAGGGTGGCCGCTTGGTGGGCGTCCTTCTGGATTTGGGTGTTTCATCCCCACAACTTGAAACAGCGGCTAGGGGATTCAGTTTTTCCATGGATGGTCCATTGGACATGCGAATGAACCCTACAAACGGTATAACGGCAGCAGAGTGGTTAAGCAAAGCAGACGAGGATTCGCTTACATCGGTTTTTTGGCGTTTCGGCGAGGAACCACGAGCACGACAGATTGCCAGAGTCATTTTAGATAGACAGGCCCGCAAGGCAATTCTCACCACGGGCCAGTTAGCCCGGTTAGTGGAGAGTCTCCCAAAAATTGGCTCACGGCGGATCCATCCGGCTACACGCATTTTTCAAGCATTGCGCATTCAAGTAAATAATGAACTTCACGCATTAGAAAGTGTGCTCAGCCAGTGCGTTGAACTTTTGGGGGCGGGTGGAAGGCTTTGTGTAATCAGTTTTCACTCGCTGGAGGATCGTATTGTTAAGCGGTTCATGAGCGGCCAAGCACGCGGCAATCCCGTTTACGCTGGCTTGCCTGATATTCCACTAGATGCACGTCCCTCGTTAAAGCTAGTTGGCCGATTAATCAGACCTTCGGAGAAGGAGGTTGCTTTTAACCCTAGGGCTCGCAGCGCACGCTTGAGAATTGCCGAGCGGTTGCCAGGAGAAGTTACTTGAAATCTCCGACATCACAATTCTGGTTTGCTCTGCTTTTGTCCGTGGTAGTTACTGTCTCTGGGATCTGGGTTGTCACAGCAAAACATCAGGCAAGACAGTTATTTATTGAGCTAGAAGCGTTGAATCGGGAAAGCGATCGTCTTCAGGTTGACTGGGGCAGGCTACAGATCGAACAAAGTACCTGGGCTACTCATTCGCGGATCGAATTTCTTGCTCGGCAGCACCTAAATCTTGGTCTTCCGAGTAACGAGCAAGTGTTAGTTGTTATGGAACCCGCCCAGTGAAGAAATTTAATCCGAGTGCTGTTGTCCTAGGTGGAAATCGGTGGCGAGGCATCACCTTAATGATGGGCTTTGCCCTAATGGCGGTTGCTTTAGGGGGTCGCTTGCTTTACCTGCAGGCTGTCGACAAAGAATTTCTATCAGCGCAAGGTGATAGTCGCCATTTGGTCGACGTTGCTATCCCGGCTCATCGCGGCCCAATCACTGATCGGCATGGGGAGATGCTGGCTGTTAGCACGCCGGTCGATAGCATTGCGGCGAATCCCCAGAAAATAAGGCTGGCAATGAATAGACTGGCAGAGCTTGCTCTGGCACTAGATCTAGATGAGGGTTTGTTAGCGCAAAAAATTATGTCAAACCTTGACCGTCAGTTCATCTGGTTGGAACGACATCTACGTCCCGACTCGGCTGCTCGGGTTATGCAGCTCGGAATACCTGGCATCGAGACACGGAGGGAATATCGCCGCTACTACCCATCAGGAGAAGTAACCAGCCACGTCATTGGTTTTACCAACATCGATGACTGGGGCCAGGAAGGACTGGAATTAGCCTTTAATCACTACCTGGAAGGCAAAGAGGGTTCCAAGCGTGTGCTAAGAGACCTTTTAGGCCGAACTGTTCAGGATGTTGAGCTGATAGACCCGGCCCAGCCGGGCCGCACACTGGCAACCAGTTTAGATCTCAGACTTCAGTACCTGGCCTACCGCGAACTGAAGCAAGCAGTTCAAGATAATGGGGCAAATTCTGGTTCCGTTGTAATTTTAGATGTAGAGACTAGCGAAGTGCTTGCCATGGTTAATCAGCCATCATACAACCCGAACGACGGGGCTCAGCGGAAACCGGGCCCTATTCGAAATCGGGCAGTCACCGACATTTTTGAGCCTGGATCGAGCTTTAAACCTTTTGTTGTCGCTGCGGCCTTAGAAAGCGGTCGCTATCAAGCAGATTCATTGATTGACACCTCGCCCGGTTTCGTAAAAGTGTCAGACAGCGTAGTTATCGAAGATCCTAATAATCTTGGTGAGATTGACGTAACCACCGTGTTGGCCAAGTCCTCGAATGTTGGGATGACTAAGATTGCCCTCGAACTCGGGCAGCAGGATCTATGGACTGTACTTTCAGATTTCGGAATCGGCCGCTCAACCACATCTGGTTTTCCTGGAGAGTCATCGGGCGTTCTAACCGATTTTCAACACTGGCGTCCGGTAGGTCAGGCCACGTTATCCTACGGTTACGGGGTTTCAGTTACTGCGTTACAGCTCGCTCGCGCGTACGCAACGGTTGCCGCAGGCGGTATTTTTCGGCCTGTTTCGGTACGCGTAGTGCGGGATCCGCTGCCAGTTGAGCGCGTAATTTCCAGCGCTACTTCCGCTGCACTGCTGGACATGCTTGAGATAGTGGTGTCGGTGGGTTCTGGAAGCCTTGCCTCCGTGCCAGGATTTAGGGTGGCAGGAAAGACCGGTACAGCGAAGAAATCGGGTGTTGGGGGATACTCTGAGGACAAATATATTGCGATTTTTGCAGGTATCGCTCCTGTAACTAAGCCTAAATTGGTTGTGGTAGTGGTGATCGATGAGCCTCGCACAGGCGTTTACTACGGCGGCGAGGTTGCGGCACCGGTGTTTGCAAGTATTGCTTCTGGTGCATTGCGGCTTTTGGGAGTACCTCCCGACAATCTGCAGGAGCCTGCATTACATATTGCAGCGCTTACTGAGGCCAGCCCATGATGGCTGCGCTGGCGACAACAGTTATGACGCTTGGGGATTTGCTCGGTTCAAACGCAGGAGCTCACGGTTCAGTGGAGATAACGGATCTGGTTCTCGATAGTCGTCAAGTGACACCAGGCTCAGCCTTTGTTGCTTTACCGGGTATTCAGGAGCACGGCCTTTCCCATGCCGAAGACGCCCTAAGACGTGGGGCCGCCATCATTATTTACGAGCCGGCGTCGGTTTTCAGCTCAATACCAGAATTTAGTATTCCGGTGGAGGGTCTTAGCGACCGACTCGGCGAGTTAGCACGCAAATTTTTCTGGTGTGATTTTTCGCCCCAAGCGGTTGCTGGTGTAACGGGAACTAATGGCAAGAGTACCGTCGCCTATTTGATTGCCCAGGCTATGAATTACACAGGAGCGGCATGTGGCTATGTGGGTACCCTTGGTTATGGTATACCGCCAGATCTTAAGGAGCACGGATTAACAACACCCGACTGTCTGACGCTGCATCGCGAGGTCAGGGATCTTCAGTCCTCCTATGCGGCAGTTGAGGTTTCTTCGCATGCACTGGCTCAGGATCGCATTAGCGGCCTCGACATACCAACAGCCGTCTTCACTAACTTGAGTCGAGATCATTTGGATTATCATGGCGACCTAGCAAGCTACGGGCGTGCAAAGGCAAAGCTATTTCAACGATCGGGTCTGTCGCAGGCTGTTTTAAATGTGGATGATCCTTTCACCAGTACCTTGCTACGTGGGCTGCCAGACGACGTTACCAAAATCAGTATTAGCACTCGCGATTCCTCGGCGAATTTTTTTGGACAAGTGCTTTGGGCAGATTTGGATGGTATCACGGTCCAAATTTCTGGCCTCTGCGGGACAGGACTAATCAAGTCAAAGTTGGTAGGGGATTTTAACGTCGAGAATTTGTTATTGGCCCTAGGCGTGCTTTCTGCTTGGGATGTAACTATGGCTGATGCATGTGAGATGCTTTCGTTTTGCCGGACTCCGCCTGGGCGCATGGAAGTTTTCAGGGGATCGGCTGATTCACCATGGGTCATTGTTGATTATGCCCACAGTCCGACAGCACTCGAGAATGCTCTAACCTGCCTTAATCGCTATTCCGCTGCTGAAACTTGGTGTGTGTTTGGTTGCGGAGGAGAGCGTGACTCTGGAAAACGCCCACTTATGGGCGCTGTAGCGGCTAAATTAGCTGATCACATTGTTCTTACCAATGACAATCCTCGCGGCGAAGATCCCGGCGAAATCATTGCACAGATCCGTTCTGCAATTACCAGTCATCCTGACGTTATTGTGGAGCATGATCGTAAGAGAGCCATTGTTAATGCTATCGGAGCGGCGTCGCCGGGCGATGCTGTTTTGATCGCTGGAAAAGGGCACGAAGTCTTACAGGAAATAGGCCAACAAAGGCACCCTTTTAATGACAGGTCTGTTGTTGAAGTAGCCATGAAGGGTCACTAGTGGTGGCGCGGACTCTAGCTGCGGTTGCACAGAAAGTTAATGGAGAGCTTATTGGAAGAGATACAAGCTTTGACGTCGTGAGTATAGATACGCGGAGCCTAAGCCCGGGAGCTCTTTTCGTTGCTATCCGCGGTGATCGTTTCGACGGCAATGACTTTGTCGCTGAAGCTCACTCGCTTGGCGCTGCCGGTGCACTTGTATCAAGTCCGGCTGCCATCCCTCTACCCCAGGTGCGGGTAAATGACACGCGTGAAGCTTTTGGGCTAATGGCGCATGCTTGGCGGGACAATTTTTCGTTGCCGGTAATAGCTGTTACAGGTAGCAACGGTAAAACTACGGTAAGGGAATTTATCGCGAGCATACTGCGCGTTCAAGGCCAGCTCTGCGTAACTCAGGGAAACTTGAATAATGATTTAGGGGTACCGCTGACCTTGATGTGCTTGAACGAGAAACATCAGGTATTGATCGTGGAGATGGGCGCTAATCATGCCGGAGAGATTGCTCACTTGAGTGAGCTGATATGCCCAACGATTGGCGTTATCACTAATGCTAATTGTACGCACCTGGAAGGCTTTGGTTCACTGGAAGGAGTAGTGGCCGCTAAGGGTGAACTTCTGGAGCACCTTCCCCCAACTGGGGTAGCTGTACTGAATGCCGATGATCATTATTGTAATGACTGGCGCCTCCGCAGTCGGGCCGAGACAGTTGTTACGTTCGGGTTTAGCGACGGGGCTGACTGTTGTGTAAGCGGTGAACCCACCTATGGGCCTGCCAGTTCAAATTTTACCCTACGTCTGCCAGGAGCGGAATTATTAGAGGCCCATCTTCCGCTCCCAGGACGCCACAATATCCTTAATGCAATGGCAGCAGCAGCAGCGACTTTTGCCTTAGGGACACCCCCAGAAGACATTATTAATGGTTTAGGTGATGCTCATACGGTGGATGGACGCATGACCTTGCTTCGCGGAAGGCTAGGTTCGACCATCGTAGATGACAGCTATAACGCCAATCCGGCTTCAACAAAGGCAGCCCTGGACTATTTGTCTGGAAAGGCAGGTAGGCGCGTCTTTGTTTTGGGTGACATGGCTGAGCTTGGCCCGGATGCAGAGAAATTTCATAGCGAAGTGGGCGAATACGCTAAGGATCGATGTGATGTACTGATCGCCATTGGTCAATTCAGCGAATTCGCTGCTCGGGCTTTCGGCAATGGTGCCCGCATGTGCGTTGATATTAATGCAGCTGAAGATCAACTTTCTAATGCACTAGCTCCTGATGTCACCATTGTTGTTAAGGGTTCTAGGGTTATGGGTCTTGAGGCTTTAGTGAATAAACTTGTAGAGGAAGACAGCAAAAACGAGGTGGGGTCATGATGATTTATGTCACAGACTATTTGACCACCTTCCACTCTGGTTTCAACGTTTTTGGCTATTTAACAATGCGCGCAATTTTAGGTGCACTGACGGCGCTGATTTTGTCTTTTTCCATGGGTCCCTACGTAATCAATAGACTTTCCAGAAGACGCATTAGTCAGCCGATTAGGGATTCAGGTCCCGAAAGTCATTTCCCGAAAAGTGGTACCCCAACGATGGGCGGGGGCCTTATTTTGTTTAGCATACTAGTTAGCACGTTGCTTTGGGCGAGCCTCAGTAATCGCTTCGTATGGATCGTCTTGGGAGTCACTTTAGCCTTCGGTGTGGTTGGTTTTGTTGACGACTACAGGAAGTTGATTGCCGGAAACTCTAAAGGCCTAAAACCCTACACTAAATTCATATTGCAATCTGTAGTCGCTCTGGCTGGTGTGTTGGCATTGTACTTTACGGCAGAGAACCCAGCTGTGGAACACGCTCTCCTTATACCGTACATCCCAAACATGATGATTCCTTTGAGTGGAGCAGTCTACGTCTTGTTTACGTATCTAGTGATCGTAGGCAGTTCAAATGGCGTTAATCTCACCGACGGCTTGGACGGATTAGCAATCATGCCAGCCGTACTCGTTTGTGGTGCACTCGGAATTTTCTCTTACGTGACCGGAAATTTAAATTTTTCGGGCTATCTGGGTATCCCTTACGTGGCGGGGGCTGGTGAAATGCTTGTTTTTTGTGCGGCCTTGGCTGGCGCCGGCCTGGGCTTTTTGTGGTTTAACACCTATCCCGCTCAGGTTTTTATGGGTGACATGGGGGCTTTGGCTCTTGGTGCTGCTCTTGGCCTGGTAGCTGTGATTGTTAGGCAAGAACTGGTGCTATTCATTATGGGTGGAGTGTTCGTGGTAGAAACCATTTCAGTGATTATTCAGGTTGCTTCTTACAAGACGATGGGCCGGCGCATTTTTCGCATGGCACCTTTGCATCACCACTTCGAACTTAAGGGCTGGGCTGAACCAAAGGTGATCGTGCGTTTCTGGATTATCACTGTGGTCTTAGTCCTGATCGGTTTGGCAAGCTTGAAGATTCGTTGAGATAAATGAGTTTCGCTCAGTGTTTAAACATGAACTGGCAAGAGGAGCAAGTAATCGCTCAAAGGCTAAATAATCGAACTTTAGTTGTCGGTTTGGGGGAAACTGGAGTCGCGACAGTTTGCCATCTTAGGTCTCAAGGTCGGGCCGTGTTGGTTATTGATTCCCGTGTGAATCCGCCTGGTCTTGAACGTTTACGGCAGCGTTATCCCGAAGTTCCAGTGGTACTCGAAACGTTGTCGCCACGCTGGCTTCTCGGGATTGATGAGGTCGTTCTATCGCCGGGCCTTGCTGCTGACATTCAGCTTGCTGCAGAAGCCCATAGAAGGGGAATTTCTGTAGTTAGCGATATTGAACTTTTTGCACGCGAAGTGGCCTCTCTTAATGCAGCAGTGCTTGCCGTCACCGGATCAAACGGGAAAAGCACTGTCGTGACGATGCTCGAAGCTATGCTTCAAGCTAGTGAAATGAATGTAACGGCCGGTGGCAATTTGGGTCCTCCGGCCTTGAGCCTGCTTGGAAAGAAAAATATTTCAACGTATTTGTTAGAGATTTCTAGTTTCCAGCTCGAGACAACTAAGAGCCTTAGGCCATTAGCGGCAGCTGTTCTTAATGTGTCCGCTGACCATCTTGATAGGCATAAAACCCTAGAACGATATGTGGCATTGAAGGAGCAACTGCTAACTAACTCAGACATAGCTATTGTCAACTGGGATGACCCGATAGTCCGTCGGATGGGCATGGCCCATCCGAAATCGGTGCCTTATTCAGTTTGTGAGCCGCTAGAGCAGGGCTACAGTGTGTGCCTCTCTCAGGGTGAGCGCTGGTTTGCAAGGAACCAGAAGCCTCTGGTGCCAGTTTCGTCGCTCATGGTAGGGGGCACCCACAATGAATCCAATGCTCTTGCTGCCCTGGCCCTAGCTGAAATTGTTAGCACTAATCATGAGCCATTGTTCGAAGCGCTACAGAGTTTTCATGGCTTACCGCACCGGTGCCAGTGGGTAGGTGAGAAGAATGGCGTCGCTTTCATCAACGACTCCAAAGCTACTAATGTGGGTGCAACACTAGCAGCGCTCAACGGAATTTCTGGATCAGTAGTTCTTATAGCGGGCGGCCAGGCCAAGGGAGCTGATTTTGCGCCGATGGTTGAATTTGCTTGCGAAAAGCTAAAAGGGGCGGTTTTGATTGGTGAGTCTGCAGAAGCTCTTCGTGCAGTGTTGGCGGATGTGTGTCCGACAGAGTTAGCGGGTGGGATAGGTGATGCGGTTAGCTGCGCTCTTTTCATGGCAAGTGTCGGGGACACGATACTGTTTTCGCCTGCCTGTGCTAGTCAAGATATGTTTTTAGATTATCAGGTTCGCGGCGACGCTTTTGTCAGGGAAGTTCAGGTGTTGTTGTCATGAATCGTGTCTGGCATTTTCGTTCGTTAACTCTGGACCCGACCTTGCTGGCCGCGGTGATTGGGTTGTTGGTACTTGGAACTGTCATGGTGAGTTCTGCATCCATTTCCCTTGCGGATAAAGACATGGGCCAACCACTGTATTTTTTGTATCGGCACTTGGGCGCTATTGCAATCGGTTGTTGCGCAGCGCTGGTTGCGTTTGTAACTCCTACCGAGGTCTGGTTTCGAATGAACTGGTTCCTTTTGTTTTTTGCACTGTTGTTGTTAGGCGCGGTTTTGATACCGAGCTTGGCACCAGAGATAAATAACAGTACGCGATGGTTACATTTAGGGCCGATCACGTTTCAGGCTTCCGAGATCGCTCGGCTTTTTTTATTGCTGTACATATCGGGTTACGCCATTCGTCATCATGAAGAATTGACCACTACATTTTTGGGCTTCATCAAACCTATGTTAGTCGTCGGACTAGCATCTGCGTTGTTGATGAGAGAACCTGATTTTGGCGCTACGGTCATGCTCACCCTTGTTAGCCTTGGTATTTTGTTTTTCGGTGGGGCAAGGCTTCGTGATTTTTCCGTAATTACTGTTCTGGCAAGCTCTCTTTTGATTGTATTTGTTTTTTTGTCTGAAGAGAGAATGGAGCGTATTACGGCCTTTCTGGACCCATGGGCCGACGTAGGCGGCGGCGGATATCAGTTAGCGCAGTCCTTAATAGCAATCGGTAGAGGTGATTTGTTTGGGGTCGGTCTCGGTGAGAGCGTGCAGAAACTTTTCTATTTGCCTGAGGCGCATACGGACTTTATCTTTGCGGTCCTCAGCGAGGAACTCGGTCTCGTGGGCGCTACCACAGTAATTGTATTGCTTTCTCTGATCGTCTACAAAGCCCTTTACCTAGGGCCCAAAGCGGCAAGGTGTGGGCTACCATTTCACGGACTGGTGACCGTTGGCCTAGGCATTACCTTAGGCGTTCAAGCATTCATCAATATTGGGGTTAACATCGGACTGTTGCCGACCAAGGGTTTAACCCTGCCACTTCTCAGTTATGGGCGTACGAGCATGGTCGTAACGCTGATGTCTCTGGGCTTGTTAGCCAGAATTCAGCATGAAGTGAATGAGGCCACACGGCACCGAAAAACCCGACGGTCAGGGAGGATCAAGGTTTGAGTACAGGCCCGATTCTGATTATGGCAGGCGGGACAGGCGGTCACGTTTTTCCTGGTTTGGCTGTAGCTGAGGTGTTGCGAGAGCGGACGGCTCTAGTCATTTGGATGGGAACCCATCGAGGTATAGAAGCTCAGGTCGTTCCCAAGGCCGGTATCGATATAGAGTGGATTTCTATTGCGGGCCTTCGTGGTCGTGGGCTGACCGCCTGGTTGTCAGCACCTTTTTTGGTTTGTTTTGCAGTTTGTCAGGCGCTGAGGATTCTGCTAAAGAGCAAGCCAGTGGCGGTTTTAGGGCTGGGCGGTTTTGTTTCAGCTCCCGGGGGCCTGGCGGCGTGGCTCATTGGTAGGCCGCTGCTAATTCATGAGCAAAATGCCGTTGCTGGTACTACTAATCGTCTACTTTCCCGATTCGCAAACAAAGTGTTTGAGGCGTTTCCGAACAGTTTTCCTGATGGCGTGGAAACTGAATTAGTGGGTAATCCAGTACGCCGCTCCATGGCGGAATTGCCTTCGCCACGCGAGCGCTTGAGCAAACGGCAGGCCCGCCCACGTGTATTGGTTTTGGGCGGAAGCCAAGGGGCGCACGTATTGAATAAAGCTTTACCCATTGCTTTCTCTAGCCTGCCTTCTGACATTCGGCCCGATATTTGGCATCAGGCCGGGAAGGGTTTCAGTAAGGTTGAGGCGGCCTATGCTGAAGTCAGTATTGAGGCAAAAGTGGAGGACTTTGTAAACGATATTGCGAGGGCTTACGGTTGGGCCGACCTCGTGGTTTGTCGTGCCGGGGCCTTAACAATTTCCGAGCTTTCGGTTGTTGGGATTGGCGCATTGTTAGTTCCGTATGCTCACGCAGTTGATGACCACCAAGTGAAAAATGCTGACCATTTCATTGCGCGCGGTGCTGGTATTGTCGTTCCGGAATCAGAGCTGCGTAGCGGGCGCCTGGAAAAAGAGCTTGAATTGCTTTTAAGCGATCGTAAACGGCTGGTCGAGCTGGCTGAGAATGCTTGGGATCAATCTGCACTTCATGCAGCAAAGCGGCTTGCTGACGCGTGTCTTGAGCTTGGGGGGGCACACCATGAATAATGAAATGGGTCCTGTCCGATGCATTCATCTAGTGGGAATTGCTGGTTCCGGAATGGCCGGGATTGCCGAGGTACTCATCAATCTGGGCTACCAAGTTCAGGGCTCCGATCGTAGGCTGGGTTCTGCCACAGAGAGGCTGGCATCCTTGGGGGCTGAAATTTACGAGGGCCATGCTGACACAAACTTAGGGGCGGCCGACGCGGTTGTTGTTTCTAGCGCTGTCGCTGAGAGTAATCCCGAAATCGTTGAAGCTCATCGTAGACGTATACCTGTGGTCCAACGGGCAGAAATGCTTGCTGAGATAATGCGTTTCAGATACGGAATCGCTGTCGCTGGAACCCATGGAAAGACCACCACGACCAGCCTGATCGCGTCGATTCTGGCCGAGGCCGGTCTTGACCCCACATTTATTATTGGTGGACGACTCACAAGCGCCAATGCAAACGCAAAACTTGGTGCTGGCAAATATCTTGTTGCAGAAGCCGATGAAAGTGATGCTTCGTTTCTTCATCTGCAGCCCATGATTGCAGTTGTCACTAATATTGATGCTGATCACCTATTAAGCTACGAGGGCCAGCTAAGTCGTTTGTGCCAAGCTTTCGAGGATTTTCTCCACAATTTACCTTTTTATGGATTGGGCGTGATGTGTCTTGACGACAAGACAACCCGTGAACTCATTCCCAATTTGGGCAGAAGGGTTATAAGTTATGGGCTTTCAGATCATGCCGACGTGTGTGCCGATCGGGTCAAGCAAGTTGGTTTGCAGACCCACTTCAAGGTGCATCGCAAGGGACGGGTACCGTTGGACATCCGGTTAAATTTACCCGGACTCCACAATGTGCGAAATGCGCTAGCTGCGATAGCTGTTTCAACGGAGCTCGAAGTTGACGAGCTCTCTATGCAACAAGCATTGGCTGAGTTTTCAGGGATTGATAGACGGTTTCAGGTGCTCGGAACTATTACTACCCCGGTTGGTCGGGTTACGTTTGTTGATGACTATGCCCACCACCCCACAGAAATTGACGCAACTCTTTGTGCAGCTCGGAAAGCTTGGCCAGAGCGTCGCTTAGTAGTGGCATTTGAGCCTCACCGGTACTCCCGCACCCAGGAGCTTATGGATGATTTCGCGAGCGTCCTGTCCTCTGCTGATGTACTGGTGTTGACGGATGTGTATGGTGCCGGCGAGAAACCCATTGCGGGTGCTGATGGTCGTGCCCTAGTACGTACGATCAGGGCTCGCCGTGTAGTCGATCCAATATTTGTCGGGCAGGCTGATCGCTTGTCTTCGGTTTTAGCAGACCTAATTCAAGGAGATGATGTAGTTCTGACGCTTGGCGCGGGTAGCATTGGTGCGGTTGCGCAATCTTTACCTTCAGAATTAGCCGTGAAGGTGCCAGTTGGGTTGAAACGGTGAGTGTATTAATGAACGGCGCCATTTCAAATTCAGAGCTCAAGCTTTGCGAAGAGATGAGTGCGCACACTTCTTGGCGCGTTGGCGGGCCAGTTGACATTTTTTTAAGGCCAGACAACATTGAAAACCTTCAGCACTTTCTGATGGAACTGCCCTTGGAAACACCTTTGGTTTGGATTGGCTTGGGCTCCAATCTTCTGGTTCGCGATGGGGGAATTCGGGGCGCAGTTATATGCACAGGCGGACTGAAGCGAGAAATTGAACGCATGGATACCGTTAGGGTACGCGTAAGCGCTGGGTTGCCATGCGCACTGTTGGCTCGTCAGTGCGTCCGGTGGAAGCTTGGCCCAGCTGCATTTTTTGCAGGAATCCCGGGAACGATAGGGGGTGCTTTAGCCATGAATGCGGGTGCTTTCGGCGGGGAAACCTGGGACCAAATAGAAAGCGTTGAAACGGTAGACCGAGGGGGTGAGCGGCACAAACGCTTACCGTCGGACTTCGATTTAAATTACCGCACGGTTCATGGTGCTTCTAATGAATGGTTTCTTTCAGCTGTTTTTTGTTTTGGGCGCGATGACGAAACAAGTATGAGCGATATCCGAGGTATAACTAGATTTCGGGCGGAGACACAACCTATCGGTCAGCTCAGCTGTGGTTCGGTATTCAAAAATCCACCCAATGGGTTTGCGGCGCAACTCATTGAAGAAGCAGGCCTAAAGATGAGATGTGTTGGCGGTGCTGTTGTGTCAGAAAGGCATGCCAATTTCATAATTAATACTGGAACGGCAACGGCCGCAGACATAGAAACTCTGATCTTGCAAGTGCGTGAGGCGGTTAAGGATTTTCATGACGTTACGCTCGAGATGGAAGTACACGTTGTCGGTGAGTATGAAGTGAGTAGGCGATGAAAACGCTAAAATCAAACCGGCGAAAAGCTGTAAAACGTTCAAGAAGTTTGCCGGTATTGCCGCGAATACCACTTCGATCCCTGATTATTTCCTTATCAGTCATCGTAGTTGTAGGCGGGGCTTTTTTCGGCTCAAAAATATTGCTCGACAACCCGATTCGTATGTTGATCCTGCAGGGAAGTTTCCAGCGAGTACCTTCGATTCAAATAGAAGCTGCCCTTGCATCTAATCTTAACCATGGGTTTCTTTCTGCCGATATTACGGAAATGCGTCGGCAGATTGAAAGGCTAGACTGGATTGATAAAGCAGAGATCAGACGCATTTGGCCAGATACGCTGAAAATTGAATTGACGGAGCATCGGGCAGTGGCCCGCTGGGGGAAGGGGGGTTTGTTGAATATTCACGGAGAACTTTTCACGGAGAATGTGCGCCATACGTTCCCAGAACTTCCTCAGCTGACAGGACCCGACGGTAGGGAGAAGGAGGTTGCAGATTATTATCTAAGCGTGCGTGGTCCCCTCGCTCAAGCCAACCTGAAAATGCAAAGACTTTCCATGGATGACCGAGGGGCAGTAAGACTGTTTTTAGAAGATGGTCAGGAGATTCGATTTGGTCAAAATGGGGTAACGGAGCGTCTGGATCGTTTTTTTACGATTGTTGTGCCGACACTGGTGAGCAAGTTTACGCGAGTCCGTTATGTTGATTTGCGCTACATCAACGGCTTTGCTGTGAGGTGGCTCCCAGAGGTTGTTGCGTCCCAGGTAGCACAGACCCAAGCGGTGACTGATAGTGGCTAAACGAGAAGAGCGTAAATTACTTGTGGGCCTTGATATTGGCACATCAAAAGTTGTGGTGATTGTAGGTGAACTTTCTTCCGAAGATGGGTTGGAAATTATTGGTGTAGGTTCACACAATTCACGTGGACTAAAGCGCGGTGTGATTGTGAATATAGAATCGACGGTCCAATCCATTCAGCGCGCTGTCGAAGAAGCTGAACTGATGTCAGGCTGTGAGATCAATACCGTCTACACAGGAATCGCAGGTAGTCATATCCGTAGTCTGAACTCTCATGGCATTGTTGCGATCAGGGAGAAAGAAGTAAGCAAAAGCGATGTGGATCGGGTGATTGATGCGGCACGCGCAGTTGCGATTCCGGCTGATCAGCAGATTTTGCACGTGATACCCCAAGAGTTTCTGATCGATACACAAGAGGGTATTCGTGAGCCCATAGGGATGGCTGGCGTTCGACTGGAAGCAAAAGTTCATCTTGTTACTGGTGCCGTAAGTGCCGCTCAGAATATTGTCAAATGTGTGCAACGTTGTGGATTGAACGTGGACGATATAGTTCTTGAGCAGCTTGCATCAAATTACTCGGTTCTTACTGAAGATGAGAGAGATTTAGGTATTTGTCTTGTAGATATAGGTGGTGGCACCACCGACATCGCTGTCTTTTCTGATGGCGCTATCCAGCACACGGCTGTTATTCCAATAGCAGGTGACCAGGTAACAAACGACATCGCCGTGTCTTTGCGTACACCAACCCAGTATGCAGAAGAAATAAAGATCAAGTATGCGTGTGCATTGTCCCAGCTCGCCAATACTGAAGAAACTATTGAGGTGCCAAGTGTTGGTGATCGTCCTCCTCGGCGGCTAGCTCGCCAGACACTTGCAGAAGTTGTCGAGCCTCGTTATGAGGAACTGTTCGCGCTAGTACGTGATGAGCTTCGTCGTTCCGGTTTCCTAGAATTAACCGCGGCTGGGGTGGTTCTTACTGGTGGTAGTTCGAAGATGGAAGGAGCCGTGGAGCTTGCTGAAGAGGTTTTTCATATGCCGGTGCGTTTGGGGGTTCCGCAGTACGTGCAAGGCTTGGCAGATGTAGTGCGTAATCCCATTCATGCAACAGGCGTGGGGTTACTTTTATATGGGAAGGAGGCGGTTCAGGCTCGCGCCCCAAGTTCGGGCCTTAGCTCCGGTTTCCCCGGCTTTTTTGATCGAATGCGATCTTGGTTTCAAGGTAATTTTTGAGAATTTCTGTGAGGAGAGTAAACATGTTTGAACTGATGGACGGCTACAGTGAAAGTGCAATCATCAAGGTGATTGGTATCGGCGGGGGCGGAGGCAATGCGGTGGCAAAAATGCTCTCGTCAGGCATGGAGGGGGTAGAGTTGATTTGTGCGAATACCGACGCTCAGGCCCTGAAGAGTGCGCGTGTCAAGTTGGGGCTGCAAATTGGCTGCAACATCACAAAAGGACTAGGTGCTGGTGCCGACCCGGAAATCGGCCGTCAGGCGGCCATGGAGGATCGAGACCGGATTCAGGAGGTGATTGAAGGGGCTGACATGCTGTTTATTACAGTAGGTTTGGGTGGGGGCACGGGTACTGGTGCAGCACCGGTTGTGGCGTCACTTGCCAAAGAGCTCGGAATTTTGACTGTCGCGGTGGTGACTAAGCCTTTTAGCATGGAAGGCGATAAACGAATGCGTATTGCGGAGGAAGGCATCATAGAGCTTGGTCGGCATGTGGATTCTCTGATAACGATTCCCAATGAAAAGTTGCTCAGCGTATATGGTTCTGACACATCGTTATTAGACGCATTCAACTCTGCCAATCAAGTGCTACAGGGCGCTGTGCAAGGTATCGCTGACCTTATTACGCGGCCTGGCCTGATCAATGTTGATTTTGCGGATGTGCGCACGGTGATGTCGGAGATGGGCATGGCGATGATGGGTTCTGGGGAGGCAAGTGGTGATGGGCGTGCCAGCCAGGCTGCACAGGATGCAATATCGAGCCCGTTGCTGGAAGATATTAATCTTACTAATGCTAATGGCATCCTTGTAAATGTAACAGCGGGCAAGGATCTCTCGATCGGGGAGTTTCAGGAGGTTGGAGAGGTTTTTAAAGAGATCGCTTCCGAGGACGCGACAGTCGTTTTAGGTACCTGCATTGATCCAGAGATGTCTGAGGGGATTAGGGTTACGGTCGTGGCTACTGGGCTCGGCCAATCCCCTGCCTTTACTCACCAGCCAGTGAGGTCCGTGACGGCTCTTAGCTCGGCTAGCTTGGCTCAGACAAATTACACGGACCTTGATAAGCCAGCGATTGCGCGTAAGCGTGCAGCAGAAGATAGCCCAGAAGTTCTTACGCCAGGAGCGGAGGAACTGTTGGATGTTCCTGCTTTTCTGCGTCGCCAAGCCGATTAGTTTTCCTTGAGATTTTATGGGGAGTGCTGGATGCGATCATATAGTTGAGGCAATTTGCCGCACCACTGAGCGCTGTGATAGTGTTCTCTGCGTTTAAGGGGATAAGTTGAACGCTTTTTGAAGCAGCGCACACTAAAAGATTCCATTCGTGCTACCGGCATAGGTCTTCACAGTGGCGTCAAGGTCTACATGACTTTGCGCCCCGCCCCACCCAATTCAGGTATTATTTTTCGCCGTATAGACCTCAATACCCCTGTCGATATTCCTGCAAAAGCAACCAGGGTTACTGAGACGACTCTCGGGACGACAATTCAGCGGGACCAAGTTAAAGTTGCGACCGTAGAGCATCTCCTTTCTGCTATGGCTGGCTTAGGAATCGATAATGCGTTCGTAGATGTTACGGCGGCTGAGGTGCCTATAATGGATGGTAGTGCCGCCCCGTTTGTTTTTTTGCTCCAATCGGCAGGTATTGAGGAACAACGGGCACCTAAGAAATTTATTCGGATCCGTAAATCAGTTGAGGTTAGAGATGGTGACAAATGGGCCAGACTGAAGCCGTACAATGGTTTTAGAGTCAATTTTGAAATCGACTTTGATCACCCCGTATTGCGCAGACACCGCCAGAGTGCGAGCCTTGAGTTTTCTACCACCTCTTTTTTAAAAGAAATCAGCAGGGCCCGAACTTTTGGTTTTCTGACGGACCTTGAAACCCTTCGAGCTCGAGACCTGACTCTTGGTGGCAGTCTGGAGAATGCCATCGTTATGGATGAATATCGTGTGCTCAACGAAGATGGATTGCGGTTCAGGGATGAGTTTGTTCGCCACAAAATATTAGATGCTATCGGTGATCTTTATTTGCTGGGAGCATGTTTGCTAGGTGAATTCAGTGGTTTTAAATCAGGACATAATCTCAATAATGCTCTGCTGAGAAGTCTTTTGGATCAGCCGCAGTGTTATGAAGAGGTAGCTTTTGAAGAAGCTCATCAAGCACCAATTTCTTATCAGTTGGTACCAGGATTATCTGACTGATTAAGATTGGGTAAGACTTTTACTTTGAGCCGATTTACGCCTAGTTGTCCGGCTGAATATCGTGCTCGTGCAGCCCAAACAGAAGAATCCATTAGCAGTACCAAGTCCCCACTATCATTTACGTTCGCAGAAATTAGGTGCTTCGCTTGATCAACGGGCAACAGCAATCGAATTCTTTCCGTTATTCCGCGACGGCTTCTAGCTTCACGGGCGAGCATTCCCAGCTGTCCATCAGCGAGTAGATCGGCTAGACAACGGGGTGATCCAGGGCTCATGGTTTTGAAATAGCGCTCAATGGTAGGGAATTAAGTCCGCATTCAATAATTTTTTTTTGCTGAAATTCCATACGCGAGACAAACTCAATATGCTCAAATCCTCCTCTTTTACGATCAGGGCTCTTATTTTGCTAGCTAAATTTCAATAATACTCTTACTTTTGGGCCGTAGAAACCTTGCTGGGGTGGTTGAGATTTCCCATGTAAAGCCCCATTAATGGGTGTGCCAAAGGTTCAGATCTTTATTTTGTGATGTTGTTTGATGAACAATTCACTGATTCCTTGGGCTAGATCATTAGGGCGGCTATCTGACGAAAGGTCCCAAAAGGACTATTCTGGTCGTAAAATAACCGGTTCAGTGGTGGGTGGTATTTTTCTTGATTAAAGCTATTTTGAATTCTTTTCGTGGCATCTTTGGTAGTCGGAATCAGCGTCTGCTGAAAGGGTACGGTAGGCTCGTAAAGGCTATTAACGCTTTGGAGTCAGAATTTAAGGATCTCAGCGATGAGGACCTTAGTTCTATTACAGCTGAACTGAAGAGTCAGTATGTGACCGATGGTGATTTGGAGACACTTCTACCGCAAGCATTTGCAGCAGTACGTGAAGCTTCACGAAGAGCCCTGGGGCTGAGACATTTCGATGTTCAGCTTATTGGTGGCATTGTTTTACACGTGGGAAAGATCGCAGAAATGCGAACCGGCGAGGGAAAAACCTTGGCGGCTACGCTGCCCGCATATTTGAATGCGCTTACTGGTCGCGGTGTTCACATCGTAACTGTCAACGACTACCTAGCCCAGCGCGATGCAGACTGGATGGAACCTATCTATCGTTTCTTAGGGATGGAAGTAGGCGTGGTTAAGAGCGGACAAACGCCCGATGACAAGCGTCGTGCTTACGAGGCAGATATCACCTATGGCACCAATAACGAATTTGGATTTGATTATTTGAGGGATAACCTTGCTCTTAGAAAAGAAGATAGGGCTCAGCGAGGGCTTGCGTTTGCAATCGTTGATGAAGTGGACTCTATTCTTATCGATGAGGCTAGGACGCCGTTGATCATTTCTGGGCGTTCCGAGGAAAGCACAGAGCTATATGTCAAAATTAACCACCTAGTCCCTAAGCTAAAACTCCACTCTCCCCCTGCCGGCGCTGCGAACGAGGAAATAGAGGCAGGAAGGGTGCAATTAATGGATGTTAATGGCGAAGATAGAGGGGAGATGGTTTTGCAAGATGCACTCGACCATGCTCAGCAAAACGGTCAGCACTTAGTGGAAATAGACGCGAAGACTAAGCCTGCAAAATGCCAGCTAATTATTCCGGGGGATTTCTTGGTGGACGAGAAGGCTAAGCAGGCACATCTTACTGAAGAGGGTCACGATCGTGTCGAAAAGTTGTTGGCTGAAGCAGGAGTACTGGAAAGTGGAGACAGCCTATATGACGCAGCCAACATCCGCCTAATGCATCATTTAACAGCTGCACTTAGAGCGCACGCTTTATTCAGGCGTGAGGTGGATTATATCGTTCAGGAAGGAGAGGTCGTAATTGTTGATGAATTTACCGGGCGAACTATGCCGGGGAGGCGCTGGTCTGACGGTTTGCATCAGGCTATTGAGGCAAAAGAAGATGTTCGGGTAAAGGAGGAGAATCAAACCATTGCTTCGATCACGTTCCAAAATTATTTTCGTCTGTATGGAAAATTAGCTGGCATGACTGGAACAGCGGACACGGAGGCGTATGAGTTTCAGCAGATCTATAATCTTGAGGTAGCGGTCATTCCGACCCATATGCCTATGATTCGAGATGATGGTGCTGATCTCGTTTATCTAACCCAGAAAGATAAATTTGATGCCATCATTGAAGATATTAAGGATTGCCACGAACGCGGTCAGCCTGTATTGGTTGGTACGACATCTATTGAAACTTCGGAATATCTTTCTGAGCTTTTGGGAAAGAAACAGATTCCTCACCAAGTACTCAATGCTAAGTACCATGAGCGAGAAGCCGAGATCATCATTCAGGCTGGACGACCTGGCACTGTAACTATAGCTACTAATATGGCGGGCCGCGGAACGGACATTGTGCTCGGCGGGAATACAGAAGCAGAGCTTAAGCGTCGAGATGTAACAGAAGAGTCAGTAATCAAAGAGTCTCGCAAGGAATGGCGGGGCCTTCATGAGAAAGTAATCAACTCGGGTGGGCTTCATATTGTGGGCACAGAGCGCCATGAATCAAGAAGAATTGACAATCAATTGCGTGGTCGATCAGGACGTCAAGGGGATCCTGGATCTAGCCGTTTTTATCTTTCAATGGAAGATAATTTGATGCGCATCTTCGGTGATCCGGAGCGCACAAAACGCTTGTTGTCTCGGGCCGGTATGCAGCAGGGTGAAGCGATCGAGAGTAAGTTGCTTTCCCGTCAGATAGAACGTGCTCAGCGTAAGGTAGAGGCTCACAACTTTGATATAAGAAAACAGCTACTTGAATACGATGATGTAGCTAACGATCAGCGTAAGGTTATTTACGAGCAGCGCGCTGATTTAATGGGGGCCGATGACATCGAGGATGTTATTGTTGGTGTCCGTGAGGAGGTCATTAATCTGGTAATAGATGAGTACATTCAACCCCAGAGTGCTGAGGAAGCGTGGGATGTGGCTGGCTTAATGAAAGGTTTGGAACACGAATTTGGTACACGCGTCGATGTCGAAAAATTTTTGGAGAAAAATGATGCAGCGAATGAGGTAGATTTACGAAAAGAACTTGTAGGGCGGGTCTCTGCTGATTATGAAGCGAAGGTTGTCGAGCATGGCGCTGAATTAATGAGGGAGCTGGAACGAGGAATGATGCTTCGCCAGCTTGATACACATTGGAAGGACCACATAGGAGCACTGGATTATCTGCGTCAATGGATACATCTGCGTGCGTACGCACAGCGCAAACCTGCTCAGGAGTACAAACGAGAATCATTTGAAATGTTTAGTCAAATGCTTGATAGGGTTAAATACGACACAATTGTTTTTCTCTCAAAGGTTCATATAAGGCGGCCAGAGGATGCCCAAGCTTTGGGTTCGGGTGCAGCACAAACTGGCACCATGAGGTTTCAGCATGCTGCGGCGCCCTCGCTTGCAGCAGCGTCGCCTGAATTGCCGCACGGTGCGGGAAAATTCCCGTCACCTGGTCCCATCTCTCTAGGTGGAGGCGCTCCCCGCCCTCAATCTTTGCCTGGAAAGCCCGCCACGCCTTACATCCGTCAGCAACCGAAGGTTGGGCGGAATGATCCATGTCCTTGCAAATCGGGGAAGAAGTATAAGCATTGTCACGGGCACCTGAGTTGAGTGATCAATCCGTAGCCTCTATGGCCGTATCTAAAAATGTAGTAGTCGGTCTTATTTTGGATGGGCAGGGACGCGTTCTTGTCAGTCAGAGAGTGGAGGGAGCACACATGGGGGGCTTTTGGGAGTTCCCGGGAGGCAAACGGAGAGCTCTCGAGGGTAGGCAGGAGGCGCTGGAGAGAGAACTCAAAGAAGAGTTGGGTATTCAGGTACTTGAAGCTCGACCCCTAATGGTTTTAAAACACGACTACCCAGATCGTTGTGTCTGCCTTGACATTTTTTTAATCCAAACATATGAGGGTCAGCCGGTGTCTCTTGAGAGTCAGCCGATTGCGTGGATTTTGCCGCAGGATCTGAAGAATATAAGATTTTTACCAGCAGATAAACCAATTATTGAAGCTTTGATTAGTCGGAATGAATGTCCCGGATGGGAATAACTTCCACATAGGCAAGAAAGAAGGGCATTAATAGTTAAAATAGTTTTTAATTAACACAGCGCCAGCAAAAATATTATGTCGCCAGAGATTTCCACTCGCGGTGAATCAATGCCTTTCCACTCAACAAAGCGCACCGCAAAGTTATGTTTGCCTGCGCTGATTTCCGGATATACGCGCGCGCTACCAGGTAGAAAAACACGTACGAGTTTTTTCCCCTTGTTTTGTCCGAACCTGTGCTGGTATAGGCCGCCTTCAGCAGTTTTCTTTTCCGGTTCTGTTGTTTCCCGTGTGAGCCAGAGTACTTCAGTGACCGCGTCGCAAACGGGCGCCAACGTATCAGTCCAGGCATGAAATTGGCTTGCCCGTTCTTCGTAGGGTAAGCGTAGCCAGAAGCCGTAATCGGGCAGATCGAATATACAGGTGCCCCCCGGAATAGCACTCCGGTGTTTTATGGCATTAAGGAAGTCGCTGTGTTTAAGTGGATTCATGAAGGTTGTGCCCACGTCAGTCAGTTTTGCTCTGAGTGTTTTGATTCTACCCAGAAATTCGTTTAGCTGTTCTAGGTCAACTTCTCTTTGTTTTTGATAGCTAGCCAAGGTGTCATTTTGGTGCTCTAGTTCATTTAGCACCTCTGCCCGGGTGTCGCCCCGCCCGAGAATGATCATAATTTCAAGGAGGCTGGAGACAGCTGCCCTTGCGCTTAAGTCCGTAGGGGCACGAGAGTGAAATAAGGCCTGTCTGTAGAGCAGTTCTATTCGAAGGAAAGTGCGCAACCGCTCAGTAAGGGGTTGCTCGAAAACCACGAAGTCTTCTCGGGGCGAATCACTAGCGAGATCAGTAGTATTATCAGGCATGGTGTTATTCTGGCCGACCTTGTTCTTCTGGGCAAACTTTGATCAATTCAAGATATTTTGAATGTAGTTTTCCCACTTTTACGCGGGCCTGATCGGGGCTTCCATTATTATCTAGCACATCATTGGCTATTTTTAGGCGCGTTGCTCGGTTGACTTGAGCATCCAGCATAGCTTGGGCATCAGATTGCTTGAGCTGGTCACGTTTCATTAAGCGTTGAATTTGTAGATCAGCCAAACAATCCACTACTAACACTCGATGAACAAATTTAGCGAAGCCTGTCTCAACTAATAGAGGTACTACTACTAGAGCGTATGGTGTTTGAAGGGAATTCACTTGTGCTAGGCATTGCACTCTAATAAGGGGATGTAAAATTTTTTCAAGTCGATCTCTTTCTTTTGCATTATTAAAAATAATATTTCTTAGCGAAGCTCGATCAAGTTCTCCCGACGCGTTCAATACCTTATCCCCAAATGCCTCGCTAACGGCTTTTAGCCCTTTCTCGCCCGGCGCAACGACATCTCGAGCAATGAGATCCGTATCGACCACGCCAGCCCCTAACTCGGAAAACATGTCCGCAATCATTGTTTTCCCGCTTGCAACACCTCCGGTAACTCCGATCCGAAACACTCGAATAGCTCTCCTGTTTTTTATTTATGCTAGGGTTTTTAAATACACGTCCATCAACTGGTCCCCAAAAAGCAGCGAAGTCCACCCAGCCCCTGCTAGATAAGGTCCAAAAGAAACCCGTGTTGTACGGGACCAGTCAGAAAGAACCATCATGGTGATGCCAACAATCGTACCTACAAAGGCAGCTATCAGAATAACAAGTGGCAATACTTGCCAGCCTAACCAGGCTCCTATAGCGGCTAGCAATTTAAAATCTCCGCGTCCCATTCCCTCCCTTCCAGTTGCCAATTTGAACAATTGGGATACGCCCCACAAGCTAAGATAACCCGCAACGCTTCCAATTACACTGGAGCGCAGATCTGCGAAAAGAGCCCAGCCATAAGGCTGAAAAAGGCTTACCAGTATGCCTGTCCATAGCAGCGGTAACGTAATGGAGTCTGGTAGTAGCTGGCTTTCAATATCAATTACTGCGAGCGCTAGAAGTGCCCAAGTAAAAAATAAGGCTGCTAGGGTCTGCCAAGTAGGGCCAAACGTCCACGCTACCCCGAGGCTTGCTAGTGCCGCCGCCATTTCCATCATAGGGTATCGTAGTGAAATTTTTTTACCGCAGAAGGTGCAAAGACCCCTTAGCCAAAAATAGCTAATCAAAGGAATATTGTGGTGAATTGGGATCACCGAACTGCAATGCGGGCAACATGAGCCCGGTCGCCACA
This sequence comes from uncultured Gammaproteobacteria bacterium, assembly GCA_913041665.1. Lineage (GTDB taxonomy): Bacteria > Pseudomonadota > Gammaproteobacteria > Steroidobacterales > Rariloculaceae > CAJWKT01. The sequence continues at coordinate 23,967 of CAJWKT010000003.1, read as the reverse complement.
GATTAAACGGGCCGTCTTTAGCGCTTGGCGGAAATAAAAGTTTTTGATTTTTTAGATCAGCACATTCTTTGCGCCAGACACGCCCTATCATGATGGGAACCCGAAAGGTAACCACGTTGAGAAAGCTACCTATGATCAATCCCACTACGCCTGTTGCCATGAATAACATCAAAGGTTGGCGCTCAAAGAATTCCATTTTTCAAAAAAATCTAGAAAAACGTGTTTGCGACCGAACGATTCGGTAAGCAGCTGAAAACCCTAGCTTGCAGGAGCTTTTTAAGACCCACATTTTTTTCTGCTGCTGTTTACTCTTTTCCAACTCATACTGGCACTCTACCAGACATTTTAGGTAGCGGGCATTTTGGTTTTTTTATTAATCTTTGGCCGCAACATAAGCTATCAAGAGAATTGATTACGACTCAATAAATACGGACTTTCACTAAAGAGCATTTGTTAAATCTCCAGTGCTGTTTCCTTAGGCAGTTGTTTGCCGCACAATATCGAGCTTTCCCATGTACGGCAGCTATGAATCTTCACGAATACCAGTCTAAAGTGCTTTTTTCAGAGTATGGTATTCCTGTGCCCCAAGGTTTTGTAGCCTATAGCGAGCAGGATGCTAGAAGCGCTGCAGCTAGATTAGGGGGCGAAGTTTGGGTTGTGAAGGCCCAAGTGCACGCTGGAGGGCGCGGTAAGGCTGGCGGTGTGCGTGTAGCACGGACGATCGACGAAGTGGGTGAATATACCAAGGAAATGCTCGGCACATTTCTCGTTACCCATCAGAGTACGGAAAACGGGCTGTCAGTCGATTGTGTCTATATTGAGCAGGGCTTGGCCATAGACCAGGAGTTTTATTTAGGGATGCTCGTGGATCGACTCCGAGAGCGTGTCATGGTTATGGCTTCAGTAGCTGGTGGAGTTGATATTGAGGAGATTGCAGAAACCTCCCCAGAAAAAATTCTTTATGGTGAGGTTTCATCCACGGGTAGGTTGGAGGAAAAGGAAGCTCTTTCTCTAGCGGAGGGCCTCGGTTTGCAAGGGAGTCAGAGAAGCGAGTTTATTAATATTCTAACTAAGCTCGTCAAGCTTTTTTACGAGTGTGATGCTAGTGTCGTGGAGATTAATCCCTTGATTTTGACGAGCTCCGGACACGTGCTTGCGTTGGATGCAAAGATTAACGTGGAGGATAGTGCCCTTTTCAGGCAAACAAAGCTTGAAGCTTTACGGGACCCAAATCAAGAAGACGAAAAAGAACGAATAGCACGAGAACATCACCTCAACTATGTTTCCTTGGAGGGCAACATTGCCTGTATGGTTAATGGAGCTGGTCTTGCTATGGCTACAATGGATTTAATAAAGCTCCATGGTGGTGAGCCGGCAAACTTTCTTGACGTTGGAGGGGATGCGACGGCCAGTCGCGTTACAGAAGCGCTGAAGATTATTTTGGCTAATAAAAATGTTGAGGCGATTTTAGTCAATATTTTCGGTGGCATTGTCAGATGCGACCTAATTGCCGAAGGCATCATTGATGCTGTGCGTGAAGTGAAAATGAGGATTCCGGTGATAGTCCGGCTGGAGGGTACAAATGTTGAGAAAGGCCGCATGCTTCTAGCGAACAGTGGCCTTGATATTATTGCCGCCGACAATCTCACTGATGCCGCCTGTAAGGCTATTGCCTCAGTAGGCAGCGCCAATCCATGAGCATTCTTGTTGATTCAAATAGCCGGGTGGTTTGTCAGGGCTTGACAGGGCGGCAGGGCAGCTTTCACACGGAACAGTGCTTGGATTATGGAACCCAGATAGTGGCCGGTGTTACGCCTGGTCGTGGTGGTGAGTCTCATCTTGGTATTTCTGTCTATGACACAGTTTTAGAAGCTGTAAAGGAGACTAAGGCCAATGTAAGTATGAGTTATGTGCCTGCCCGTTTTGCGGCAGCAGCCATACTTGAAGCTGCTGAAGCCGGTGTTGAGTTAATTGTTTGTATCACGGAAGGGATCCCTGTGCTGGACATGGTTCGGGTGAAAGCAGAGCTCGCTAATTATCCCTGCCGACTTATTGGGCCCAACTGTCCTGGCGTTATAACCCCAGGTGAAGCCAAGCTCGGTATCATGCCGGGATCAATCCACCAGCCGGGTAGCATCGGTATTATTTCTCGGTCTGGCACTTTGACCTATGAAGCTGTCTTTCAAACCACAAGCGAAGGGCTTGGTCAGACGACTTGTATTGGTATTGGCGGGGATCCAATACGTGGCATGAGTTTTATAGATGCCCTGGAGCTTTTTGCGGCTGATCCGGAGACGCGCGGAATTATCCTTGTGGGGGAAATCGGTGGCACAGATGAGGAAGCAGCAGCAGAGTACATAGCGAGCCATGTAAAAAAACCTGTAGTAGCCTATGTTGCGGGGGTTACTGCTCCGCCTGGTAAGCGCATGGGTCATGCGGGCGCCATTATCTCGGGCGGAAAAGGAACGGCTGAACAAAAATATTTGGCATTTGAACGGGCAGGAGTTATTACTGTTCGTTCTCCTGCTGAGCTTGGTGTGACCATGACTAGGGCACTCGAATGAAGATTGGGCTTGCCCAGCTCAATACACATGTTGGTGCCATTGAAACCAATACCGACAAGGTTTTAGTTAGCGCTTGCCAAGCTCGAGACGAACTGGGCTGTGATTTAATTGTTTACCCGGAGCTCACCTTGAGCGGGTACCCACCTGAAGACCTGCTTCTACACAAAGGCATGCAGAAGCGTGTAATTGAAGCTCTGGAAGTAGTCCGACGCGACGTCATGGGTATTACACTTTGTTTGGGCTATCCTGAATATGAAGATAAGAACCTTTTTAACTCCGGCATCGTACTTAGAGATGGCCAAGTCTTGGCAAATCATCGCAAGTGGATTTTACCCAACTATGCTGTTTTTGATGAGAAGCGGTATTTTGAGGCGGGCACAGACTCTACCGTAGTAGAGCTCAGCGGGATTCACTTCGCATTAACGATTTGTGAAGACGCATGGGAGCCTGAACCATGCCACGCAGCCGCAGATGCTGGCGCCGAAATACTTTTGGTGATCAACGGCTCTCCCTATCACATGCACAAGCAGTCCATGCGAGAAACCATACTTGGGGAGCGAGCTAGGGAAATCGGACTACCACTCGTCTACGTGAACATGGTCGGTGGTCAAGATGAGCTTGTTTTTGATGGTGGTTCCGTAGCTATAGATGCTGAGGGCAGAACATTAATGAGAGCACCAGCGTTTGAAGAAGGTATTTATCTTGTTGAGATCGAACGCGGATCTAGCGATATCTGCCTCAGGGAGCAGGAGTTGGCACCAGTACTCAGCACTGAGGAGGCTGTTTATAAAGCGTTAGTCTTGGGTACGCGCGACTATGTAAACAAGAATGGCTTTAAAAACGTAGTTCTTGGTCTTTCCGGTGGAGTAGATTCAGCTCTTACCTTATGTGTGGCCGTGGATGCGTTAGGTGCGGACCGGGTACGGACTGTGATGATGCCATCCCGCTATACCTCCAAGATGAGCTTAGAAGACTCTGCTAAGCAAGCGGCAAAAATGGGCGTCCAGCACGATGTTTTATCTATTGAGCCAATCTTTGAATCAATACGGGGTGTACTTACCGATGTTTTTGAAGGCCTTCCAGAGAATACAACTGAAGAAAACATTCAAGCCCGTTGTCGTGGTTTATTGCTAATGGCCATTTCTAATAAACTTAATTGTATGTTGCTAACCACAGGTAACAAAAGTGAAATGGCCGTTGGCTACGCAACCCTATACGGCGACATGGCTGGGGGTTTTGCTCCTCTCAAGGATTGCAGCAAGTCATTGGTATACGCGCTAGCTAAGTATTGCAACTCAACAGAGGATGTTATTCCTAAGCGTGTTATCTCGCGTGAGCCGTCGGCAGAGCTTAGAATGGACCAAAAGGATACGGACTCACTCCCATCTTACGATTTGTTGGACCCAATTCTGGAAGCATTTATCGAAAGGGATTATTCGGTTGATCAAATTGTTGAACTGGGTTACGAGCGTAAGATGGTTGGGAACATTTTAGGATTGGTTAAGCGTAATGAGTACAAGCGGCGTCAGGCTCCGCCGGGGGTACGCGTGAGTAGTCGCGCCTTCGGGCGGGATTGGCGTTATCCGATCACGAGTGGTTATTGATTATTCGCCATCACAAATTTTCACCAAAGGTGGTTTCTTGTACGCGTCGTGCGTCTTCGGCGAGATCAGCAATCCCTAAGTGATTATAGGCTTCAGCTAACAGACCTAGAGACTCCTCTAGAGCGGGCGCTCCCGGGTAATGTTCTATTGCGTATTTGGCCCGATTGATCGCAGCCACGAATGCTTCACGCTCTATGTAATAGCGAGCAACATGGTTTTCATAAGTAGCAAGCCGATTGCGAAGAAAGATCATCCGATCTCGCGCATCAGGTACATATTCACTGTCTGGAAAACGTCGAATTAGCTCTTGGAAGTCAGAGAACGATAGCATAGTTTCTCTAGGTGGTCGTTCCGTAAGATCCACTCGGAATAGCTTTTCAAGCCAATTTGGTGCTTTGTCAAAATGAATTAGGCCTTTCATATAAAGGCAGTAATCAACCCTAGGATGAGTGGGGTTTTCGGCCTCAAATTCATTTGCGGCATCAATTGCTGATTCGAACTGGGCCCCTTTGTAGTACGCATAAATCATGTCTAATTGGGCTTGCCGAGTTACGTTACTGAATGGAAACCTTGCGGCTAGTGCCTGGAAGTATGAGATCGCGTTAGGGTAGTTACCCGCGAGCATAGATTCGGAGCCCGTTTCGTATAGGGCTTCTGGACCAAACTCTTCAACTACATTGTCACGGCCACCGCAGGCTGTTAGCGTGCAGATTCCGATCCAGAACAGCAAGAATCTAGTCCAATTAGTCATTTATCAAATTTTTTTGTTTGTTACTCTTCAAGAGTGGGTATAGGTTAACTGTTGGGCGGGATTATATCTAAAAATTTGTAGCATCCTGGAGTCTTTAAAGAATGGATCGGATTTTTAAACGTGCGTTGGTACCTTCGGATTTTAAGGGGAGTCGCTTGGATAAAGCTGCCGCAACGATTTTTTCGGATTTTTCTCGGAGTCAACTCAAAACATGGATAAAGAGTGGCACTTTAACACTGGGGGGCATGAAGGTTGAGCCTAAAACCCGTCTGAGTGGCGGTGAAGAGTTGGTCTTGGACGCACAGCTCGATTCAGTGATTCCCGTTGAGAGTGAAGATATTCCCCTGACTGTAGTGCACCAAGACAAATCAATCTTGGTAATCGATAAGCCCCCGGGTTTAGTAGTTCATCCAGGAGCAGGCAATCCGTCCGGTACGCTCCAAAATGCATTACTAAATTTGGATGAGAGTCTTTCTATCTTACCAAGAGCTGGCATCGTCCATCGTCTCGACAAAGATACTAGTGGATTGCTTCTGATAGCCCGGACCATGGGCGTTCGTAATCGACTGGTAGCCGAGCTAGAGCGTAGGGAAATTCAACGCCAATATGAAGGCGTGTGTCAGGGTGTTGCTACTGGGGGCGGCAAAGTAGAGGCACCGATCAGCCGACATCCCAAAGACCGTCTTAAAATGGCCGTTTTAACTGGAGGTCGTCCTGCGCTAACACATTACCGAGTGATGGAGAAATTCAGGGCCCATACTCATCTTTCTTTAACGCTCAATACGGGTCGGACTCACCAGATCAGAGTCCACTTGGCCCATATCCGAATGCCACTAGTAGGGGATCCGGTTTATGGTGGACGTCCCCGTTTTCCGCCTAAGCCTGGGGATGAAATTCGCCTTCTCCTGCAGGAATTTTCTCGTCAGGCATTGCATGCCACTCGGCTTGCATTTCATCATCCAGAGGATGGGAAATTAGTCAGTTATCGTAGCCCGCTGCCAGATGACATTCGTATGCTGTTGGAAATCCTGAGAAAAGATGCCAATGCTGGTGATTAAAGCCTGACTTTTTCACTAACTTAGTACTAGAAGGTGTTGATATGTTTGCTTGGCAGCCCCATTTAGAGGTAATACGAAACTAGAGGTGCGTCTTGATGCGCATGGATAAATTCACGAGCAAGTTTCAGTTGGCTTTGGCTGACGCCCAGTCGTTAGCAGTGGGGCGGAATCACCAGTTCATTGAGCCAGTTCATTTGATGGCCGCCCTCCTCGCACAGGATGGTGGTACTGCACGCGGCCTTCTCCATAAGATTGGTGCTAATGTGAGCCAGTTCCAGTCTCAGCTTGGGGGCGCTATCGATCGGCTCCCTACAGTTCAGGGTTCGGCAGGCGAAGTCCACCTCTCTAGCAACCTAGCCAAACTCTTTAACGTCACTGATAAATTATCCCAAGACAGGGGTGACTCTTACGTCTCCAGCGAGCTTTTTATGCTTGCTGCGCTCCAGGACAAAGGGGACTTAGGCCGCATTCTAGAGGGAGCGGGCATTACTCAGGGAGAAGTGGAGAAAGCTATCGAGGAAGTGAGAGGAGGCACCTTCGTAGATGAGCCCAATGCGGAAGACAATCGCCAAGCCTTAGAAAAATACACCATTGATCTAACTGCAAGAGCGGAACAGGGCAAACTAGATCCGGTGATCGGGAGAGACGAAGAAATTCGAAGAACTATTCAGGTACTACAGCGTCGCACGAAGAACAACCCAGTGCTAATCGGGGAACCCGGTGTAGGCAAAACTGCCATCATAGAAGGTCTTGCCCAACGCATCATTAATGAAGAGGTTCCAGAGGGTCTGAAATCAAAACGCATTCTTGCGCTGGACCTAGGCGCGTTGATTGCAGGTGCTAAATTTCGCGGTGAATTTGAGGAACGTTTGAAGGCCGTACTCAACGATCTAATTAGCCAAGAGGGACAAATCATTCTTTTCGTCGATGAGATGCACACCATGGTTGGTGCAGGAAAGGCGGAAGGTGCTATGGATGCAGGTAACATGTTGAAGCCCGCGCTCGCTCGTGGTGAGCTTCACTGTGTAGGGGCTACGACACTTGATGAATACCGCCAGCATGTAGAAAAGGATGCGGCATTCGAACGGCGCTTTCAGAAAATCATAGTAGATGAGCCGAATGTAGAAGATACTATCGCGATCCTACGGGGTCTTAAGGAGCGATACGAAGTTCATCATGGGGTCGAAATCACCGACCCGGGCATTGTGTCGGCTGCTGTACTTTCTCATCGCTATATCAGTGACCGTCAATTGCCAGACAAGGCCATTGATCTGATAGATGAGTCAGCATCGCGCATTCGGATGGAAATTGATTCTAAGCCTGAGGAAATTGATCGACTCGAGCGGCGCTTGATTCAGCTCAAAATCGAGCGGGAAGCGCTGAAGAAGGAATCAGACGAAGCTTCAAAGCGTAGACTTGAAGATTTGGAAGCCCAGATCAAGAAACTAGAGGTCGAATACGCTGATCTCGAGGACGTGTGGAAGTCAGAAAAAGCGCGTATGCAGGGCGCGACACAGATCAAAGAGACACTGGAACGAGCGAAAATGGAGCTTCAAACGGCTCATCGGGCCCATGATTTGGCGCGTATGTCGGAGCTTCAGTACGGGCGTATCCCAGAGCTCGAGCAAGAGCTTTCTGATGCATTAGAAGTCCAGCAAGAGGAATACACATTGGTGCGTAACCGTGTCACGGAAGAGGAGGTGGCAGAGGTTGTTTCGAAATGGACTGGGATTCCTGTTGCTAAGATGTTAGTGGGCGAAAAAGAAAAGCTTCTCAAAATGGAGGCTTTTCTTGAGACGCGGGTTGTTGGACAAAAAGAAGCACTTCAAGCCGTATCCAACGCTGTTCGACGTGCCCGGGCCGGTATTGCTCAGGCAAATCGACCAAATGGGTCATTTCTTTTTTTAGGCCCGACAGGGGTTGGTAAGACCGAGTTAACCAAGGCGCTCGCCGAGTTTCTCTTCGACAGTGGAGACTCGGTAATCCGCATCGATATGTCTGAATTTATGGAAAAGCATTCAGTTGCAAGACTCATCGGCGCGCCACCCGGCTATGTCGGGTACGAAGAAGGTGGTTATCTCACAGAAAAGGTAAGGCGTAAACCTTATTCGGTGGTGTTATTCGATGAGATTGAGAAGGCACATTCGGATATCTTCAATGTTCTGCTTCAGGTGCTGGATGAGGGTCGTTTAACGGATGGGCATGGACGTACTGTGGATTTCCAGAATACCGTCGTTATTATGACGTCTAATCTTGGCAGTCAGAGGATCCAGGAACTGGCTGGCGAAGAAAATTATGAAAAGATGAAAGCCGAAGTAATAGAGGTTGTTATACAGCACTTTAGGCCGGAATTTATTAATCGGATCGATGATTTGGTGGTATTTCATCCGTTGGAATCAGAACACATCAGAAAAATAGTTGATATTCAGCTTCAATACTTGCATCAACGTTTGGGTGAACAGGATTTGGAACTGGTGTTGTCTGACGAAGCTGGCGATCGGCTTGCAGAAGCTGGGTATGATCCTGTGTACGGAGCTAGACCACTTAAGCGCGCTATTCAGCAACAACTTGAAAATCCTTTAGCTGAGAGTATTCTGAATGGCGATTTTGAGCCGGGGGACACTATCGAAATAAGTGTCTCCGATGATCATCTCAACTTCTCAAAGAAGGAAGCTGAACAAACCGCCGCTTAGGTATGAAATTATTAGAGTACGCTTTTGTTGAGGAACCATGTCAGCGGTAAAGGTTCATCAAAGGCTGTTTGCCGCGATAGAATATGACTAAATAGGGCTCAATCTAGCTTCCTTGAAATTGGAGTAAGAATGCGAAGGCTGGGAAATAAAAAATTCTTTTTGATGAGACGGTGTTATGCCTATCTATGAATACCGTTGCGAGAGTTGCGGGCATACCTTGGATGCGTTGCAGAAGGTCAATGACACTCCACTTAGGGATTGCCCACAGTGTAATGCCCACGACCTCAGACGACTGGTTTCCGCACCTTCTTTTAGGCTCAAGGGCAGCGGTTGGTATGAAACAGATTTCAAATCGGACAAGGAGAAAAAGCGTAATTTGGCCGAGCGTAGTGAGCCAAGCAAAGATGAAAAAACTAAGCAAGACAAAAAGGTGAGTACAGAAAAGAGTACGGATAAAAAATCACTGGATGCTGGAAAGACCTCGAATTCTAAACCAGCAGCCAGTGATAAGGAGGGATGACAAGTTGAGGGTTGCTACGCGCTTTCGCCGTTATTTGCTCGCTGGTCTTTTAATTTGGGTACCAATCGGCGCACTTATTTTGGCGTTAAGGTTATTGTTTAGCTTGATGGGACGGTTTCTTTTCTTTTTACCCCAGTCCTACCGTCCAGAGGCATTAATTAACCTATCCATACCAGGATTAGAACCAATTATTGCGACTGTGCTTGTAGTTCTAGTGATACTGGTCACGGGAGTTGCAGCTGCAAACTTGTTGGGCCGGCGTTTGGTTAATCTGTATGAATCGTTTCTGGCCCGAATTCCGTTGGTCAGTACTGTTTATGGGGGCGTGAAACATTTTGTCGAAGTAGTTTTCAGTGATTCCAACTCTTCCTTCAAAAAAACATTACTGATCGAGTATCCACGAGAAGGTCTCTATTGTTTGGCTTTTCAGACTTCAGAGGAGCCTGAGGAGGTTCGGTCCCGGACGGGTGAGTCCATTGTCACTGTTTTTTTGCCAACCACCCCTAATCCAACCTCGGGTTTCATGCTATTTGTGCCAAGAGCTCAGGTTACGGAACTGGATATGAATGTGAAGGACGCAGTGAAAATGATCATTTCCCTAGGCGTCGTAGTTCCTGAGTGGCACCCCGTTCATCCTTCTAATGATGTTGCGCCACCCAAGGGTTCCTCGTAACATCCAGCCTCTCCATTCGAGGCCTTTTTTTTCAAGAGGTTAGACCCAATGCGCAGCCATCACTGCGGGCAGGTAGATCGCTCCCTAATAGGTAAAGAAATTACTGTAGCGGGCTGGGTGCATCGGCGCCGAGACCACGGCGGCGTCATCTTCGTTGATCTGCGTGATGGGGAGACTCTTCTACAGGTCGTATTTGATCCTGAAGATGCTGAGATTTTTGCCGAGGCGGAGCGGATTCGAGGAGAATTTGTGTTAACGGTAACGGGGCAATTACGCGGGCGCCCAGAGGGTACCGTAAATCCCGAGATGTTAACGGGTGAGGTGGAGTTGCTGGCGAAGCAGCTCACCGTTCTCAACCAGTCAAAAACGCCACCCTTTCATCATGATGAACACGCAAGTGAAGAGCTCAGGTTGCGTTACCGTTATCTTGATTTACGCAGGCTGAAAATGCAGAAAAATCTTCGGCTGCGCCATAAAGTGACAAGTACTTTGCGGGGACTACTCAATGAAATGGGTTTTCTCGAAATAGAAACCCCTATTCTGTCCAAGACGACCCCAGAGGGGGCCAGAGATTATTTAGTTCCGAGCCGCACGCATTTGGGAAAATTTTATGCACTACCCCAATCACCCCAGCTCATGAAGCAGCTACTGATGATGTCCGGCTTTGATCGCTATTATCAGATTGTCAGATGCTTCAGGGACGAGGATCTTCGAGCGGACCGTCAACCGGAGTTTACGCAACTCGATATTGAGACGGCGTTTCTGGATCAGGAAGCAATTATGGGGCAAATGGAGTCCTTGATCCGGGGTATTTTTCAAAAAGTGTTGGGAGTTGATTTGCCCGATCCATTTCTTCGTTTGACCTATGCTGAAGCCATGGAACGCTTTGGTATGGACCACCCCGATTTGCGCAATCCATTGGAGCTTGTCGAGGTCGCTGATCTGTTCCAGGGGGTGGAATTTAAGGTCTTTGCTGGTCCTGCCTCGGATGTGGAAAGTCGCGTTGCGGCCCTCAAAGTGCCTGGCGGGGGCGTCCTGACCCGGAAAGAAATTGATGAGTACACAGCTTTTGTTAGTGGCTACGGGGCAAGGGGACTTGCTTACATAAAAGTAGGGGACCGTGGCGCAGGCGCTGCGGGTTTACAGTCACCAATTCTCAAATTTCTGCCTGATGATGCGGTTGAATCGGTACTTGAGCGCCTCGGCGCTGAAAATGGTGATTTGATTTTCTTTGGTGCTGATAAGGCTTCAGTAGTTAACGATGCCTTGGGGGCACTTCGCGACAAGCTCGGGAGAGATCGCGGCTTGCTGGAAGACGAGTGGCGCATTCTTTGGATAGTGGACTTTCCCGTATTTGCGGCTGACGGTAAGGGAGGCTGGACATCCGAGCACCACCCATTCACTGCGCCCCAAGTGGATTCTCCGGAGGTTTTGCTTGCCAATCCGGGCGAGGCGATGGCCAGGTCATACGATATGGTTCTGAACGGCACGGAGCTTGGTGGTGGCTCAATTCGTATCCATAGCCGGGAAATGCAGTCAGCAATCTTTGAGATATTAGGTATCGATTCTGAGGAGGCTGAAACCAAGTTTGGATTTTTGCTGACCGCCATGGACTATGGCGCCCCCCCTCATGGTGGCATCGCGTTTGGCCTAGACCGTTTAGTGATGCAGATGGCCAACACTGAAAACATCCGAGAGGTTATCGCATTTCCCAAGACCCAAATGGCTACCGACCTGCTTACCGGAGCGCCTACCGAAGCAAGTACAAAACAGCTCAGGGAAGCAGGCATTCGGCTACGGTCTACTTCTAGCTAGTCGCTATTTAGGTGACTGATGGAAGATTCCGAGTTTCATCGCCCGGAGTCTGTTCTAGTGGTGGTTTATACACAGGACTATCACTGCTTGTTGCTGGAGAGAGTGGATCCATCCGATTTTTGGCAATCAGTGACCGGTACACTCTTGTGGGGAGAGAGTCCAGCTGCTGCTGCTGCCCGAGAGGTGATGGAGGAGACGGGCCTGACTCCCACTACCCTTGTAGATTCAGGTATCGGAAAAAGGTTTCCTATTTTGCCGGCTTGGCGTGCTCGCTATGGGGCTGATGTGCAGGAAAATTTGGAGCATCTTTGGTATATGGAAGTGCCAGAAGTGTGCCCCATTACTTTAAACTCAAAAGAACATAGCGCATATCGTTGGTTTGGGCTGGAAGATGCGATCCTTAGCGTATCTTCGTGGACTAATCGGGAGGCGTTCGAAAGGTTACGAGATAATGATGCCAGTTAAAATCAGTAGAGCCGGTTGGCGGTAATCCGGGTAATGGCGGGTTGGACACCGTAGTTATTACCCACGGCCTGTGGATGACGGGTGCAGAGCTATATCTGCTCCGCAAGCGCCTGAGAGCGGCAGGCTTTCGGACCTTCCAATTTTCTTATCAATCTAGGACGGAGAACCCAGACAAAAATTGTGAGCGTCTTGCCGCTTTTCTTGAAAACATGCCCGGGGATCGTGTTCACCTAGTGGGACACAGCCTAGGTGGGGTACTCATGCTTAACCTGTTGGAGCGCTATCAGCCTGTCCGGGTAGGGCGTGTGGTCTGTCTTGTTCCTCCCTTGAAGGGAAGCATCGCAGCGCAGGCCCCACCCCTTTCTTTTTTTGGTAACCGTTTGCTTGGCAGTAGCGCGGCCTATTTTGTCCGTGAAAAGGGAGTGGCGCCCCGTTCGGTTTATCAGCAGGTTGGTGTTATTGCAGGTAATCTTTCGTTAGGAGTGGGTCGTTTCGTTGGTGATGTCCTGTATCCGAACGATGGCACTATAGCTGTAAAAGAAACTGAGCTGCAGGGCATCAAAGACCACATAGTGCTTCATGTATCTCATTTCTCTGTTTTGGTGTCTAGGGCGGCTGCGAATCAAGTGTTACATTTTTTGCGCTTTGGATCTTTTTTTCACGAATCTTCGGATAGTCTGACTAACTGACAAATGCGCGTCATACACCTTGAAACCGGCATGCACCTGTACGGAGGGGGCGAGCAAGTCCGTTGCCTGATCCAGGGTCTTAGCAATCAGGGCGTGGAGAATATCTTAGTCTGCGCCAAGGGTAGTGCGATTGCTCAAGCCACGGCAGCCAACGATGTGGTGGAGATCCGGTCCAGGGGCGATTTGGATTTTTTTCTATATCACCGATTAAGAGTGTTGCTCCATTCCATTTCGCCTGACCTTCTTCACGTGCATTCCAGGCGAGGAGCAGATTGGTTCGGGGGTTATGCCGCAGCCAAATGCAATATACCGGCTGTGTTGACCCGGCGGGTGGATAACCTAGAGGCAGCGTTTGCGGCGCGGGTCAAGTACCGTTCTTATCGCGCAGTAATCGCGATTTCAAGGGCGATCGAAGCCTTACTGGTAAAAGGCGTTGGGCTATCCCAGTCCAGAGTCAGACGGATAGAAAGCGCCGTAGACACGGAACGGTTCCGCCCAGACGGGAGCCGGGAGCGGCTACTTGCGGTTACGGGATTGCCCGATGACGTCGACCTAATCGGGGTCGTAGCTCAACTCATTCCACGCAAAGGTCACGACGTATTATTAGGCATTTTGCCGGCTCTGGTAGACCATTATCCGCGGCTGAGGGTGCTGTTTTTTGGCCAGGGAAGTGAGGCGGGTAAGCTTCAACACCGAATCAGGAAGCTTAATTTAAACGAATACGTGAAAATGTTGGGATTTAGGGACGACTTACCCTGCTTGTTATCGGGGCTAGATTTGCTCGTCCACCCGGCTCGGCGGGAAGGCATGGGCGTGGCAGTGCTCCAGGGAATGAGCGCTGGGGTGCCCGTGGTGGCATCGAACGTAGGCGGTATTGCCGATGTAATTCAAGACGGGGCCCAAGGAATACTCATTGAGCCTGATGATCCCCCTGCCCTGATTGAAGCGCTAAAGTGTCTGCTTGACGATCCTGAATTACGGAATCGACTTGGCAATGCTGGACGTTCTCACGTTGAGGAAAAATTTTCAATTTCAAGGATGACAGAAAGTCATCTAACAATTTATGGCTCTGTATCTGAGGGTCGTCTGTGACCGTATCATCTGACAAAGATCTGAATCGCTTAGGCTGCAAGCTGGGCGAAGCCTTGCTGGCCAAGGGCTGGAATGTAGCTACGGCAGAGTCTTGTACTGGGGGATGGATTGCCAAGGTACTGACAGATGTCCCTGGGTGCTCACAGTGGTTTGGCTGGGGTTTTGTTACCTACGCCGACGAGGCGAAAGAAAGGATGTTACATGTGCCCAAAGAAGTGCTCGATCATTACGGTGCTGTAAGCCGTGAAACAGCTCGCTCCATGGCTGAAGGTGCCCGGGATGCGACCCAAGCACAGCTTGCTATGGCTGTGACTGGTATTGCAGGACCTGAGGGGGGCTCAAAGGAGAAGCCGGTCGGTACGGTCTGGTTCGGCTGGACCGACCCAGGTGGTTTCTATGCAGAGTGTTGTCATTTCGAGGGTGACCGCGAAAATATCCGGCGTGAGAGCGTTGCTTACGCTATAAGGCTCTTACTTGGGGTGGTCAATGGATCTTCGGGTAGCCAAAGGGACTAGACCCCTTCGGCGTTTTTTTTTCGGTCTTTGGCCGGATCAGTCTGTTCGCGAAAATCTTGTCTGTTCGACGAAAGAGACCGTTCAAGTCTCCGGGGGTCGCGCCGTGGCCGCGGAGAACTTACATATCACCGTGGCCTTTCTGGGGTCGATCAATAAAGCTCAGCTAAGAAAGGTGCGAGCCGTACCACCTGTTACCGCCTCAAAATTTGTAATTACCCTGGATACACTTCACTTTCATAGATCCTCCCGCATGCTTTGGCTGGTGCCACGTGAAATCCCAGTGGAGCTGGTGTTGTTACGGCAGTCGTTATGGGATGGGCTGGAACAGGCAGGCTGCAAGCGCGAACATCGACCCTACCGCCCTCATCTCACGTTGGCTAGAAGGAGTCAGATTGTGAGAGAAGTCGTGAAACCCGTGGTGTGGCCTGTTACGAAGTTAGCGCTGCTGGAGTCTGTGCTGGCACCTAAAGGGGTGAGTTATGAAGTAGCGCAAACTTGGCGCTTAGGCGAGTAATGTTTTTTGTTTTTCTGAGACTACAAAGTGCGGCTGTCACAAGCGTCTTTCTGTGGAATAATGCTGGTTCAGCTACCTCTTTGAACACGCACCTGGAAAATCAATGGAAGACAACCGAAAGAAAGCGTTGAATGCGGCCTTAGGCCAAATCGAGAAGCAATTTGGTAAGGGTTCCGTGATGCGTCTTGGTGATACCGTCGGGGTACTGGAAATGGATACATACTCTACTGGCTCCCTAGGCCTAGACATCGCGCTTGGTATTGGTGGCTTACCCAAGGGCCGCGTGGTGGAAGTCTACGGACCAGAAGCCTCAGGCAAGACTACCCTAACCCTGCAAGTGGTCGCTCAGGTGCAAAAAGCTGGTGGCACCGCGGCTTTCGTGGACGCCGAGCACGCGCTCGACCCCGTGTACGCTGAGAAACTAAAGGTCAATCTAGATGAGTTGTTGATTTCCCAACCCGATACAGGCGAGCAGGCACTGGAAATTACAGACATGCTGGTGCGTTCCGGTGCTGTGGACCTTGTCGTGATTGATTCAGTGGCAGCATTAACACCTAGGGCTGAGATCGAAGGTGAGATGGGGGACACACACGTGGGCTTGCAAGCGAGGCTGATGTCTCAGGCTCTGCGCAAACTAACATCCAATATTAATCGTTCAAATTGCCTTGTGATTTTTATTAACCAGATCCGGATAAAGATTGGTGTGATGTTTGGAAATCCGGAGACCACCACCGGTGGTAATGCGCTTAAATTTTATTCTACCGTGCGGCTGGATATTCGACGCATTGGGGCCATCAAAAAGGGCGACGAGATTGTGGGCAACGAAACCCGGGTCAAAGTTGTAAAAAACAAAGTAGCGCCGCCTTTCAAGAAGGCAGAATTTGAAATTATGTATGGTTATGGCATTTCTCGGGAAGGGGAAATCATCGATCTCGGTGTCGAGGAAGATATTGTTGAAAAATCAGGCTCTTGGTATAGCTACGGGACGGACCGAATCGGACAGGGCAAGGAGAACGCACGGGAATATCTGATTGAGCATCCGGAAGTAGCTGACGAGATCGAGAGCAAGCTCCGCGAAAAGCTGTTACCCGACACACCTCCGAGAGCGGTACTGGGGGAGACTAAGGAGGAAAGCCCCGATCTCCAGCAAGCCTGAAGCAGCTACGTTACCTTCGCGCTCTGTTGAGGAACAACGGAAGTTGTGTCGTCGCCAAGCCCTCGGTTTGCTCGCCCGGCGTGAGCATAGCCGCCTAGAACTCGAAAACAAACTTGCTGACCGTTCTTTTGATGCAGAGTTTATTTGCAGTACGCTGGATCAGCTGCAAGAGGAGGGTTTGCTGGTCGAGACCCGCTTTGTGGAAGAATTTATCCGCAGCCGCGCATTCAAAAGAAATGGACCGATTCGTATAAGGGCCGAGCTTTTGGAGAGGGGAATTGGTGAGCACGAGGCGCGTTCAGCATTGGCAGTTGCAGGGTTTGATTGGTCGGGGCTCGCGGGTGCAGCGCGTACAAAACGCTTCGGGATCAATGCCCCTGGGGACCTGAAGGAGCGAGTTCGGCAGATAAGATTTCTCAGGTACAGAGGTTTCGAGATGGCTCAGATCAATGCGGCACTGGATCTTGACGGTAATTCCGATTAGCTTCGGAGTGTCATGAGTACCGTAAATGATCTACGCCAGGCCTTCCTGGATTATTTTGCAAAGAAGGGGCATGAGATTGTTCCAGGATGTCCGCTTATCCCGGCGAATGATCAGACCCTGCTTTTTACCAATGCCGGAATGGTCCAGTTTAAGGACGTTTTTCTCGGCCGGGAGAAACGCGCCATACCTCGGGCGGTAAGTTCCCAGAGATGCCTGCGAGCTGGTGGTAAGCACAATGATCTAGAAAATGTGGGCTATACGGGGCGCCACCACACTTTTTTTGAGATGTTGGGAAATTTTAGTTTCGGCGATTACTTTAAAGATGAAGCAATTCATTACGCTTGGGAGTTCATCACCGATGTTTTGAATCTACCTCCCGAACGGCTCTGGGTTACCGTGTTTGAGGAAGATGATGATGCAGCGGAGATTTGGTTAAAGGGAGTCGGTATCGACTCGAGCCGGTTCTCTCAGATGGGAAAGAAGAGTAATTTTTGGGCGATGGGTGACATAGGACCTTGTGGGCCGTGTAGCGAAATTTTCTATGATCATGGCCCAGAAGTTGGAGGTGGACCGCCGGGGTCTGCGGATGAGAGCGGCGACCGGTACGTGGAGATTTGGAATCTGGTGTTCATGCAGTTCGACCGGGATTCAAGTGGAAAGTTAACTGCACTACCCAAACCCTCGGTGGATACCGGGATGGGACTGGAGCGTCTGGCCGCCGTGATGCAAGGGGCAAGCTCTAACTATGAGATTGATATTTTCAAACGGCTCATCGAAGAAGCGGCTGAGGTTACCGGTACCGAAGACATCTCAGATAAATCGTTGCGCGTCATTGCCGATCACATTCGTGCTTGCTCCTTTTTAATTGCGGACGGGGTGTTGCCGGGTAATGAAAACCGTAACTATGTACTGCGCCGAATCATCCGCCGCGCGATTCGCCACGGCTATAAGCTGGGAGCTAGAGAACCTTTTTTTTATAAGCTTGTTAGGCCACTGGAAGTTCAGATGGGTCCGGCCTATCCTGAGCTGACGGAAAGATGCGAGGAAGTGGAGAGGGCGCTGCGACAGGAGGAACAGCGCTTTGCCGAGACTCTGCACCAAGGGATGGGGATTCTGGAAAATGCCATCCAAGAGCTCGGGCCTGAAAAAATCATACCGGGCGAGATGGTCTTCAAGTTATACGATACATTTGGATTTCCGCAGGACCTGACAGCTGACATTGCCCGGGAAAGAGGGCTCACAGTGGACGAGAAGGGATTCGAAGTAGAAATGGAAGCACAACGTAAGCGGGCTCGAAAGGGAAGCCGTTTTGCAGCGGGGAGTCCGGATCTGCCAAGCTTGAAAACATCTACTATCTTTACGGGCTACGAGACTTTGTCCTCTGCCGCCCGCGTGGAGGCACTTTTTTCCGGTGGCAAGCCGGTGGACCTTCTGAAGTCAGGCTCGGACGGCATTGTGGTCTTGGATGCCACGCCTTTTTACCCAGAGGGCGGGGGTCAAGTAGGCGATGCTGGCGTGCTATGGGCCAAGGGTAAGCTGTTCGGCGTAGCTGACACGCAAAAGCTAGGCTCGGCCTACGGCCACATTGGCACAGTCAGTGAGGGACGCATCAAGGTTGGGGACGCGGTGACCGCCGAGGTGGACGAAAACCTACGGGCCTCGGTTGTTCTGAACCACTCGGCGACCCATCTGCTGCACGCGGCCCTACGCGCAGTGCTGGGCCAGCATGTACAGCAGAAGGGGTCCCTGGTCGCGCCCGATCGAACACGGTTCGATTTCTCCCATCATGAGCCGGTAACCCCGGAACAGGTTGAGAACATTGAACGGCTAGTGAACCAGCAGATCCGCCTGAACAGTGAGGCGGAGGTTCGTGTGATGCCCTACCAAGAGGCCATTGATTCAGGTGCCCTGCATTTCTTCGGCGACAAGTATGCCGAAGAGGTTCGGGTGCTCAAGCTGGGTGATTTTTCCACCGAGCTTTGCGGAGGTACCCATGTGAACCGGACCGGTGACATTGGCCTTTTCAAGATCGTTTCGGAAGGCGGTACCGCGTCCGGTGTCCGGAGAATTGAAGCGGTCACGGGTGAAAGTGCGCTCAGTTGGGTTAAAGAGAACGAAAATATATTGAAGGGTGTAGCGGGTATTGTCAAAGCTGGCCGGGAGGATCTGACGGAAAAGGTTCAACAGCTCGGAGAGCAGAAAAGTGTTTTAGAGCGTCAGTTGCAGTCCTTGAAAGGTAAGTTTACCGCGAGTAGGACCGGAGGCCTGGCTGAGCAGGCGGAGGATGTTGGCGGGGTAAGATTAGTAGTGGCAAGACTCGATGGGGCTGATTCAAAAGGACTCAGGGAAGCAGTAGATCAACTTAAAGAAAAACTATCCTCGGGCGTTGTTGTCCTGGGAGCAGTTGATGGGGATAAGGTTCTTTTGGTAGCCGGGGTGACTGATGATTTGACGGACAAACTCAAAGCCGGTCAGCTGATAGGGAAGATAGCAAAGCATGTAGGCGGAAGTGGCGGTGGACGGGCGGATTTTGCCCAGGCGGGTGGCACTAAGCCCAAAAAATTGGATGAAGCTTTAGGCTTAGTTGCCAAACAGGTTGCTGATAGCATCAGTTAGTTGCTACCTAAAAATTCACCATTCTCCCACAAGCCTTTCAGAGTCGATCCTGCCCTGGTCAGGGTGCCCTGTCCGTTGAAGGTACCGTCCTTAAATGTGCCCACGTATTTTTCACCATCGGCAATGCTATAGGTACCTTGTCCATTCGGTTGGCCGTCCCTGAACTCACCCTCGTATCTTTTTCCGCCTGCTAAAGTAATAACACCTACACAGTTCGTCCAAGTAATTGGGTCATAATTTCCAGAGCAACCTTGAGGTCTTTGAAAAACGCCATCTTCCCATAGGCCTTTCAGAATCGATCCATCTGCCTTAATCAAGGTGCCTTGTCCGTTGAAGGTGTTGCTGCTGAACTCACCGACATATTTGCTTTCATCGGGAAAAATATAGGTGCCGTGCCCAAAAAATTGGCCAAACTGAAATTCACCAACGTATTTGCTTCCGTCGGGTAAGGTATAGGTACCTATGCAGTTGGTCCACCTGTAACCCACTCCCCCAAAGTCACTGCCGAGCCCCTCTGTAAAGTCTTGGCTCGGGGGGCAAGCTCGCTGGCCCCAGCTCTGAGTTGAGATAAGCAGCAAAAAAACGCACCACCCAAACAGGCGAAGATTAGAAGGTAGTGTGCGTTTTCTTCCCATCATAAACTCCCCAAATCTGCTATCACTGGCTTGATTGTGTTTAAGCTCTTTTTTTAGATCTACCCGAGCATAGACCTTAATTGGTTCACATTCAAAAATGGCTAGAAATGTTTGATCACTAGTTATATATGGTAGGGGGACTTTCTGCGCAGCCCTAAAAGTGAAGATAATTTGAGTCGAAACAGAATTATCTATACTGTTTCTTCATAGGGTTCTAACAACATCTGGGCAATAAAATAAAATGGAATTTTTGCTATTTATTTTAGGGTTTATTGTTTTTGTAGGATTATGTGGTTTAGTTGGTAGATTATTGGGGTATCTATTCATTTCTGTACTAGAAGTCTAGAAGCTGGAATGTCCTTGCATTGTGTAAAGGATCTAGCTGGTCATGCTTCAATTACAACAACAGAAATCTACTTACACGCTAATCCTAGAATTAAATTTGAACAGTACCAACGATATGAAGAAAGCATGATGAAAACGATAGGTGAATCTACTTAACAAAGAACCATAGATCTATATATCCCTGACAGTCCTTTTTTTCCTTCTAAAACAATATCTTATAGACTCTCCAGGCCCATGAAATGCAAGGACTTTTCAGTATTTTTGTTAGGTTTTTCAAAGGCTTGAAAGAATGCCTATTTTGGTATTAAAAGGACGATATTGCTGATGAAGGAAATTTGGTTGTTATTGGTAGCTGGAGTATTGTTGTTTTTTGTGATGATTTACTTTTATTTTTCTCCCTATCAGAATGTCTGAACGACCCGCCTCCATGCTCAATCAAATTGTGTTGAGAGACTCCATTAAGGGGGAATGGCTTGTTTTTAAGAATTGCGTGGAAACTTTATCTACTCGTTATCCGTCAGAGGTTGTAAGGCTTCTCGATGAAACAGAGAGACGCGTAGAGCGGGAAGGTTTATTCGCCGCAGGATATCTAACCTATGAGGCTGCCTCGGGTTTTGATAGTCGTTATCTGACTAAAGCCCAAAAAAAACTTCCGGTACTTTGCTTTGGATTATTTCTCGATCCCATAAGAGTGTCCTCACTGCCTCGGGCAAAGGCGGTCATGCAACCTAATTCTCCGGTATGGCGTATGAGCGAAAACCAGTCACGTTATTTTCGTAAGATGGAGACAATCAAGAGCCAGATCGTTGCTGGCAATACTTACCAAATTAATTACACGGTCCGTCAATATGCCGAAGGAGTACATGATGCTCTTGGGTTATTTCTAAGGATTGCTTCCAGCGCCCCCCACGCAGCGTATGTGGATGCAAATGATTATGCGATTGTGTCGGCATCACCAGAGTCTTTTTTTAAGCTAAACGGACATGAAGTGAGTTGTCAGCCCATGAAGGGTACCGCAAAGCGTGGTATGACCTTTGAAGGCGATAAAGAATATGGTGATTGGCTTTTCCATTCAAAAAAAAATCGCGCAGAAAATGTAATGATTACAGACATGGTTAGGAATGATCTTGGTCGTATTTCTGAACCAGGCTCTATAGATGTGTCGAATCTGTTCACAGTAGAACGTCACCCAACAGTTTGGCAGATGACCTCAACGGTTGGAGCTAGGACTGAGGCATCAATTGCTCATATTTTTCAAGCATTGTTTCCCAGCGCATCAGTAACGGGGGCGCCGAAGGTTTCTAGTATGGAGCTAATTAATAAGTTGGAAGAAAGTCCGCGAGAGATATATACAGGAGCTATTGGGTATTTGGCTCCGGGACGCCAAGCACAATTCAATGTAGCTATACGAACGGTACTTATTAATAAGCACACAAGTGAGGCAGTGTATGGTGTTGGTAGCGGTGTTGTTTGGGATTCCAAACCCGAAGAGGAATATGCTGAGTGCATCACCAAAGCAAAAATTCTGGATTCTGCGCCACAGAATGAGGAGTTTAGTTTGCTTGAAACCATGCTATGGAGGCCAGCAGAAGGTATTTTTTTGTTTGATTATCACATGCGGCGTTTGCGCGAATCAGCAGAATATTTTTCGTTTCAATTCAATCAGAAAGATCTTGAGAGACAACTTGAATCACTGGTGCAGAACTTTGACAGTACGGACTATAGGATTCGTCTTGTCCAGCACAAGGATGGTCGGATGGGGTTTGAATATCAACCTGTTTCTAAATTCCACCGGGCAGATCAGTATCGAATTAGATTGGCTAACCAACCTATTGGTATAGACGACCCGTTTTTGTACCATAAAACTACTCGGCGGGGGGTATATGAGCGCGCCCTTCAATCTGTTTTGGATTGTGAGGATGTTCTGCTTTGGAACAGCTCTGGCTTTGTCACGGAAACCAGTATTGCAAATGTTGTGATGAAAATTCATGGAAAGTGGCTTACACCACCGATAGGGTGTGGTCTTCTCGCTGGTACCTACCGGCAATGGTTACTTGATAGAGGTAAAATTAAGGAGGGAAAGGTTCATTTAAATGATCTTTCAAGTGTCAAGGAATTTCTGTTGATTAATTCTGTTCGTGGCCAATACTCAGGTCAGCTTTGCAAGCCAACATTTCCCATATTGAATCTCCTGCAATAATCATCATGTACTACTTTTCTCTCTGTCATGGTTTTCTCCTTGTCTGGTTTGATATTGATTTGGATGGTTAAGGATAGTTTTAGGGTCGAGTCTTAATTGCTCTCTAATTAATTTTTTTACTTTAATGGGTCTTGTCAAGACTGTGGATGGCTGGAAATGAGGTTATGAATTAGATGGAATGTGGTGGTGGTTTGTAGGGCTACTAAGAATTTAGGTTTTCTTCGATTAGTTCTCCGTTCCTGTACGTCTCTGTACTGGTCAAGTTTCCGTCTTCGTCAAAATACTCCAAGAGACCGTCTTGTTTCCCGTCTTTATAGTTCCCTCTGAAAGATAATTGACCATTTTCGTAGAACATCTCCCAAAGACCCTCTCTTTTCCCGTCTTTGTAGTTTAGTCTGAACTGTAATTGACCGTCTCCGTTGAACCACTCCTCAAGACCCTCTCTTTTCCCGTCTTTGTAGTTTACTTTTGTCACTACTTGAAGGTTTTCGGAGTACCTCTCTTCAAGACCCTCTCTTTTCCCGTCTTTGTAGTTTTGTTTCTCCCACAACTGACTGTCGTTATTGAACGTCTCAACAACTCCAGTAACGGTTTCATCCGTGTCTAGATAATAAAGGCGACTATTCTTCGTCTGAGTCGGAGGTGTTGTCATAGCACAATGCAGATATGTAGTTAATCACAAACTCTCCCAAGTCTGCTTATCGCTGGCTTGTTTTATTCAAACTCTTATTTAGATCTAGCCAAGCATAGACCGTAATTGGTTCACATTCAAAATTGGCTAGAAATGTTCGATCACTAGTTATATATGGTGGGTTGGTTTGGAGGCGTTTTAAGGGTTCCAGTTTCCTCTCCCGCGTAATTGACCGTTCCTAAGGAGATGATTGTTCTGGAAATAATGCAATTATAAGTATGATTATGGCCCCAAAAACATAGCCCCCAAGGCGCATTTAAAAAATAGAGCCATTTCTTTTAATTCAGCTTCCTTTTTAATTTTATATCGTTCTGTGTCTCTTCCCCCCCCCATACAATCCATCTAAAAAATGCAATAGCTATCCTTATACCTATTAACCCAGGCAAGACAATAATCCCCAATAATGGATCGATTCTCCAAGAAATCCATGTAAGCCTATTACAATAATCCAATAAAACCACTCCATAAAATCTCTCTCCTTCCGCCACGCTATTTATAGCTTAAATAACAATCCAAACAGGCGAAAGTTAGAAGGTAGTGTGTGTTCTTTCATTGTTAAATTTTATTGCCTTGGACTAGTGATCGTTGATACTGAGTAGCCTTCGATCGTAATTCTTGTTCGGACATAATATTGCATTGCCACTCACGATCTACAGTTATGCGGACAGTGGCCGGAGACCCAAAGGACAAAACTAAAGTTTTTCGATCTAAATTCCAGGGAGTGTAGTCAAGGGTAAAACGAGAGACCCATCTTATGATATCAACGGTGGTTCCAATGCTATTTTGATTCCATGCATCCACTCGTTGGTTGTCTAACACAGAAACTGTTGATACCTGCACATCTAGGACAAGGAATACTGGCTCTTGGTTGCCGGCTGGCAAACAGT
>CAJWKT010000002.1 GCA_913041665.1 uncultured Gammaproteobacteria bacterium | reverse complement strand
GTGGCCCTCAGATGCCACCGGGTAGCCAGTCTGGTCAGCAGGGCGAAGAGCAAACAGCGGGTGGCCCTCAGATGCCACCGGGTAGCCAGTCTGGTCAGCAGGGCGAAGAGCAAACAGCGGGTAGTCAGACCGGCAGCTGGCCTGAGGGAACTCAGGCAGGTGCAGGCCAGCAAGGTCGAGGTGGCGACGACGAATTTGATCGTTCCCTTGAGGATTTTGATCGGATTATGGGTGCAGAGCGGGCATCTATGGCACGTGCTGGCATAGGTACGGCTGCAGATGAGATTTTGGGCCAAACAGCAGAGGTTGGAGGTTCTCCTGATGTCCCCGTAGGCCAAAGCGGCGGCGGAGATTCCAGTAATAGCAGGGAAAATCAATCTTTTCGCGCTGACGAAACCACGAATGAAGAAACAACGCCATTAGTGGAAGGTTGTGAGGACGACGATACAGTTGCGCGCCAATTGTGTGAGGCGGCAACCGAGGAAGAGGATCCATTTCTTCGTGCAGCTCTGTGGGAAGAATATAACGAATACAATAAAATTCTGGCTCGCCAGTGAAGTGAGGTAGCTTTCTATGCGGGTGATTTATTTTCTTTTTGTGGTAGCGGGACTTATTTCGGGATGCACAAGTAATGAGGTTCGCTTAGCTCACTCGGTCGATTTGGTACCTGCCACCCGGTCTATTCCGGAAGAGCAGCTGCTCGACGTTGGTATAGCTGTTTTTGGTTCGGGGGTTCCCGAAGGTGAGGTGGATAAAGAGATTTTGGAGGAGCTTATTAGAGATGGCACTTTCATTTACATTCGCCGAACCGAGGCTCGTTATATGGCAGTGACCCTGAGAGACACGCTGCAGAAGAGTGGTCATTGGGGTGCGGTATGGGTTACGCCCTCAGCCTCCACTGCGGCAGATGTCAATGTTATGGCTGAGATTCTGAGATCCGATGGGGATGAGTTTTTGCTGTATGTGAAAGCCGTTGATGCTTCCGGTCGCGTTTGGTTGGATGGTGAATATGGTATGGGTACTGCAGCCGGGGCCTACAACCGGCAAAGATTTGGGGGTTTGGATCCTTATCAGGATGTTTTTAGCTCTATCGCAAACGACTTGGCAACGGTACAGGGGAAGTTGGCTGTCAACGAGGCCGAGAAAATCAGGTCTATAGCCCAGCTGCGTTTTGCGGGAGAGCTAAGTCCGGAGGTTTTTGGAGAGCACGTTGTTCAGAGCAATCGGGGGGAATATGAGCTTAGGCGCTTACCTGCTGAAGGAGATCCAATGTTTGGTCGGACCCAGCGGATTCGAGAGCGAGAACATTTGTTTGTGGAAACCTTGAACCAGCATTACGATCAGTTCTATCAAGATTCCATTGAGTCTTATGATGGATGGCGCCAATTTTCACGTGAAGAGGCAATTGCCATAAAGGAATTGCACCGATCCACTCGGTGGCGGACCGGTCTTGGTATAGCAACAGTGGTGGCTTCCGTAGTCTATGGCAGCCAAAGTGATGGTGATGGTTTCTCAGATCGTATGGTGCGGGATGCCTTGATGTACATGGGGATGGATATGATTAAGACTGGTGCTATCCGAAAGCAGGAGAAGCGTTTACACGAAGAAACCCTCGAAGAGCTTTCTAGCAGCTTCGATGATGAAGTCAGGCCGATGGTGGTAGAGATTGAGGGTACACAACATCGTCTGACGGGAACGGCAGATGTGCAATATCAGGAATGGCGTCAATTATTAAAAGATCTATTTGTCTCAGAGACTGGGCTTCTGCCTGCAGATATGTCGATATATACGGAACCCCCACCAAGTGAATTGGAACTTATCGCAGTTCCCGAGACTACGTCAGGTAGCGAATCAGTGGGCCAAAACGAGGACATGAATTTGGAGGCGGTCGATACAGGTGTAGCGACTGACACCTGAGTTCAAAATCCGGGGCTCACTGTACCAAAGACATCCCCATGGGTACTATTTATAAGCGTACTATTAACCAGAATGAACTAGGCTTTGCTAATGTAGTTTCGGCCGATATTCTGAGAAACACCCATCATCAGGAGGTCCTTCTACCAGGTAGTATTTTATCAGGAGGGTTTCGTCTCATTGCATTTCTCGGGGCTGGTGGTATGTCACAAGTATGGAGGGCAGAAGCTCCGGATGGGGGTGTCGTGGCTATCAAACTACCAAGATCGGATGTGATCCGAGACTTTGGTGCCCAAGAATTGATTCGTCGTGAGTTCGAAATTCTCAATTCTCTGAATCATCCTTGCGTATCAGTAGTGATTGACTTGATTACTCTGGGCGGGAGCCCAGCATTAATAACGGAATATTTAGGTGAAGGGGATTTGGTATCTCTATGCGGAGCCCATCCTCGTTGTTGGGCGGGTGCGGCTAGAGATTTGGCTAGTGCATTGGAATATATTCACAATCAAGGCATGGTCCATCTTGACGTTAAGCCACGCAATGTTCTCTTTGATAGTAACCAGGGAGCGTACCTAGTAGATTTTGCCTTGGCGGAGCCTCTAAATTGCCGAACTTTAAAAGGTGGAGGGACACCGGCTTATCAGAGCCCGGGTCACCGCCGGGGTGAGGTGCCAGCAGTGGCTGATGATATGTATGCGTTTGCGGCGTTGCTCTATGAACTCATTACAGGCTGTTTACCATTCGGTGTTAGTCCCTCGTTGGTGTGTCCAGGGCCCCCAGCACTCCCCTTAGGCCCATCGGACAGTAGTTCGGCATTTTCTGAGCTGGCTGAATTGGTTCACGCAACGCTGGGACCAGACCCAAGTCGCCGCCCAAAGAGCATGCATGTTTTTTTAGATGTCTTAGAATCAGTTATAGCATTTTGGCGATAGCATCGGCGGAGTTGTGAAAAAACAGAATTCTAACCAACCAGAACATGATGAAACCATTGTTCCGGTCAGGTCCGGTATAAAGGAAAATTTTGTTGCGTCCACGTCGTTGGATAGCAAGGATCGGAACTATAGCTTTAAATTAGTTGTTTCAGCATTAATCGTTTTGGCGTCCTTGGCATTGGGAGTGATCTTTTTGCTGCCTAGTTGGGTAGCAGAGCAGGTACCCACTACCGAAATGGTAGAGCAATCTGCACCTCCTTCTGAGTCAAATTCAGGGGTTTTGGTAATGTCACCCGAAGAACTGGACATTTTGCGCGATAAGGCCGAGGCGCTGCTAGCTGAACTATTGCAACAGCAGGGCCTATTAGAGGCGCAGGGTGCAGCAAATTGGGCTGGTGAGGATTGGGATCTTTATCAGACATTGTTTCGGGATGGCGATGACGCTTTTTTAGCAGATGCCTTTTATGATGCTGTGCCTAGCTACCAAGCAGCGCTCGATTTAGGAATTTCTTTGCTTGCTAGGTCTAAAAACATTATTGACCGAGCTTTAGAAGCAGGTAATGAGGCCCTTGCTGCCGGCAATCCATCTCTAGCGGCGGAGCAGTTTCAGTTAGTTTTACGTATAGAAGCGGACCATGTTGATAGTCAGAGTGGATTAGAAAGAGCACAAATATTACCCAACGTGTTGGCTCATATGGAGCAGGGTGCAGAGCGAGACCAGAACGGTGACCTCGTTAGTGCCCTAGAGCTTTACCGTAATGCGGCGATTCTTGACTCGCTTTGGATCCCTGCCAGATTGGCTGTAGCCAACGCGACTCGTCGCATCGCCGATGCTAGATTTGACTCACTGGTTTCTGTGGCACTGAATGCTTTGGCCGAAGAGGAATTTGAAGAGGCCCATCAATTTTTTACTGATGCACTGAAGATGCGCCCTGATTCTTTGGAAGCTTTAGATGGATTGATTCAGGCAGACCAGGGTATAAGGTTGGAGCAGATTGCTCTTGCGCAGGTCCGGGCCACTGCCTTTGAGAAAAGAGAGTTATGGGACCGTGCTATTCAGCAATATCTTCTCGCATTAAATTCTGATGATTCCCTTGAATTTGCCAAGATAGGACTTTCTCGCGCCCGGGCCAGGACTGACTTGGATGCCAAATTTGAAGGTCTTTTCCGAAACCCAGATGTTCTTTTTGCCGACCAAATTTTGAAAGATGCAGGCATTCTTTTGGAGGATGCGCGTGGAATAGATGGAAGGGGGCCACGATTGAACGGACAGATTGCTGAGCTTGGCAGGCTGGTCCGTTTAGCCTCCACGCCAATCGATGTGGAACTGCGTTCTGATGAGCTCACCAATGTAACTTTGTACCGTGTAGGCTCTCTAGGCAGCTTCATTACCCACCACGTGCAGATTCGTCCTGGACCATATACAGCCCTGGGAAGCCGGGCTGGGTACCGAGATGTGCGTGTCGTTTTTGAAGTATTGCCGGGGAGTACGCTAAGCCCGATTGAAATTTTTTGTGTGGAACGGATCAATTAGTCGTAATGATCGGTAATGGTAAAAAATGGGTGTTGTGTTTGGCCGAAGGTGGACAAGAAAAATATTTTTCTGCTAACCATCTTCCGGTTTCGTTAGGGGGTAATCCTTCCGACGATGTGAGATTAAACAACGTTTCCGGTTCCTTACAAATAGACATGTTAGATGAAGCTTTTTTCGTTTTGCCAGCTCGAGATACTAACGGGCTTCGCATAAATGGAGAGCTATTATCTGGGTCACGTTGGCTACGGGATGGAGATATTATTGCTCTGGACACAGCTCGATTAAGCTGCACGCTTTCGAGCAATCGTTTGAGCCTTATGATTGATGTTCAGGTTACGGGTAGTGATACGGTGCCGCCGGACCTAGAGGAACTAGCAAGGGAATCGGATGACCTTGGTGATATTGAGATTGCACCAGTTGCGTTTCGTCCTAGGCTAAAAGAGCAAACTGATAGTCATTTTTTTAGACCTAGCAAGAGGTTTTTAGGAGTGGGGAGTGGATTAGTTACGCTAGCTGTTGTCGGATGGTTTGCATTTACAGCTAAGTCTGTTCAGCTCGTGTTTACGCCCCAACCTGAAGCCGTTAGTCTTCCCGGTACATTTTTCAAACTCCAGCTTGCAGATCGCTATTTGCTTCGCTTCGGCACGCATCGCATTAGTGCTACACTTTTGGGATATCACACTTTGGAGACTGAAATCGACGTCGGACTGTCTCCGGATCAATCGTTTGAACTTTCTTTAAAGAGACTACCAGGGCTAATTAGTGTTTCGGTTGATTCAAATTTAGATACAGATGTCTACGTGGATGGCCAGCTGCTCGGTAGTGCGCCGCTAGTGGATGCAGAGGTTTCTACTGGATTGCGCCGATTTGAGTTTATGGCTGATCGATATTTATCAGAAATCAGAGAATTTGAGGTCATTGGGGGAGGTGAAAGACAAAATATGTCTGCCGTGCTCACGCCGAATTGGTCACCAGTGACTTTGATCACTGAACCGGTTAGTGCACGGGTTTTTGTAGACGACGTGTCCCTTGGAGGGACGCCTTTAGTCATGGAGCTAGCAGCTGGAGAACGACGAATTGAGGCAAGACTCGAGGGGTTCAATATTTGGAAAAGCACAATTTTAGTGAATGCAGACCAACCTCTAGAGCTACCGCTAGTGATGCTTTCTCCGGCTGATGGTCAATTGGAGCTTACAAGCAATCCAGCTGATGCGGTCGTGAGTGTTGATGGAAAGTATCGCGGTCGAACCCCCCTCACTTTAGGCTTGCTTCCGGATCGAGATCATCAGATTGGACTCACTAAGCCAGGCTACGATCCCGTCATGCAGGTATTGTCCGTTGCAGCTGATAGTCAACAGGAGCTGGATATCAACCTAGTTGCACAATTGGGTGAGGTAGGCATCAATAGCGAACCAACTGGTGCAGCTATTTGGGTTGATGGTGAGCGCCAAGGTAATACACCTACTCGTTTAATGCTTATGGCAATAAGTCATCAGCTGGAAATTGGTTATCCTGGTTTTGCGAGCCAGTCTGTGGAGATAACGCCTCGTCCTGGTTTTCCTCAAATCTTAGAGTTTAAGTTGGAGGAATTGGATGTCACGACTGGCAGCGGTTACCCAAAGGTTGTTGAGACCAGTTTAGGC
The DNA here is from genome assembly GCA_913041665.1 of uncultured Gammaproteobacteria bacterium. Lineage (GTDB taxonomy): Bacteria > Pseudomonadota > Gammaproteobacteria > Steroidobacterales > Rariloculaceae > CAJWKT01. The sequence continues at coordinate 45,053 of CAJWKT010000002.1, read as the reverse complement.
CAGGATTTATTGCTTGTTTTGCCAGGTGAATTCATTATGGGTTCATCGCGGCGCGAACAAGGGCGCCGCTCAAATGAGTCAATGCGCACAGTTAGGTTAAGTACAGCTTTCTATCTAGGTGCTCGGGAAGTCAGTAACGCGGAATTCAGGAAGTTCAAACCTGAACACAATTCGGGATCTTTTTCGGGTGTTTCTTTAGATGAAGATGATCAGCCTGTGGTGAGGGTGACTTGGGGAGAAGTTGCGCAATTTCTTAACTGGCTCAGCATTACTGACGGATTTCAGCCTGCATATGAGGAGCGGCAGGGAACTCGGGTATTGGTACGTCCAGTGCGCAACGGTTATCGTTTGCCCACAGAGGCTGAATGGGCCTGGGCTTCGCGATTTGCAGAAAGGGAGGAAGCTCTAATCTATCCTTGGGGAGCTGAGCTCCCTCCCCCGGATCGCACCGGCAATTATGCTGATGTTAGTGCCTCTCAGTTGTTAAGAACGACACTAATCACTTATAACGATAGCTTTCAGGTAGCAGCGCCAGTAGGGAGTTTCGGGCCCAGTCTCCTTGGTTTTTTTGATCTCGGTGGCAATGTTTCAGAATGGATGCAGGATTACTATGAAATTGCGACTATCGGCGTAGAGGGAGTCGTCAAGGATCCTCTGGGCCCTGAAATTGGTAGTTTACATGTGGTTCGAGGTTCTAGCTGGACTAGCGCTACCCTGACGAATCTTCGGCTTGCCTACCGAGACTACAATGGTAGTGCCCGAGAGGACCTCGGTTTTCGTATTGCGCGTAATCTGGAATGATGGGATCAGACTTTGCTTAAACTTTCAAACTGGTATGAAAAAAAATGATCAATTTTAAGATTAGGGTGTTTGTGCTGGGGAGCTTGCTGAGTCTATTGTCATTGGGGCTAGGCCAGGAAGATGAGCAAGAAGTGGAGGAGGCGATACCTCCCCCGAGGGTGGAGCCTGAGTCAGAAAGGACCCCGCCAAACACTGATGTCTTTATTCCCTCGGAAGAGATTGCAGCTGATGAAGAAGTTATTTTTCCTATAGATATTTAGGTTTTTAGCCGGAGGCATTATCTGATGAAACGTCGTTTTCCAGCTGAGTTTGTTTATCAAGTGTTTGCGCTAATTATCGCAATCATCGTGGTGCATGCGGTCTACGTTACGGTGGTCAGGCCTAAAGCGGCTGCTGTGGCGGCCGAGCAGATACTACGTATTGAGCAAGAAGAAAACTACACGCCAGAGCGCTCTGTGTGGGTGATTATTCGGGACTTCGAGCAGGAATCTTGTTTTATTTTGATGATTTGGGCGTTCTGCATTATGGGCTATAAAGCGTTTCGGGCGCTTAAGGAACGAGCTCTTTTGCAGCAAGAATTTGTCCGAGTTCAAGAGGGCGTGCGCATTCTTCCGGAGGATACAAGGGAGTATGCTCGCAACATTCAATCTCTTCCTGAGCGTTTGAGAGAGATGTTGCTTCCTAGGGTCATGCTTTCTTCGCTTGAACGGTTTGGGTCCACACGTAACGTGCAAGATGTATCCTCGGTGGCAACTAATTTGTGTGAGTCGGAAGGTGAACGATTGGAGTCCGAGCTTTCCATGATTCGTTATATCGCTTGGGCTATACCTTCTGTGGGGTTTATTGGAACAGTGCGCGGAATCGGTGAGGCTTTGGGTCAGGCACACCGCGCTGTAGATGGAGATATCGCGGGGGTAACCCAGAGCTTGGGTACCGCATTTAACTCCACTTTTATTGCGCTTTTGATTTCTATTGTTGTGATGTTTCTTGTCCATCAGCTACAGCTTTTACAGGAACGTTTCATTTTTGATGCTCAAACTCACGTCGACCACAATTTAATTCGCCACATGCAGACTAGGGGAGCTTGAAATTTCCAAGAGTTGATTGATGGCCACGCTCGCAATCGACATCAATGACGCAAGCCTGGTGGTTGCCCACGAAGGGGAAGTATTGGCTAGAGAGCCTGGTTATGCGCTAGTAGAGGATGGGCGCATTATCACTGGCACTGAGGCGCTTCGACAAGCACGTGTTAAGCCTAGTCAGGTGAGTAGCCGTTATTGGACTAATTTGAGCGTAGGCAGTAATACCGCGGGCGTAGAAGGGATTGATAGTGCCTCGGAACTTGCTCATGCTCAGCTCAAAACGTTGTGGACCCAAATTGCGGATAAATCAGACGATGTTGTTCTGATAGTGCCGAATCACTACACGCGCGAGCAATTGGGTGTATTACTTGGGTTAACTCAAGAGATCGGAATTCGGGTGAGTGGGATGTTAAGCTCAGCCGCTGCTGTCAGCGCACGACCGTACCCGGGCCGGCAGCTTGTTCACCTAGATGTTGGCTTACACCGAGTCTCTGTGACGCCATTAGAGCAGAGCGATAGCGTAATGGCGTTACAAGAAATTGGTCTGGAAAATACTGGCCTGATAAGTGTTATGGATCTTTGGGCCCAGCGGTTTTCAGAGCTTTTCGTTCTTGCAACACGCTTTGACCCTCTTCATCGAGCTGATACTGAGCAGCTTATATATGATTACCTACCGGGTTGGCTACAGTCGATACAAGAGAAAGATGTATGTGAATTCGAACTGGAGCATTACCAAGATATTCATCGGATTGAAGTTCGGCGGGAGCAGCTGTTGGCAGCCGCATCAGGTTTTTATCGTGCACTGGTGCAACTAGTAGCTCAGGTTAGGCAAGGTGGGGCTGGTCTCGTTGTACAGGTTTCCCACCATCTTGGTTTACTACCTGGGCTAATGACTGAATTACAACGTTTAGATGATGCGCTTGTGTTGAGTTTAGGACCCGATGCACCCGTGATGGGTGCGTTAGCTATGCCAGCCGCTGAGTCTAAAAGCGGTCAGGTCAAACTGCTAAAGCGGGTGCCATGGCGTGAACAGGCTCAGGTTGCAGTTGATAAAAACGTTTTTCAGGATTCAGAGAAAACTCCAGACGCCAGTTCGAGTCATGTGGTTTATAAGGGAATTGCATATCCCGTGGATGCTGAGGGGCTATCAATTGGCCGTACTAAAGATAAAGAGCGTCGCTCTATCGTGCTTGAGGGAGACCATAGTGGTGTTTCTGGCTCACATTGTGAATTGGTCTTGCGTGATGGTGAGGTCAAGCTTATTGATCACAGTCGTCACGGGACATTTGTAAACGAAAAGAGAGCTTCGGCTGAAACCACACTGCGTCCCGCAGATGTCATTCGTATCGGTTCACCTGGTGAGGAGTTGTGGGTAATAAGCGTAGGAAATGATTGTGGCTCGTAAAAAGATAAACGTATTTTCCTTATCTTTTCTGGACGCCATGACCTGTGGATTCGGTGCAGTCATTTTATTCTTCATGGTGATTAACGCCAATGTCTCTGAGCGCAGTAAGCTTGAGCTCGATGATCTTGGTAGTGAAGTAGACCGCATGGAGTTAAGAGTACTTTCAGGAAAGAAAAATCTAGTTCAACTTAAGGATGAGCTAGCCAAGCTTATCAAAGATATGGCTGTGCTGGCCGGAATGCGAGATGAGGTTATGAAAGAAATTCTTAGTACAGAAAATGAGCTAAATTCTGTAACTGAAGAGACAAGCACTCGCAAAGAAGCTATCGAGCGACTAAGGTCAGAGCTTGATGATCTAAGAGAAGAAAATGAAAGGCTGTCGGCGGCTAGCGTTACGCCGGAAGATGCGGGGAACCGTATTCGTAGTTTCACGGGTGACGGGAATAGACAGTATTTAACAGGCTTGCGAATGGGCGGGCAGCGCGTACTGATTTTAGTAGACGCTTCTACAAGCATGCTGGATCGTACCATCGTAAATATTATTCGGCGGCGCAATATGCCAGTGGAGCAAAGACTGCAGGCACCCAAATGGCAACAAGTAGTCAATACGGTGGACTGGCTTACTACCCAGATTCCGCCCGGTATCCAATTTCAGATTTATGCTTTTAACAAAGAAGCTTGGCCGTTGTTGGATGGTACCGGCGGGCGCTGGCTTACCGTTGAGAATGGCGCCCAATTAGATGCGGCGGTTCAGGTACTTAAAGATACATCACCAGAAGGCCCGACTAGCCTGCATGCGGCAATGGACGTTGCTAGAACCTTAGACCCAAAGCCCGATAATTTGTATCTGCTTGTAGATGGCCTACCAACTATGGGTGAGGTTGTACCGGCGCAGGCAGGCGTAACTAGTAGGGAGCGAGTTAATCATTTTGAACGAGCTGTTCGCCGGCTGCCCCTGAATATTCCGGTGAATGTGATTCTCTATGCGATGGAGGGGGATCCTTTGGCCGCGCCGGCTTATTGGCAGCTCTCGCTAACTACTGGTGGATCCATGATGGCACCTTCAGAGGATTGGCCATGAGGAAAAAAGATCGCGACACGGAGACACTTAATCTTTCTTTTTTAGACGTAATATGCTGTGGCTTTGGGGCTATCATTCTCTTGCTTGTCTTAACAAAGATTTTTGAGCCTATCCGTCTTGAGGAGAGTCATGTAGAGCTTGAAGAATTGATTACGCGTTATCAGGAGGAACTGAATGATCTCCGTGGAGAAACCGAGATCGTTGAGCGCGAGCAGATTTCTACTGTGACGCAATTAGATTCAGAAAATTTACAGCTCTCCCGTTTACAGGAACAACTCTCAAGAATTCGTTCCGAGTTTTTGGCTACTGGAGATAACGCTGACATCAATACGGAACTGCAAGGCCAGCTTGCGCTAGCTAAGCAACGGCTGACTGAGGAGATGCAGCGACTGTTAGCTGATTACCGCCCGGATCCAGATGATTACAACATAGGCGGTATACCTGTGGATAGCGAATACATCGTTTTTATCATTGATACTTCGGGGAGTATGCGTCAGTACGCTTGGGATAGAGTCCAGAAACAGATGCAAGAAACACTCGAGGTTTATCCTGAGGTGAAAGGAATACAGGTTTTGAATGATATGGGCGAATATATGTTTAAAAGTTACCGCAATGAGTGGATTCCGGATACGCCTGCTAGGCGGGAAGCGATCATGGATGCCTTGAGAAATTGGAACGCATTCTCCAACTCCAGCCCCAGAGAAGGCATCTTGACCGCTATAGAGAGCTTCTACGATCCTGAAAAAAGAGTGAGCTTGTATGTTTACAGTGATGATTTTTCATCCGGGTCGATCAATGGGGTAGTAAGGGAGGTGGATCGCCGCAATCGCGCTGATGAGAGGGGTGAGCGCCGGGTACGGATCCATGCCGTAGCTTTTCCGGTGCTTTTCGAGGTCACTGGTGACATGTTAACCGCTGCTCGATTCGCCATTCTTATGCGGGCGCTTTGCCAAAGAAATGGAGGCACCTTTGTTGCGCTTCCTCATCGCCGGGCCCGTTGAGCTGTCAGATTTTGTCAGGTTCCTTTTTCTAGTCGTCTCATTTCATCGCTGCTCTGTCGTTGTCGATCGTTTTAATGGAGAGGCAATGCATAGAGATCTTTAAAAGCGGGAGGAGACAGCAATGATGAAATACATTTTGTTAACTGTGATTTGCACGATTGCTATCAGTGATTTGGGTTTAGCAGACGAAATAGGATCGCCTTCTAGACAAGAAAGCATAGGGGTTGGCACCGGGGCAGTTCTTGGTGGTTCCGTTGGTGGTCCGGTTGGGTCTATTTTAGGCGCAGCCCTCGGTAGTTGGCTGGGAGACAGGTTCTATAAAGAGCAAACAGCTAAGTTGGAATTCGAGCAGCGTTGGGAAGCGCTCAAGGACGAGGCTGAAATTTTAAACGCCGGTATTAAAACGCGCGAACAAGAAATGATTAGGCTTGAGTCAGAACTACTAAAAGGCACAGCAGAAATGCAGAATACGCTGCAGCAAATGTTGAGCGTTCAAGTACTGTTTAGAACAGGAGAAAGCGATCTCGACAAAATCAATCAGGATTGGTTTGAGCAGCTGGCTAAATTGCTGGCTAATATGGATGGGATGTTGATTCGTGTAGAGGGATTTGCCGACGCTCGGGGAAATGTAGAGTACAACGCACAACTTTCCGCTGATCGTGCATTAGCGGTTCAAGATGCTTTAATTCGTGCTGGTGTACCTTCGGGTCGTATTGTCCTGGATTCTTATGGCGAGCAATTTTCCCGCTCAGACGAAAGCGATTTAGATGGTTTAGCTATGGAGCGCCGGGCGGAACTTAGTCTGGTAAATAGCAGTGCGCGTCAACGGATTGCTCAGAAGTAAGTACGTTACCGAAAGCCCTACAATACGCGGCGCGCGTGATGTAGCTCCCAAAGACCTAAGCACGTCCTAAAACTGCTTCAAGATCCAGAGAAATATTTTTTAAAACAGGATCCCCAAAAGACCTGTGGAGGTTAATAAAAGACTTGAGGCTTTAGTGCGCTCTTAAAAGTGGCTCTTTTTGACTAAACGAGGGAAGTTTTTAACGAAAAGAAAATTCGTTCTTTTTGCTATTGACTAGAGATGCAGATCTAGCAACGTTAGCAAGTTTGGGGCGGCTTCTTGGCTTTCTAGTCTAGGTAAAATCTGTATTGGTATAGGGTGAAGGAATCGCTCAAGTGTCCACGCGGTTTTTTCGACCTTCATTGGCTGGTTGGTGGATTCGCTAATAATAACCCCGGCTATCGTTTGACCGCGTGCCTGGAGCATGCCTGCTGCAGACAGTGCATGACTTAACGTCCCTAAGTAGCTACCCACAACTAAGACTACCGGTACCCCTAGCGCCTGAATCCAATCCAGTACCGTATGTTCCTGATTCAGTGGCACCATAACGCCACCAATACCTTCTATTAGAGTAACATCTGCGTTCTCTTGCTTTAAGCAAAAGTCGGTGAGTTCATGGAGGTCGATGTTGCGACCTTCCAGTTCTGCAGCCACATCGGGTGACAAGGCTGCACTGAACCTCCACGGTGATACTCTAGCTAGGTTTTTTTCATCAAGCCGAAGGTCAACAGCCCTCAGCAACAGATCGCTGTCACTATTTTCGGGGCGTGCCGGATCAAACCCTGTTGCCAAGGGCTTCAGGGCACGAACGCGATAACCCGAATGAGTTAGCTGAGTTGCAAGGAGGGTCGTCACAAATGTTTTTCCAATCTCTGTGCCCGAGGACGTTATGAAAAATGTCTTCATAGCGGTTTTAGTAAGGGCCGCATAGCTGAAGCGAACTCAAGCACATCTTTCTCCGAGTGAGCTGCGGAGAACGCGCACCTTAACCTTGCTGTGCCTCGAGGAACCGACGGTGGGCGAATGGCGGTAACGAGAAATCCTTTTTTTTCCAGTGATTGGCTAGCCATTAACGCTCTCTCGGGAGTGTGTAAAATAATCGGGACGATAGCGCTCTTAGCCTGTGGTAGCCCGAGTTCATCAGTGAAAAGTTGCGCTCGCTTAACAGGAAGGGTTGTGAGGATCGGATTTCTCTCAATGATTTCAAGGGCTTTAATAGCAGCAGCGACAGTGCCAGCAGGTAGCCCAGTCGTGTAAACAAAAGTGCGAGCTCTATTGCGAATTAGGTTAGTTACTTGGTGGCTCGCACAAATGAATCCGCCATATGCACCTGCGGCTTTCGACAATGTTCCCATCTGAAGTGGAATCGTTATTGGGTCTTTTTGGGTGAAACCAGAACCTCGTCCGTGCCCAAGCACGCCTAGGCCATGAGCATCATCGCTCATCAACCAACCGTCAAACTGAATGGCGAGCTTGGAAAGCTCTGACAGCGGCGCTAGATCACCTTCCATGCTGAATACGCTTTCTGTAATTAATAAACAGTACCGGTGTTTTCTACGATAATTTCGCAAAAGCTCTTCCGTATGCAGAACATTATTATGCTTAAAATTTAATATCCGGCCGCCGGTCAGTTTAGCGCCTGTTTTCAAGCAGGAGTGACTCAATTCATCTATGAGGATCAAGTCGTCAGGCCCAATTAAGGTTGGAATGACCCCTATACCCGCTAAATACCCACTTCCGAAGACCACTGAATCGTCAGTGTTTTTAAGGCGGGCCAGCCGTTTCTCTAATGTCTGAAATAAAGGGTGATTGCCCGTAATCAAGCGGGATGCACCTGCCCCGGTGCCATGCTGGCGTGTGGCTTTAACGCTGGCTTCTATGACTTCTTTATGGGTAGACAAACCTAGGTAATCATTGCAGGAGAAACTTACTAACCTTTTTTCTTCCTGTAACGTGCGGGCAAATGCCTTACGCTCAGTGATTCTGAGTTTGCGCTTAAGCTCAAGGGCTCCCAGCTCCCTGAGTTTATTATCGGCCAATTGCTCTAAAGTTTTAAGACTCAATGGGTTTATTCATTTAAGAGTTTGGCTGACTTAAGCCGCCTTCCCACCTAATACACGCAGTAACTCATCAGTTCGTTGCTGCATCAATTTCATGTTGCCATTACTTTCCACATTTAAGCGAACAACAGGTTCAGTATTAGATGCTCTCAGGTTAAACCTCCAGTCTGCAAACTCTATACTGACTCCATCTGTGTGATCGATACTGAGTGCGTTTTCGGCATAAAGTGATTTAATTCTATTAATTGTAGTCTCGACATCTTCCACCTTGCGGTTAATTTCCCCACTAGCAGGGAAAAGCTCCATTCTTTTGCCTACTAATGCAGAGAGCGGATCATTTTTTTGGCTCATAATTTCTGTTACTAGCAGCCACGGAATCATGCCGCTGTCTGCATAGGAGAAGTCACGGAAGTAATGATGTGCACTCATTTCCCCGCCATAGATGGCATCTTTTTCTCGCATCGTTTGTTTTATGAATGCGTGCCCAGATTTGCTTTGCAATGCTTGCCCGCCTCCTTTTTTTACTATGTCTAAAATATTCCACGTCAGACGTGGGTCATGGACAATTCTTTCTCCAGGAGATTTTTTTAGGAAAGCTTGTGCTAGAAGGCCCACGATATAGTAACCATCAATAAATCTGCCGTCCTCGTCGAAGAAGAAACAACGGTCATAGTCTCCGTCCCACGCTAAGCCCAAGTCTGCACCAGTTTTCTGGACGTGCATTATTGTTTCGCTGCGATTTGTTTCTAGCAGCGGGTTTGGTACACCGTTCGGAAAAGTACCATCGGGCTCATGGTGCATTCTAAAAAATTCAAAGGGCAGATGGGGTTCCAGTAGGTCTAAGATTGGCCCAGCACCACCGTTGCCTGCATTGACCACAATTTTCAAGGGTGAGAGATCAGGTGTACTTACATAGGACAGAAGGTGCTGTATATAGTCAGGTTTGACATCTTTTTTAGTAACGAGACCCTTTCTGTCTGTGGTGGGGAATTGATTTTTTTCTGCCAGAATCCGGATTTCCTCTAGTCCCGTGTCTGCGCTAATAGGTTTTGATTCCTCGCGTACAAATTTTAGACCATTGTAATCTGGCGGGTTATGACTGGCAGTGACCATGATCCCGCCATCGATATTTTCGTGAAATGTGGCAAAGTAACTTAATTCCGATCCGCCTATTCCGATGTCTATTACGTCGACTCCAGAATCGGTTAGGCCTGCAATGAGTGCTTTGGAAAGACGGCGGCTGGATAGACGGATGTCATATCCGACGGCTACCTTCTGGGGTTCTACGAATGCTGCATAGGCACGCCCTATGCGATAAACGACATCTTCATTGAGTTCTTCTGGAACAAGTCCGCGAACATCGTAAGCTTTGAAACAACTTAAACTTTTCATATTAAAGAGCATTGACCGAGTACCATTGTAGTATAGCGACACGCGCCCGGATGGGGCAGTCGCAGGAGAATGGGTAGGGCGAACTACACAGGATCGACCGCACTTCTTTATTTCTGGCCTATTTTATCGAGGAACGCCAATGGACCTAACTCATGTTTGGTTACCTTATAGTCAGATGCAGACATTGCCCAAGCCTATTGAGGTTGTGGGAGCAGAAGGTGTGCGCATTGCGCTTAAGGACGGAAGGACGCTTGTCGATGGAACGTCATCATGGTGGGCAGCCTGTCATGGCTATAACCACCCTTACATAAAAGCCGCTGTAAAAGATCAGTTGGAGCGCATGCCGCACATCATGCTGGGGGGCATCGTTCATGCTCCTATACTCGAGTTGACTGAGCAGCTTTGCAAGATCTTGCCAGGAGATCTGAATCATGTGTTTCTTTCTGAATCAGGTTCGGTTTCGGTGGAAATCGCCATGAAAATGGCGACGCAATTTTTCACCAATCAGGGTGATAGGGATAAATTCCTCTTTTTAAGCTTTCGTTGCGGCTACCATGGCGATACTTTTGCGGCTATGTCTGTTGGTGACCCCGGGGATGGGAACAGCCGGTCTTTTGCTGGCATTGTTCCAGCGCAAATGATCGTCGACTTGCCTAGGAATAGGAGTGAATTAGCAGACCTTGAGGCATTTGTGGCAAAAAACTCAACTCAGTTGGCAGCCGTGATTTTGGAGCCGCTGGTGCAGGCGGCGGGCGGTATGAAATTTCATAGCCCGATGATCCTCGCTGGAATTGCTGAAATTGCTAGTCGGCACGGAGTCTTGCTAATTTTGGATGAGATTGCTACAGGCTTTGGGCGGACTGGTACGCTATTCGCCTGCGAACAAGCAGGTGTAGTACCCGACATAATCACGCTCTCAAAAGCGCTTACGGGTGGAACTTCGCCTCTGGCCGCTACAGTAGCCACAGACCGTGTATATGAGGCCTTCCTTTCAGAATCGGAGGGTGATGCTCTAATGCACGGACCAACCTTTTCAGGACATCCCTTGGGATGCGTGGCTGCGATTGCATCTTTGTCGCTCTTTGAAATGGAGCCACGTCTGGAGCAGGTTTTGCGAATTGAAGCTCAACTTTCTGATGGATTGGAGCTCTGTCGTTCAATTAAGGGGGTGCATGATGTTCGCTGTAAGGGCGCAATCGGTGTAGTTCAACTGGATCGAATGCCGGACTTAGCTGGCCTCAGACACCGCTTTATACAGGAGGGTGTGTGGGTACGCCCATTTGGTGATGTTGTGTACCTTATGCCGCCACTGATAATAAGTGAAATTGATCTCGGGATTCTGATCAGTGCCATACATCGGGTTTTGTCCCGCAGCTCCGATCTTTTGTAGTCTAATATCGACTTTAGTATCTCGCGCTCGGATAGCTAATAAAATTCCGTGGCTAGGCTGGGTAATTTCCCTAAAACATCTCCGAGGCATCTGGATCCACAGTTTTTTTACTGTCATAGCGATTAGGGATGTAGTCTCCGGTTACCATTTCTTTGTAGGATAAGCCTGGCGGCACCATAGGATAAACTCCGGCTTCCTGATCGATAACAACTTCTAGAAAAGCGGGGCCATCGAATGCAAGGAACTCTTTTAGTACCGTAGGCACATCCTTTTTCTGTTCCAATCGTTTGGCATAGCGGAAGCCGTCTGCTTGGGCCGTTTTTATAAAGTTTTTTTTTCGAAGTGATTTATCGCTAGCGGCTATTCTTCCCTTGAAAAAGAGGCGCTGCCACTGCATTACCATGCCATCTCCGTAGTTGTTAAGAACCACAATCTTAATGGGAAGGTCATAGGTTGTGACGGTCTCAAGCTCACCCAAATTCATGCGAATGCTCGCATCCCCATCGATGTCGATGACCTGTTTGTCAGGCTGAGCCAACTGAGCTCCGATAGCAGCGGGTAGCCCAAATCCCATAGTTCCCATACTTCCAGAGGTCAGCCACAAACGAGGGTCACGGAAGTCGCAGTATTGTGCCGCCCACATCTGGTGCTGCCCCACACCAGTTGTGATAATGGCCTTGCCTTTTGTAATTTTATTTATAGTTTCAATTACGTAATTTGGCTGAATTAGCTTACTTTCACGATCATAGTTGAGTGCGTAAGTGGATTTTAATTTTCCAATTTCTTCGTGCCAGGGAGAATAGTCGGGATTGAAATGTATTTTTTGCCCGTAATTGACGAGCGTTTTCAGCGCTTCCCTCAGTATGCCTAGGTGGTACCAATCGGTTGACTTCACTTTATTGATTTCTGATGGGTCCAAGTCGAAGTGCAGGATATGCTGCGCATTTGCTGCAAAACGCTTTGGGTCTCCGGCTACACGATCATCGAATCGGGCACCTACATTTATTAGTAGATCACAATCATCCACTGCGTAATTGGCATATGCAGTGCCGTGCATGCCAAGCATGTGCAGCGACAGCGGGTGCTTGGTGTCAAAGCCCCCGAGACCCATCAACGTAGTTGTTACAGGTATCTTGAAGGTGAGCGCTAACTTTCTTAATGCATCACTAGCATTACCATTGATTACGCCGCCACCGGCATAAATCAGTGGACGCTTTGCTTCAGCTAGCATGGAGAAGAATTCTTTGCATTTTTGTTTACTTAGGGTGTTGTTGTTAACTGCTTCTAGTCGGTATCGGTACCCGAGGATGGGAAGGCGGCCCTTGCCCTGATAGGCCCCTTCCCAGTTTTGAACGTCCTTTGGTACATCCACAACGACAGGTCCTGGGCGGCCTGTTCTCGCTAACTCGAAAGCGGTCCGCATAGTCGATTCGAGTTTTTTTGGGTCCGTAACTAAATATACGTGTTTGGCCACTGAACTCATGATTCCTCTCACAGGAGCCTCTTGAAATGCATCTGTGCCAATAGCTGTAGTTCCAACTTGCCCACATATAACGACAATAGGAACTGAATCTGCCATGCAGTCTCGTACAGGGGTGACACAATTAGTAGCGCCTGGGCCAGAGGTAACCACGGCTACTCCGACTTTTCCACTGGCTCGCGCATAGCCAGCCGCCATAAACGTGGCACCCTGTTCGTTGGCTGGAACAATTATTGGCATTGGATCCCTGTCGCCGTTTGCCTTGTTGTACCGGAACAACGCATCAAAAGTGGGCAGGATAGCTCCTCCGCTATACCCAAAAAGCGTGCTAACACCCTCATCGACTAACACCCGAACGATTATGTCTGCTCCATTCATGGTGGTCTGTGAGTGTTGTATCACTTCACCCGAGTTTGGTTTGATTTTAGTGCCCATTTTTTTCGACAAAGGCGGATACTGCCTCAGTTTGTACTGACACGCTCAGTGTTGCCGATAAAGCTTGCGCATTGCAATACCCTTTGTTCTCAGCCAACATCTTGGTATGCGACACGTTATCTCGATACTGCTCCAGAATGAGGCCGGCGCCTTAGCTCGGGTAGCCGATTTGTTCTCCTCTCGCGCTTACAATATTGAGAGCCTTAATGTAGCGCCGACCAGCGACGAGATGGTATCTCGTCTTACTTTGGTAACTCACGGGTCTGATGACGTTATAGATCAGATCTCTAAGCAGCTAGCTAAACTGGTGGATGTCATCAATATAATCGACATGACTAGTGGTGATCATATCGAGAGGGAGATAGCCTTATTTAAGCTTCAGATTGAAGAGAGTGGGTTGGAAAATTTGGAGGCACTTGTCCGGGACTTTGGAGCTAAAATATTGGATACCTATGAGGGTCATTACACCGTAGAGTTGATCGGTGGAAGTGCGGACATTGATCGGTTCATGAATAACATTGGCGCGAAGGCCGAGATTCTAACTGTGGTTCGCAGTGGGGCCATGGCCGTGGCTAGAGGTGCGCCTGTTCTTAATCCCACTTCATCACTTTGAGGTAGCTTGTGGCTCCTAAATCACAAGTAGGCGGTGCGAAGCATCTGCTTGATGCGCGGCGAGTTGTAATTAAGATTGGTTCTTCGCTGTTTGTGGATCAGTCGAGTGGCACCCTTGATCGAGCTTGGTTAGCGGCTCTATGTAGTGACGTTTCAGCCATGCGCAAGGCAGGTCAAGAGGTGGTGATAGTGTCATCTGGCTCTATTGCTTTGGGAACTGGTCAATTAGGCTTGGCATCCGATCGCATGCGCTTGGAAGAAAGCCAGGCATCGGCAGCGGTGGGTCAGATTCAGCTTGCCCACGCCTATCAAGAAGAACTCGGTCTTAAGGATCTTACAGCAGCTCAGGTTTTATTGACTTTGGATGACAGCGAGAGTCGACGGCGCTATCTAAACGCTGAAGGTACGCTCCTCACTTTGCTCAGCCGTGGTGCAATACCTGTAGTTAATGAAAATGACACGGTTGCCACAGAAGAAATACGCTACGGTGATAATGATCGCTTGGCAGCACATGTAGCGCAAATGCTCAGTGCTGACTGCTTAATTATTCTCTCTGACGTGGACGGACTGTACACTTCTGACCCAAAGGCCGATCAACAAGCGCGGCATATTCCCGAAATTACCGATCTTAAGCATGACTACTGGGATATGGCTGGAGGTCCTGGTTCGGCTCAGGGTACCGGCGGAATGCGCACGAAACTTGATGCAGCGCGCATCGCACTTGGAGCTGGTTGTCGAGTAGTGATAACGAGCGGGCGTGTTAAGAAACCTATTCGAGAACTTCTTGACGGCGGCCGAGCTACTTGGTTTATGCCAACCTCGACTCCTAAAGCGGCACGTAAGCAATGGATTGCTGGCACTCTTAAGCCCAAAGGTGCTTTGACGGTGGATGATGGTGCACAGCGTGCGCTTCTTTCGGGTAAAAGTCTTTTGCCAGCAGGTGTATTGGCAGTGGAGGGTGACTTTGGTCGGGGCGAGGTTGTGCAGATTTTGGGACATGATGGTACAGAGTTGGGGCGCGGACTAACTACTTATACTTCTAGTGAAACTCGTTCTATAGCAGGCTACCAATCAGGCGCAATCAACGGTATTTTAGGTTATTGCAGGCGGGACGAGATAATTCATAGAAACGACTTGGTGTTAACCCAGAACAAGATAGGCTTATGACATCGATAAATACAGAGAGCAGGAATGAGAGCCTATATCAGCAGATGCTTCTGTTGGGAAAAATGGCTCGACAGGCGGCCCGTGTGCTCAAAAAAGCCGAAGAGGATGAAAGAAATGCAGCCCTTGAGGCAGCAGCAGCGGGGGTGAGCCGATCCACATTAGATATTTTAAAAGCTAATTCAGCCGATATGGAGAGTGCTCGTGGCAATAACCTATCAGGTGCCCTATTAGACCGCCTAGCTCTGGATGAAGCACGTATCAATGCGATGGCCTCCAGTATTAAGGATATTGCTAGACTGCCTGATCCAGTGGGGAAGGTCATTGATGAGTGGCAACGACCAAATGGGCTCCAGATACAGCGAGTGCGGGTCCCGCTGGGAGTAATCGGCATCATTTATGAGAGTCGACCTAATGTTACCGCCGATGCGGGGGCTCTCTGTCTCAAGAGCGGCAACGCGGTCATCTTGAGAGGAGGGTCGGAGAGCATACGTTCTAGCGCTGCTATTCATGCTTGTATTGTTAAGGGGCTTCAGAAGGTTGGATTGCCGGAGGCAGCAGTTCAGATGGTTCCAACCCAGGACCGCGAGGCGGTTGGAATATTACTCAGGGACATGGCGGATTTCTTGGACGTCGTGGTGCCTCGGGGTGGTAAGGGACTGATAGCGAGAGTGCAACAAGATGCTCGCATCCCGGTGATGGGACACTTAGAGGGAATCTGCCACACCTACGTTCACGGGGCGGCAGACTTACAGATGGCACGCAACATTGTAGTCAACGCCAAGATGCGTCGGACCGGCATTTGTGGTGCCACTGAAACTATTTTAGTTGATAAGTCTTGCGTAGATACTCATCTTAAGCCATTGGTGTTGGATTTAATTGACGCCGGTTGCGAGGTTCGGGGAGACCCAACAACTCAAGCTTGCGATGAGCGTGTAGTGGCGGCATCAGACTCTGACTGGGGTACAGAGTATTTGGATGCTGTGGTTGCAGTCAAGATTGTTGAGGGGCTCGATCAGGCGATTCATCACATCGAAAGGTTTGGGTCAGGGCATACCGAGTCGATCGTCAGTGAAGATGCGAATGCGGCAGAGCAGTTTTTCAAAGCGCTTGATAGTGCCATTCTTATGCACAATACATCCACGCAGTTTGCGGATGGTGGTGAGTTTGGTATGGGTGCAGAGCTCGGTATAGCCACCGGACGGGTTCATGCTCGTGGGCCGGTTGGCGCCGAGCAGCTTACTAGTTATAAATATGTGGTCAGGGGTAGTGGTCAAATTCGACCCTAAAGATAGCGATTGGAAAATCTACGTTATGTGAATATTTCACATCATCAGCATTAAATTTGATATAGGAACGGGGGTTGGGGAGGAACAAATAGGGCATGAGTTTTAATATTAGTCCCAACACCATTGATCCCTATGAACTTAGCGATGAGCTTCGCAACGATAGCGCTGGCGCTTGTGTCAGTTTCGAAGGTTGGGTGCGAGATCACAACGATGGTGAGTCTGTGATCCGTCTTGAGTATGAGGCACATGATGGTATAGCTATTAAGGAAGGACAGAAGATTGTTGACGAAGCCTGTACGCGTTTTGATTTGCTTGGCGCCAGCTGTACTCATCGAATAGGGGTTTTAGAAATTGGAGATTGTGCCGTGTGGGTAGGCGTTAGTGCGGGTCATCGGGGCCCCGCTTTGGATGCTTGTCGCTACATTATTGACGAGCTGAAGCATCGCTTACCCATCTGGAAAAAAGAACACTATAGTGATGGGCACTCAGGTTGGATCAATTGGGATGGAACGAGAAAATGAGAGAGCCGCTAAGGCGATTTTTCCTTAATTAACAGTATTTTTTAGTCGTTTTAAGTCCTCGTTAGTGTCGATATCGAGCGCTGCCTCTGGCATTGCCACGGCCGTAGTGTTTATGCCAGATTGTTGCAGCAAAGACCGGGCTCCAGTATCGCCAGATAATAGTTTGATATCAGCCCAGTAGTGTTTAGGCAGTATGGCTGGTGCGCCAATGGTCTCAGAGAAATAGGCCGCGGCTGGCACATTTGGTTTGGCGCGCCAAGCTTTTACTAAGCGATTTAGAGAACGGGCATCTATTCGAGGTTGGTCACTAAGCATTAACAGTGCGGCACATGCATTCGAAGGGAGGGCCCTGAGCCCAACGATCAGAGAACTCATCATTCCTGACCCCCATTGGTGATTCACAATGACGGAGACGTTTTGTAGGTGTCTTGCAAGCAGCGCCCTCAATCTAAGTGAGTGTGCGCCTAATACGACGATGGTTCGTGTTGGCGAAATTGATGTTGCAGCGCTTGCTGCATGCAGTAGCAACGGTCTGCCGCGATATTGGATTAATTGTTTAGGTTTTCCTAGGCGACTGGACGCACCTGCAGCAAGAATTATGCACCATAGCCCACTGCAGTCGTTTAACATAGTCATAATCGCACTATACTAGACAGTGTTATGTTAGTGGGCTTATTGGCAACTGCAATTTTTTGGCTACATTTTCTGTGGGTAGTGTTTGCTTTATTGGGAGGGTTGGTGGTACTCGTGTGGTCCTGGGTCATTTGGGCCCACCTGCTGGCAGTTGCTTGGTCTTCTGCGGTGTTTGTGTTTGGTTGGACCTGCCCCCTGACGCCGTTGGAGAAATATTTTAGGCAGCTAGCTGGTCAACCGGTTTTTGATGGTGGTTTTATTGAACACTACATTCTTCGACCCATCGGTTTGACAGGATCAACTCGCTCAATGGAGGTTGGCTTCGGTCTGTCGGTACTCGCATGGAATGTCTTACTGTATTGTATTTTTCTTAGCGGTAAAATGTCAGAATTTCTCCCGCCTTAATCTCGGCTTTAAGGGGCGTTTTTTCACTTCACATTCTGAATCGATAATGGCGCCTTTTAGGTGCACCCCTTGCTATAAAGTGACTGGTTTTCGGCGGGTTTGTGCTGCGATGGAATGCCTCGGCAACTTGTTTGAACTCCATGTCTTCCACAGTGACTCTTTCTTGCTGCCTGAGATGTGTGAGCCAGGTAGGGTCGATAAAAGTCTCGATGAAGCGGTGTTCATTATCAGCGTCCTGAAAGAGGCCCCATGCTACGGCACCATTCCTAAGTCGCATCCGTCGCACATCTCGCATTGCCTCTTCGAAAGCTGTCCTGTCAGTTGGATCGATTAGGTACTCTACATTTAACATGACCGGGCCATCATGGGGTGTCAGTGGGAAAGACGAGGTGGGCTCACCCGGCGGCTGGGCTGCAGAATAATCTATCTCGGCATAATCAGAGAGTTTCCAGCGAGAGGCGGCCAGCCCGAATAAGAGCCCAAATACTACGGCAACGGACAGGGCTATGGTTGTGCTGGTGGCTGATGCAAGACGGCCCCAGGATGCGGCACCCAACGCCATGCTCCCTAAAAAAGAGAACATGAAAGTGGATATACCTCTCGCTCTAATCCAGGCGGGCAGCGAGAGCTGAGTGGAGACTTGGAGGGTTGAAACTCCACTGATCCAAGAGCCTCCAGCGACGAACATGACTGGCACAAGAAGGATAGTTGAGCGAATGTAGGCAAGTCCAAGGAGCGCTAGTGCACCGATGATGGTTCCGGCCATCAGAATGGTATCACTAGAGAATTGGGTCCGGAATCGGGGTAGAGCTAATCCCAGAGTCACAGCGCCGAGTCCTAGACTTGCAAGCAGCAGCCCGTAGATTTGAGGGCCAGCGCCTACTTCTTGCCGAACAATGAGGGGCAGAAAGGCAAACAACCCACTCATCATAATGAAGAAGGCTACAGAACGAATCATTATAGTCTGTAGTGCCGGAGACTGACGAAAAAAACGAAAGCCTGTTTGTAAGGCACCAATAAATCGTTCCGAAGGTAACGTGCTTCTGGGCTGTTTGCTTCGATATCGATAAATCACGATGAAAATAGCCGTAAAACTTATGGCATTGAGGAGAAAAACCGGTCCTGGCCCAGCTAGAGCAATTACTCCACCAGCGATGGCTGGGCCAACCGCACGAGTAATATTTTGAGAGATACTACTGAGGGTTACGGCCGCCGTGAGTTCTTTCCTTGGGACTAAATCAGGTATCAATGCACTGAAAGTAGGCATCATCATTGCAGTGCCTATGCCGAGGCCGAAAGTAAGGGCTACCAGTGACCAGGGAGTCACAGCTCCTGAGATGGTAATCAACCCAAGCCCACCGGCCATTAAGGCCATCCATAGGATCGCCGTTAGCAGATAAAAGCGCCGGTCTACAATATCTGCCAAAGCTCCAGCAGGAAGCGTTAGTAGAAAGCCAGGCAGCACGACAGAAACTTGGACAAGGGAGACCATAAAGGGATCGGGTGCCAGGCTAGTCATGAGCCAGCCGGCACCAACATCGTGCATCCAAGTTCCAGTGTTAGAGACGAGATTTGCAATCCATAGTTTTCGGAATACACCTCTTTTTAGGGGGGTGAACGCAGTGATTTGCGTATTTTTTTCCGTAGAGGATGTAGTGGAATTCGTCACGCGTCTAAAGCCTGTCAAAGTCTGAATCATAGTATGGCAAGAAAGAGATCAGCCCTGAGCTTGCCACCTAGTTAGAATCCTGCGAAGGTACCTGTTATGCCGAAAACTGACAATAGAGAATTCATTTCCCTTAACATCGCTGTCTTGACGGTTTCTGATACAAGAACAAAAGCAACGGATAGGTCTGGCCGTCTACTCGCAGAGCGCGTGACACAGGCCGGCCACAATATTGCAGGCGAAAAGATTGTTGGCGATGATATCTATAAGGTTCGTGTTGCTGTGTCTCAGTGGATTGCGGACCCAAAGGTCAATGCAGTTTTATCAACGGGCGGGACCGGTGTGACGGGCCGTGATGGAACCCCTGAGGCAATTTCTCCATTGCTGGAAAAAGAGATAACAGGTTTTGGAGAGTTATTTAGGGTGATTTCTTTCGAGGAGATCGGGGCCTCTAGCCTACAGTCACGCTGTCTGGCTGGAGTAGCCAACGGGACTTATATTTTTTGTCTACCAGGTTCAACCGACGCATGCGCTACCGGCTGGGATAAGCTTATTGCCAAGCAGCTAGACTATCGAACGCTGCCATGCAATCTAGTGGAGCTTATGCCACGCCTGAAAGAGTAGTCTTTCCAGCGCGTCATTCTTCCCCTATCATTGGCCTATATTGCCCGCGTAGCGGGCTTGTTACCGAGGGGTGGTCGGAAACGGTCTGAGAGGCTGGCCTGGATGTCAGTCAACCCTTTGAACCTGATCCGGTTAGTACCGGCGAAGGGACTGGAATTTTCCAAGTAATTCCCATTCGCAGTACAGGCCGGACCTTCCATGGAGGAGATTCGACATAAAAGTCATTCCAGATTCTGTTGGATGGGCATTGTCTTTATGAGGCTAGTGGCGATTGTAATGTTGCTAAGCCCGGTTCTTTTGAATGCTCAGGAGCTGGAGCACCGGACCCCCCTGGAAGAAATCATAGTGACAGCTGGGTTTTATCAAAATTCTTTGATGAGTACCTCGGCCAGCGTTTCGGTTATTGATGATGCGAGCATAGAGAGTCGAGGAGCCCAACACCTTGAATCAGTACTAAATACTTCGGCCAATATAAATTATTCTGGCGGCGCATCCCGAGCTCGCTTCCTGCAAGTACGTGGGATTGGTGATTTAGAGCAATTCGTTGACCCAAAACATTTTCCCTCGATTGGCATTACCATGAATGGAATCAATCTAGGGGGCGCGGCTAACTCAGCTATGCTATTCGATGTAGAGCAGATAGAAATTCTCCGTGGCCCTCAGGGAACACGTTTCGGAGGCAGCGCATTAGGTGGAATGGTCAATATCCTCGGCAAGAGACCTACAGAAATACTGGAAGGTTACATTGAGGTCGGTGCGGGAAACTATGGGAGTTGGAATGTAGATGGCGTTATTAGTGGAGCACTGAGTGACATCGTTACCGCGCGTTTAGCAGCTCAGCACAATGAAAGTCAGGGATACATCAGTAACACGTTTCTTAATCGAGATGACACAGATGGTCACAATGAAAACTCTGTTCGCGGAACTTTTCATATCAATCCCGGCGAAAGGTCTCGGTACAATATAACGGCACTTTATTTCGATGGGAAAAACGGTTACGACGCCTTCTCGCTAGATAACACTCGAGAGACACTATCGGATCAACCAGGACGGGACAGCCAGGCTAGTTTAGCGCTCGCAGGGGAGGCAGAGTGGCAACTTGGGGAATTCTCAACCCTGCAAGCAAATGCAACTTGGTTGGAAAGCGACCTTGATTATGGATTTGACGAGGACTGGACGTTTGTCGGTATCTGCGACGGGACGCTTTGTGATCCAGTTTCAGATTTTTTCTCCCATACTGATAGTTATCTGAGAAAGAGGAATGACCTCTCTTTAGACGTGCGTCTATCGGGAAATTTTCCTATTTCCGATGCGCAATACGTCATTGGTTTGTACGCGGAACGCAAAAAGGAAAAACTGCACCGCAAGTACTACGGAGATTTTTTCAGTTTTTATGAAGTCAAAAGGCGTGCTATTTATAGCCACCTAATGATTCCTATTAATCGGGGACTCGAGTTTGCTGCGGGGATTCGTTATGAAAAATTTGGTGATAACTATCGAGATACCTACAGTTTTGAATCTGTCAGTGACGATACCCTTCGGAATGGTGAGTTGACACTGACCTATCAAACCATAGGTAGTTCATTTTTTTACGCAACAATTTCTCGCGGAAGTAAGCCTGGGGGCGTTAATACGGTTGCAAGCTCAAGCATACCGCTGATGCGATCGGAGTTTCAAGCATTCATGCGGCCTAGACTCCAGGTGGCTACGGAGACGTTACTCAACAGAGAGCTTGGGATAAAGGGCATCTATTTTGACGATCAAATCATTTTTCGTGCTGCTCTATTCCATATGGATCGGAATAATGCACAGCTGGAATCATGGATGTGGGATGGGAAAAATTTTTTATGGATAGGCTTTTTGGATAACGTTGATGGATACACTTCGGGTGTAGAGATAGAGCTAAGTTATCAATTTTCAGCACAAGCGGAGTTATTTGGTTCACTTGGATGGCTCAAGACAAAAATAAAAGAGATAACCATATTTGATCTAGATAGAGGGGATTTTGTTGTCCGAAATAACATCGATCAGGCTAAATCTCCCGCATGGCAATTTAATTTGGGTACGAAAATATCGTTTAATGAAAAGCTTGATTTTAGGGTAGAACTTGAAGGACAAGATAATAGTCGTTTTGGGTATTATCACACGGCGGGTCTCGATAGCTATGTATTGATGAATGCAAGTCTCCGCTATCGGCTGGGAGCAGCTGAATTACAGATATGGGGCCGCAATCTAACCAATAAGGATTATGCTATTCATGGCCTTTATTTTGGCAACGACCCCCGAAAGGGCTGGACTAACGAATCCTATTATCAATATGGAGAGCCCCGCGTATTTGGAATTGGGGTTAAATATTTATTTTGACTAAGGTACTGTAATACAAAAGAATTTTTCTATATTTAAGATGTACCTAACAAATTGTGGATAACTTGACATCTATTTTAGGGACTTTTTCGTTACTCGAAACAACGGCAGCGATACTAGCTATTGGGTATTTAATTCTCGCGATCCGACAGAATATTTTGTGCTGGTTAGTCCAGTTAATCAGTTCTTTTTTATACATTGTGATTTTTTTTCAAGCTCGCCTGTATATGGAGTCGGCCCTATATTTTTTTTACGCTGCCATAGCTGTTTATGGTTGGTTTCAATGGACTTCTGGTGGTCCGCATCGGGAACGCCTACAAATTTCGATTTGGACACCAACTCGGCATGGCATAGTTTTGACTTTAATACTGGTTTTCACTGTTCTGTTTGGAATGATTTTAAGGCGGACAGATGCTGTTTTTCCGTTTCTTGATTCATTCACTACTATTGCAGCGGTTGTTGCTACCTATATGGTCGCGAACAAAATCTTGGAGAACTGGGTGTACTGGTTCGTGATCGATAGCATTTCTGTATATCTTTACCAAGCACGCGAACTTCATGTCACTTCTTTGCTTTTTGTTCTCTATCTGGTGTTAATTTTCATTGGTTTCCGTCGCTGGTGGTTTGACTGGCGCGGCCAAGATGCCCCAATAGGGAGATAGTGTTTTGAGGAAGGAAGCAGGGTTAACTTACGTACTCCAATGGTTGGCAACATCTTTTCCAGAAGCGGGAAAAGCAGTTTTTTCAGACAGCTATATCAAAAAAATAAGTGGAGGTATAAGCAATGAGAGTTACCGAGTAGTAACAGGAGATTATGACTGGGTAGTTAGGTTGCGAAAATGTAATAAGGTTAGCTATCTGCTTGATATCAAAATTGAGATAAAGTTGCTTAAAAGTGCCGCAGAAGCTGATCTTGTTCCTGTGGTAGTCAAGGGTGATTCGGTGGCTGGAATTCTTGTTACCCAATACTTAAAAGGGTCCAAGCCTTGGACTCAGAATTTGGCTCGGCAGCATCGAAACATCACACGGATAGCTAATAGGCTGCGGGAGTTCCATCAAATTGACATGAATCTGGAAACATACCGTCCTCTGGGTGTCAGCCAAAGTTATATTGATGAAGCGGGAAGTTTGTGTGAACGTGATAGAGCTTGGGGCAAGGAGCTAATCACGTATGCGACGAACTACGAACGATGCTACCGTCCCAAAGTGGTCTGTCATAATGATCTTGTTGCGGAAAACATTCTCGACGATGGTACGCTTAGGTTTATTGATCTCGAGTATGCGGTAGCTGCTGACCCGATTTTAGATCTAGCCAGCTTGGTCGCTATGAATAATTTTGATAGAGATCAGGCAAGTTACTTGTTATACAACTACTATGGAGGGGAACCACCCTGCAGTACTCAGAGTTTTTTTAACGTCGTTCGGATGACGCACCTGCTAAGTTATTTCTGGTGTTTATCACGTATGCAGGAAGCTGAAGATTCATCCCCGTTTAAGCTTTTTGCTGCGGAGATAGCGGCAATGCTAAGGTAACACGTCATGTCTAAAGTTGGTTTCATAGGGTTAGGGGTCATGGGTTTTCCCATGGCTGGTTGGCTGAGCAAGGCAGGCCACAACGTTACTGTTTTTAATCGCTCAACTGAAAAGACGAAAAGGTGGTGCAAGGAATTCCAGGGACAGACAGTGTCTAGCCTGAAAGAACTAGCCACTGATGCAGAAGTGGTTTTTGTGTGCGTGGGTGATGATCCAGATGTCAGGGAAGTACTTTTGAGCCCTAGAGGTGTGTTGTCAGCGATGAATTCTGGTTCGGTACTCGTCGACCATACTACGGCTTCTGCCGAAATCGCTAGAGAAGTTGCTGAAGTAGGGGGTACCAGGGGTATTAGTTGTCTAGATGCACCTGTTTCAGGTGGTCAGTCTGGGGCTAAGGAAGGTTGTCTGACAGTTATGGTGGGAGGTGAAATTCAGGCCTTTGAGCGCGTGGTATCACTAATTGATTGTTATGCGCAAAGAGTGCGTCTATTGGGCCCATCCGGGTGCGGGCAGCTAGCCAAAATGGTCAATCAAATTGCGATCGCTGGATTGGTCCAAGGCTTAGCAGAGGCACTTAATTTTGCACAGCGCGCAGGTCTGGATCCGGAGTTAGTTGTCGAGGTGATTTCCAAGGGCGCCGCACAGTCTTGGCAGATGGAAAACCGCTGGAAAACAATGGTTGATAAGGAGTTTGAGTTCGGTTTTTCTGTGGAGTGGATGCGCAAGGATCTCCGAATCTGCCTCCAGGAAGCGAGAGGGAATGGGGCAGAGCTTCCGGTAGCAGCACTGGTAGATCAATTTTATGCAGATGTAATTGCTCTTGGTGGACGTCGCTGGGATACGTCAAGCTTAATAGCGAGATTGAACCGCCCCAATGACCACTGAGATGAATCCATTGCTTGCTGACCTGTTGCGACTGTTGCGGCTAGAGCGCCTCGAAGAAAATATTTTTCGCGGAGAAAGTCGCGATATTGGTGGGCCGCGTGTATTCGGTGGGCAGGTGCTCGGGCAAGCGCTTACTGCTGCCACGTACACAGTTGACGGCCGAGATGTACATTCCCTCCACGCGTACTTTCTCAGGGCTGGGGACGTAAAGGCACCCATTATTTATGAGGTGGATCGGGCAAGGGATGGCAAGAGTTTCTCGAACCGTAGAGTGGTTGCTATTCAGCACGGCCGACCTATCTTTAGTCTGACAGCCTCTTTCCAGAAGTGGGAAGAAGGCCTTGAGCACCAAGTTAATATGCCGGATGTGCCTGCACCGGATACATTGGAGAGCATAGCCGAGATTGAGAAAAATGTACTTGAACGCTTGCCTGATGAAATGCGTCGCTTTCTCACTCAGCAACGTCCGTTTGAAATTCGTCCCGTGGACCCCGTCGATTTAATTTCAATGAAACCGAGGAAAGCACAACGCCACGTCTGGATTCGCTCCTTGAGCCAACTTCCAGAGGACCCAGACCTACATCGCAACCTATTAGCCTATATTTCAGATTACCAACTGGTAGGTACGGCTACGCTTCCTCATGCTGTTGGATTTGCTGATAGCAATGTGCAGATAGCTAGCCTGGACCATGCCATGTGGTTCCATAGACCATTTAGGGTGGACCAGTGGTTGCTCTACACGATGGAGAGTCCCAACGCGTCTGGTGCTCGTGGGTTGGCACTTGGTAGGTTTTTTACCACCGAAGGTGTGCTAGTTGCATCTGCTGCCCAAGAAGGGCTAGTCAGAATTTGGTGAGGGAGGGTTCTCTACTGACGAGCTTCTGTATAGAGGGGTAGACCTGTGTGATCGCCCATGGGGCCATCAAATACATTCCCTAATTTCTATATTTCAGAACATTAATTTGCTTCAACACTGTAACTGGTAACAATTTCGCTGCAGGGTTCTTCGGTGCAGCCTTCAATATTTTTCACATAATCCACTATCACCCGATCTGTTGACACTGTGACATTTAGAAAACCTGCGTTTTGAAACACAACTCCATTTTCTGTGTCGTAGCCTTGGGCTGCAGCTGCGAAAGTCAGTTGATCTTGGTTATACTCGCCGCCGGGGCGTGCTGGAGTAGGAACTAGCTGGTAGATTATTCCGCTTGGGTGCTCTTCTTTTACATAAAGATGGTCATGCCCGTGGAAAACAATTTGCACATTGTTCTCGATCAGTAATTGCTGGATAGGAACTCCCCAGCCAGGTCGGTACGTATCAAATTCATAGGCTTCTAAAGATGAATCAACACGCCGGATAGGATATTTGTCAAGGTTACTACTATCTGTTCCAACCATGGCGTCAAATCGTTCAAAATTACTTGGATTCCATTTTTCAAAATCTTCAGGGGTGCGCCCTCCCCATTCGAAATAATCTGAATACAGAGCTCCGCCCCGAGAGCCGCCATAGGGATTACTTAAACCCCCTACCAAATGGTGAATAAAGACAAACTTAAATGTCGCATCACTGTCCGCTAAAGTTTCTTTTAGCCAATCGTATTGTTCACGCCCCAAAGATTTGGCCCAAGGGGTACCTGAATTTTTTTCCCAAAACGGATCTAGGGCTACAAAGAGTGCGTCGCCCCATTCCCAAGAATAGTATCCATCCTTACGTCCGATAAAATCATATTCAGTAATGTTGCCAGAGTAGAACCCATTATCAGTAGGCGATGGAAAATATTTCTTGCGGGCATTCACCGCCCAAACGGCTAGGTTATCTGGAGTACCATCCAGTCGAAAACTATCTTCAGCCTCGTGATTTCCCTGCACTAGCATTATGGGTACGGAAGACCCAGCCTGGCTCATTAACGAGCGCAGATATAGTACGTCATCAAGGACTTCAGCTTCAGTTATTAGCGCAGCCTCGACACGCTCTTGTATCGCAAACATTCCATTGGAATGATTCTGGGCAGTCATAAAGGTGTCGCCAAGATCAACCAAAAAATCCGGTTCGTAGCGGAGTAGGCTCTCCATGGTTTGAGCGAAAACTCTATCGTCAGATTTTTCGCGAAGACATCTGTCACCGCACCATTTCTGGAATCGTGTGCGAGCCCCTAAATGAGGATCTGCTTGAACAGCAAAGTTGAACGTTGACCCTTCATTTTTTTGAGTATCAAAGCCATATTCGGAACTCGCTGCAAAGCTTTGTGAGGAATCAGCTCTAAATCGAATTCGATAAAAATATTCGGTATTTGCCTCTAAGTTATTGACGTCAAAAACATAGGTGTCATCTTCTTGAATAAGTTGAGCATCGGTGGAATGTGTGTATTGATCAGCCGAACTACCATATTCCAGATAAACTTCATTATCGGAAAAAACCAATAGGCTAATGGCTACGCTGGTATCTGTCGGTCGGCCAACTAAAATATTGCCGTCAAAGGCGGCTTCATGAACGGCCGTTTCAGACAGAGAGCAAGCTAATGCAGTACTCAAAAAAAAAGCTGTCAAAATTGATTTATAAATATAGGTTAATTGGCTCATTTATCAGTTCCTTAGGATTCAGGAGATAACAGCACATCGGGTGTATTGTCGCTCGTTTCGGCTTTTACTTGATCTAATGCGAAACAAATTTTATCGTGGCTACTGCTTCATGAATAGAGAATAAAATGGCGTGGAATGGGAATTCTACGGTGAGCGCACCTTTAGTTTTTTACAATATTTTTTCCCCAGCTCTACATAGTGATCGGCTGCGTACCTAATATATGAAAGCTCCTCATCCGTGAGTTCACGGACCCGCCTAGCTGGCGCACCTATGATTAGCGACCGATCTGGAAATGTTTTCTTTTCAGTAATCAGCGCACCGGCACCCACCAGGCACTGCTCCCCAATCGTTGCATGGCTTAGTATTGTGGCCCCTATACCAATTAGTGAATTTGAGCCTACTCTACAGCCGTGTACTGTTGCAGAATGACCTATGCTCACGCCTTCACCGATGATTACTGGCGCTCCTTCGTCTAGATGCAAGACGGCGCCATCTTGAACATTAGATCGATCTCCGATCGTGATCGTATCCGAATCTGCTCTTAGCACCGCGTTAAACCAAATACTGACATCTTGGCCAAGTGTAACCCGGCCAACCACTGCAGCATTTGGAGCGATGTAATAGGCGTCCCCAACCGTTTTGACGCGGCGGTCTCCCAAGTCATAGATCATTTTTCTTTTACCTTCAGGTCGAGATGCAACCAGTTTAATGCGTCAGTCCGCTTGATATGCATTGAACACGACTATAAAACAATAGATTAGATAATGCTGTCAGAGTATTGCCTTTAAATTTTCGCTTGATCGGCGACATCCTGGGTCGCTTTGGCGACGCTGTCACTGTCGCCTAGGTATTCTGCACGGATAGGATGGATATCTTGGTCAAGTTCATATAACCGGGGTACCCCGGTTGGAATATTAAATTTTGTGATTTGGACATCAGATATTGTTTCTAGAATCTTCACCAGTGCCCGTAAGCTGTTCCCATGAGCTGCTACAAGAACATGCCGGCCTGAGCGGAGTTCGGGAACGATTTGTCCGCGCCAATAAGGTTCCACTCTGGCTAAGGTATCCTCGAGAGATTCAGTAGCAGGGAGTTCCGAGGATTTGAGTTGCCCGTAGCGAGGATCAAAAGATGGGTGACGCTGATCGTCGATCGCCACCGCTGGGGGAGCTATGTTGTAGCTCCGTCTCCAAATTTCAACCTGGTCTGCGCCATGCTCAACTGCGGTTTGCGCTTTGTTTAGTCCTTGCAGCGCGCCATAGTGGCGTTCATTGAGTCGCCAGTCCCGTTTTGTAGGAATCCACATAAGGTCCATCTCTTCCATAATCAGCCACATTGTTCGTATTGCGCGGACTAGCACTGAAGTAAATGCGATATCGAATCTTAGTCCAGCTTCTAGCAACGTTTGGCCTGCTAGTTTTGCTTCAGCTACCCCGTTCTCGGTGAGATCTACATCGGTCCAGCCCGTGAAGAGGTTTTTTAGGTTCCACTCACTTTGCCCATGACGTACAAGTACGAGCTTTCCTGGCTTTGTTTTTGGATTCTTAGTCATACAAGACACGAATTATTCAATGTGTTTGTTGGAGAATCAACCCAGGCATAATTCTATTGCTAGGGAATATGAGCCGCTGACAGATAGTCTAGGCTTTGCATTTCTTCTAAACGGCTTGTTGTGCGTTTAAACTCCAATTTCAGGCGGTTGCCTTGATAAAGTGCGCTTATCGGAGCACTTGCGGAAAGCATAAGTTTTACTCTCCGGTCGTAAAATTCATCTACTAAAGCGACGAATCTGCGAGCTTGATTTTCAAGCTTTGAATTAAATTGTGGAACGTTTGAGACCAGCACTGTTTGGTAGCAGCGTGATATTTCTATGTAATCAGAATAATTTCTTGGTCCATCGCAGATTTGCGAGAAATTAAACCAAATTACCCCATCAGCTACTCGACGAGCTGGGATAATGCGACCAAGCACGTTAATAGTGGCTATTTTCTTTTCTTCATTAGTTGCAGTTGCCTCGAAGTATTTTGCTAGCTCGCGGTCTGCAGCTTTGCCTGCATGACTTTGGTATACATTAGCGCGTTCTAAAATTTGAAGTCGATAATCTAGGCTTCCATCGACATGTACTAACTGCATATGTTTCATTATCATTTCAATTGCGGGCAGAAACCGTTGTCTCTGAAGACCATTTTGGTAAAGATGGTTGGGCTTTACATTTGAGGTTGCTACTAATGCAACGCCACGATCAAACAACGCAGAAAACAAATTGCCTAATATCATGGCGTCCGCAATATCTGTTATAAAGAGTTCGTCTAGGCAAATTATTCGTGTCTGTTTTGCTAGTTTGTTCGCCGTACGCTGTAGTGGATTAGGCTGATCGCTCCTTTCCTTTAAGTTCTCATGGACGTAGCCCATAAAGCGGTGAAAATGTTTTCTTAGCTTATCTTCAAAAGGCAATGTTTCATAGAAAAGATCCATAAGAAAAGTCTTACCTCTCCCTACGTCCCCCCACAGATAAGCGCCCCTCGGTGGAGTAAGAGGTTTTCCAAGTAGGTGAAAAAATGACTTGCGCCAGCCATTCGTAGCACTTATAGATAGATCCTGATAAATGCGTTGTAGACTTTCTATTGCATGCTCCTGCGCGAGATCTCTTGCAATGTCTCCTTTTCTGAGACATCGTTTGTATAGTTCGGCAGGCGTGCTCATTCAGCTTAATTCCTTGCGATTCAAAAAATATTTTAACGCTTCCGGGTTCGCTAATGTATCAGCGTTTCCAGCTTTTCGTCCGTGAACCGTGTCTCGCACGGCTACCTCTACAATTTTTCCGTTAATTGTGCGTGGAATATCGGGAACTGCAAGGATTTTGGCGGGGACGTGTCGAGGGCTTGCCGCTTCCCGAATGGCTTTGCGTATTCCTTGGGTAAGTTTTTTGTCTAGCCTGAAATTAGATTGCAGCTGAACAAATAAAACTATTCTTTCGTCTCCCTCCCACTCTTGACCTACAGCGACGCTTTCTTCTATTTCTTTAAACTGATCTACAACTCGGTAAATTTCACTCGTACCGATACGTACACCTCCAGGGTTCAGCACCGTGTCCGACCGGCCATGGATGATGACACTTTTGCGGCCTGTGATTTCTGCATAATCTCCATGGCACCATACATTGGGAAACCGTTTGAAATAGGTAGAAAAATATTTTTCCCCATCTGGATCATTCCAAAAACCGATCGGCATCGAAGGGAAAGCCGCAGTACATACGAGCTCACCCTTTTTTTCTTTTATTGATCGGCCTTGGTTATCAAATATCTCCATTTTCATACCTAGTCCACGGCACTGTAGTTCACCCCGGTACACAGGTAAAACAGGGTTTCCTAAGGCAAAACAAGAGATAATATCGGTCCCGCCAGAAATGGACGAGAGTTGTAAATCGCCCTTGATTTGGTTGTAAACAAAATCGAAGCTTGATGGAGCTAAGGGGGAACCTGTGGATAGAATACTTTTAAGGTAGCTCAGTTCTACGTGCTGACGAGGATTATAGTGAGTTTTCTCAAGCGCGCTGAGATACTTGGCACTTGTTCCAAAGACTGTCAGCCTTTCTCGTTCCGCGATTTTCCACAATACCCCGGCATTTGGGTGAAATGGTGATCCGTCGAACAATATTACAGTAGCGCCACTGGCTAGCGTGGATATTAACCAGTTCCACATCATCCAGCCGCAAGTGGTGAAATAAAATACCTTATCCCCAGGCTTTATGTCCGTGTGTAGCATTTGTTCTTTCTGGTGCTGAATCAGTGTTCCGCCAGCTCCGTGGACGATGCACTTTGGGCTTGATGTAGTGCCAGACGAGTAAAGTATGCAGAGCGGATGATTAAAGGGCAGGTGCTCGAACTGAAGGCTTGCCTTTTCCTCTAGTAATTCCCTAAAAAGAATTGCTCTGGGTGGCAGGTGGATATTTGGAATATCATTAACATACGGCACGATCACCAGATGTTTAAGTGTCGGGAGTCGTTTTGCAATTTCGGTGACAGATGTCAGGGAGTTGATGGTTTTGCCGTTATAGAAGTACCCGTCGGTGGCAAAAAGCACTTTGGGCTTAATTTGTCCGAAGCGGTCAACAGTGCTACTGATGCCCAAGTCGGGTGAACACGATGACCAGACACCACCTATACTGGTTGTTGCAAGCATGGCAATTACAGTTTCCGGTCGGTTGGGCAGGTAACCAGCAACACGGTCGCCAGGTTTTACTCCCAGATCCCTAAGTTTCTTGCTAATACTGGCGACTTGGTCGCGTAGTTGGTCCCAAGTCAACTCGATGCGCTCACCGCGCTCTCCGTAAAATATGATGGCAGTTCCAGTGTGCTCAGACTTAAGCAGATTAGCGGTGTAATTTAGACTGCAACCTTTAAACCATTCAGCACCGGGCATTTGCTCCAGGTTTTCAACTACCTTCTCATAGAATGATCCGAAGAGAATTCCAGAGAATTCTGCGAATTCACCCCAGAATTGATCAGGTCTTGCGATGCTCCATTCATACAATTGATGATAGTTATTAGCATTTACGTTTTTGCGGCGTAAAAATCGCTGCATATTGCTATTAGCGATTCGTTTACTGGATGGGTGCCAGATTGGCTGGTCCACGATTATTGGTTCTCTAAAAAATTAGGCCTGATGTTACAACGAGTGTACTAGTTGCTGCAGTGTCAGTTAGCGCCCTAAGTTTATTTCTTGGACTGGTCTCTGTCCGGTTCATTTAAGTGTTGTAATATGATTTTTCTAGAGCGATGCATTAGTACCTCAGCCGAAATTGTTTCATCTGGATGCAGAGGATCACAGATTCTGACCGATAGTGACCCAGGCGATGGCAGAAAAGTGTTTGCCGGTAGTTTTTGTCGAGCACCAAAAATGACTACAGGGAAAAGAGGTCTATGACTCCGACAAGCAGCACCAAACGCGCCTAATCTGAATCTTTTTAGGCCTGGAATTTCGTCAAAAGTTCCCTCTGGGAAGAATACTAAAGCCTCACCCGATTGGGCTGCATTGAGTAGTCGGCGAGCTACTCGGTTTCGATGTTGTTCGTTTTCCCGGTTGACAAACTCTGAGCCTAGGCGCTGCAGTACAAAGCCGGCTACGGGGATTTTTGTCATCTCTTGTTTGATTATGTAGGTGAACTTGGGGGGCAGTGCTGCAGTGAGAATGATGCCATCCAGATAGCTTGAGTGATTGGCTATGACCACGCAAGATTCTCGAATAGTGGTGCCTTCGACTTTGACAGGAGAGCCTACTAAAAAGAAAAACAACCTTGCTGCCCAATGCGCTAAATGACGCCGACGGCCAAGCCCTGGGGTGACGAAAAGTGCTACCGTGCAGGCTACTATGATAGTACCGAGGATGAGCCAGGCATAGCAGCCATATATGGTATGTTTCGAAGCCTTTAGTGCGGCAGTCATGCTCACGGTTTTTCTACGGATAAAGTATGCATGTTATTGGGCTATCATGTTAAACCAGCAATTATCTGTGTTTCGTGTGCGCATTTACCAAGCTCGGGAATATAGATTTTACCTGTAGTTTGATGCAACTTGGGGTGCTCTGCGGACATTTATGGACTTTAGATTTTTCTGAACATAGGCTGAACGGCGTACAGGTTGTCGTAGTAAGAAAGTGTCAGGATTTCAGGACAATTCGGAAACCCTAATTGACCGGTTTTTAGATACAGTTTGGATGGAGCGCGGTCTATCGAAGAACACGCTTGACGCATATCGCGCAGATCTACTGTCATTAAATAAATTTTTTCTTAAGCAAGGAGTTACTATGGTCCGCGCCGGAAAGGCCGAAATTATGGACTATATGGCATGGAGAGCTGCGGGCGGATTAAAGCCCCGATCTGCTGCGCGCCAACTCTCAAGTTTTCGCAGGTTCTATCGTTATCTTCTCCGTGAGGACATGATTGAGGAGGATCCCACCAGTCAGGTCGTGATGCCAAAAATCGGTCGGTCATTGCCACAGTCCCTTACTGAAGCAGAAATAGATGCGCTGTCAAAAGCGCCCGATATTTCCCGACCGTTGGGGTACCGTGATAGAACGATGCTTGAAGTGCTCTATGCAACAGGCGTTCGCGTGTCAGAATTGATCAATCTAAAGATGAACCAGATTAACCTTAATCAAGGGGTAATCAGGATCATCGGTAAAGGAGACCGTGAACGGTTAGTCCCGCTCGGTGAGGAGGCACAGAGTTGGCTTAAAAGATATCTTTATGAGTACAGGGGGAAAATTCTTCTGCATCGTCAGACAGATTACCTCTTTCCTACCCGCAGAGGGGCTCACATGACCCGTCAAGCGTTCTGGCAACTAATTAAGCGCTATTCTGTTAAAGCAGGCATTACTAAGAGGCTTTCTCCGCATACGGTTCGCCATGCTTTTGCCACTCACCTTTTAAACAATGGGGCCGACTTGAGAGTAGTACAACTTTTGCTTGGCCATAGCGATGTATCGACCACGCAGATTTATACGCATATAGCTCAGGAGCGGATGAAACAGCTGCACAGCATACATCACCCCCGAGGTTAGGCCCGCTTAGATATTTCTTCTGTTAGAATGACTTGCAAGCTAAGAACTTCGAGCTGTCTACCTCAACGGTAGGTAGCGGTAAAGCAGGGGGGCGTGCTGTGAAAGCAGTTTATTTGGTTTCAAGTTTTTTTTCTGGAGTCTTTTTATTTCTGGCAGCGATTGGCATAGCGCAGGAAAGTTCGCAGATCACTAAAGAAGAACTTGCAACAAAACTTTCAGGGGTTGAAGCAAATGACATCTACGATTCCGTTGTTCCGGGGATGTACGAAGTTGCAGTGGGTTCCAGCGTAGCATATGTCACCATCGATGGCCGTTATCTTTTGCAGGGTGATCTTTTTGATCTCAATAATAGTGTGAACCTGACCGAAGGTCGGAGGGCTCAGGCCCGTATTTCCGTTCTGGAGGGTGTTGATAGCGACAGCATGATAATTTTTAGCCCTGATTCGGGTGATATAAAACATACTATAACGATGTTCACAGATATCGATTGCGGTTATTGCCGTCAATTTCACCGTGACATCGATAAAGTCAATGCGCTCGGAATAGAGGTCCGCTACTTGTTCTATCCAAGAACGGGACCTGATACTGAATCTTGGGCTAAAGCAGATAAAGTTTGGTGTGCAGCAGACCGGGTTGACGCTTTTAATGTGGCACAGCTCGGTGGCTCGGTACCTAATCAATCGTGTGAGACCACTCCCGTAAATAGGCATTGGGATCTTGGTCACCTAGTAGGCGTGCGTGGAACGCCTGCGATCTATACTAAGACAGGAATCCAAGTAGGTGGTTATATGCCTCCAGATGCCCTGTTGGCGAAACTCGACTCTTTGTCAAAATAGGTGGACAAACTTTCTTTCCTGGGCTCACCGTCGCTGCCTGGTAGTGTGCTCTGCTTTCGTATGACCAAAATATTAAAAAAAGGAATCGCATTATGGCAAAGCGAACATTGATTTTTTTCGGACTACTATTTGCTGCAATGCCCCTAGTGGCGCAACTCCCGGTCACATCTGCGCCCGATCAGGAGGCGCTTTTACAAAGTGACGACCCTCAACTGGCACACAACAAGCGGTTTGTTTACGATTTTTGGCGTGAAGTGTTAGAAGGACGTCATGTCGAACTGGCGGAAAAATATATGTCGGAGGGTTACATTCAGCACAATCCAAATGTACCCACTGGTCGTGCGGCCTTTGTAGGTTTTTTCGGAAGATTAGAGCCTCTTCCGATAGTACCTGAGATAAAAGGTCAGGTCGTTTCGATTACGGCTGAAGGTGACTTAGTCACGTTGGCATTTGTGAGGGAGTATCCACATCCAGATGATGAAACCAAAACGTATACGACGACCTGGTTTGATATGTTTCGGCTTGAGGATGGCAAGATCACTGAACATTGGGATAGCGCGAAAATAGAACGGTAGGCTATTGAAAAACAGCCCTATCCTTTGGACTATGAAGTGATCCCGTGAAGTATCAAATTTACGGAAAAAAACGAATATGGACCAGTCCCTAAATAGACGTCGGTTTCTTAGTGGTAGTGCACTGATTGCGTTAGGGTCCTATTGCACCAGAATTTTTTCTCAAGGGACTCAGATTCCAAAAAGTGGTTTTGGGCCAATGTCGACAGCCGAAAATGTAACCGAAGATATTGATTTGACGGGAAAGACCGCCTTGGTTACGGGATGCAACTCTGGGATCGGTTACGAGACCATGCGAGTTTTAGCACTCAGGGGTGCCCACGTTATTGGAACAGCGCGTACTCTGGAGAAGGGGGAAATGGCCTGCGAGAGCGTGAAAGGTCAGGCGACCCCGGTTTTGCTGGAGCTTACGGATTTCGATTCTGTTGTGGCTTGTGCAGAGCAAGTTCGCAACATGAACGTACCTCTCGATATGTTGATCTGCAATGCCGGCGTGTTGTTCAGGGATCTGCGACAGGTTAGAGGGCTGGAGATGCAGTTCGTTGTTAATCACCTAGGCCATTTCATACTGGTGAACCGACTATTGGATCGGGCCACCATTGCGGCCGAAGGAAGAATTGTCGTAGTGGGTAGCGCAGCTCACCGAAGTGCCCCCCAAGGGGGCATCCAATTTGAAAATCTTTCGGGTGAAGGGTGGTCGGCAGGTGCTTATGGTCACTCGAAACTGGCGAATGGACTCTTCTCACTGGAGCTAGCAAGGAAATTAGAGGGTACAAACGCTACTTCTAACTCTTTGCATCCTGGTGGTGTCCAGACCAATATAACTCGCAATTTGGCGCGCGGTACGGGGACCTTTCGGCTTCCGAAGACAGTCGAGCAAGGCGCAGCTACAACTTGCTATGTAGCTGCTAGTTCCGACCTAAGTGGTGTCAGCGGCCTTTATTTTGCAGATTGTAACGAAGTGCAGCCCGGTGGTTACATGGAAGATACCGTTATGGCTGCTCAATTGTGGGAGGTATCTGAAGACCTTACCAGGTCCTACTTGGATTGATAGATGGAGATATTCCCAGGAGAGATTAAAACGAGTTTTATGTTCCTGGTGCTGTTATCGGTTGTTCCCGTGGCAGAGAGTCAGCGATGGCAGCAGGATGAGGGCACAATACCAGAGGCTGAATTCCACATGGGTCGGTTGATCTACTCGACCCGGGGCTACGGTAGGATGTGGAGGCCATGGTGGGCCATCGATTACCCGGAGGCGGAATATCATATTACACAGGGATTGAAGCGCCTGACTTTACTAGATGTTTCAGATGATAGCCGGCATCTAGAAATTACGGATGATCGGATTTTTGATCACCCTTGGTTATTTGCCCAACAGGTTGGGCATTGGTACCTCTCAGATCTAGAAACCTTGAGGCTCAGGGAATATCTTCTTCGGGGTGGGTTTCTGGTAGCTGATGATTTTCACGGTACCTACGAGTACGCAGTTTTTATGGATGTTATTAGGCGTGTTTTTCCGGACCGTCCGGTTATAGATATCCCTGAAAGCGATGCGCTTCTGCACGTGCTTTACGATTTAAACCAGAGAACACAAATTCCCGGGCGCCGACATTTATGGCAAGGCACGGCGTATATGGAAGGACCGCCAAGATGGCAGGGTGTTTATGATGACGAGGGTCGGCTGCTAGTCGCGATCAATTTCAACATGGACATGGGGGATGCATGGGAGCATGCCGACGATCCTAGTTATCCGGAGCCTATGACCGCCCTGGCCTATAGATTTGGGATCAATTATATTATTTATGCAATGACCCACTAACTAGTGGAAGCGAGATTTTCCTGCTCTACCACTTCCACCAGGAGAGTCAGTCCGGTTCGCGATAAAATTCTGACTGAGTCCCCCGGCTCAAGTTCCGCGGGACCTTTGTAACACGCCTTCCATTGTTCACCTCGCACTAGCACCGTACCCGTTGCGCTTCCACAGAACCCCCCCGTTACTTTTCCAAGCACATGAGATGTTTCTCCGATCGAGAGCGTTATTTTGGTTGGTGCGAACCGTTGCATCAAGAGGACTGTGGCGATATCTCCTATAATTATTATCAACAAAGCGCCTATGATTGCAGTTGGTTCCAGCAGGCGATCTAGCCACCATAAGGCCCATGCGGCGAGTGCGGCAAAAAAAATAGTTTCGGTTCCAATCAAAAGCCATATTTCTCGTTTGGATAAAACCATTTCTATTCTCAGGGCTGGTTTCTATGGTCTGTTAATTTCCAAAAAGAAGGTTACAGATAATTATTACAAAGTAGTGAGGACTCTGTTTCAGCCGATCGGGGGGTCATTCCAATGAGGTGCACGTTTTTCTAGAAAGGCAGAAATACCTTCCGCAGACTCGGCTGTACTTGCACCTTTGCTCATGATTTCAGTTGCCTGCTCATACGCTTGTTCCAGCGTTAGATCAATCTGGCTATAAAAACTTTTCTTACCTCTTTGCACGGTCTTCATAGACTTTGCAGTAATTTTTTTTGCGAGCTTGTGAACGGCTTCGTCAAGCTCCTCCAGTAGGACTACCGTGTTGATAAGACCAATGCGTTGTGCCATTTCGGCATCGATCATTTCACCTGTAAGAAGCATTTCCATGGCGTGTTTAGCTGAAACGTTGCGTGAAACTGCAACCTGCGGTGTATGACACCATAAACCTATATTAACCCCCGGGGTTGCAAAGCATGCCTCAGATGACGCAACAGCAAGATCACAGGAGGCGACTAGCTGACAGCCGGCCGCGGTAGCTGGACCATGGATTTTAGCGATTACGGGCTTTGAAAGACGTACAAGGGATACCATAACTTGGCTACAGTCCCTAAACAGTTGCTTGCGGGATTCAGTAGTAGCCGATCGGATTTCTGTCAAGTCATGTCCGGAACAAAAGGCTGGACCGGATCCCTGAATCACAACGACGCGAACAGTGTTGTCTTGGTCAAGCTCATCGAGAGCTTCCTGTAGCAAGCTGATCATGCGGCCCGACAAAGCATTGCGTTTTTCCGGTTGGTTTAGAGTGAGGGTAGCAACACCCTGAAAGGTATCCCGGGTCAATAATGTTTTTCCTGCAGTCGATTTTGAGATTGCCATGGCGCGGTACCCCGACGCTGAAAAAATGCCAAGTGTCATCTTAAGCTCGTATCGCTATTCGTGCCATCGTAGAATCAGCATACTATTGACACCAACAGTCGTTAACGGATGGTAATGGTTATGTCGAGGCAAATTAGTTTAGTTTGCTTTTTTGTCCTCTGGATTGGGTCGGTTTGTCAGACTTTTGCGCAAACTTCGGAAGAGGCAGCAGGAAGTCTTTTGCTGGTTAATGGCAGGATTTTGACCATGATTGGGGATGATGTCCTCATGGGTAATGTGTTGATGAATCGTGGACGCATTACTGTTGTGGGCGATGAAGTAGGTGCGATCCCTCCTGGTACCGAGATTATTGACTTAGATGGGCGGATGGTCATTCCGGGACTGATTGATTCGCACGTGCATTTTGTAAGAGCAGGACTCAGACCCGGGCACGACATGCGATCCATCGAAGCGGCTCGTTCCATAGCCGGACTTCAGGCTGCACTCACGCAAAAAGCTACTAATCTACCCGAGGGAGAATTGATTACTGCTATCGGTGGTTGGAGTCCGGTGCAATTTGCAGAAAATCGTTTTCCAACACTTGCTGAGCTGGACGCCGCAGCTCCTGATCATCCTGTCTATATTCATTTGCGTGCCTACGGACCGGCGGTGACAAATACTTTGGCGCGGCGTTTATTGCAAGATGGGGGCATCAACGTGGGAGAGGACGGCATGATTGATACTCGCGATGATGCGATTGCCGCCTACGACTACTTAAAGAGTCATCAAACAGACCAGAATCGCCAGAGGAACACCCGCGACCTGATGCGTTATGCGAACAGTCTCGGTCTTACCATGATCATCGACGCTGCAGGTACCAATCGTCCTGGGGCTCAGCTCTTGGTTCCGGAGAGAGACTATCAGTCCGTGCTTGCATTGTGGAAGCGGCAAGAGATGACTATCCGGGTTCGCTTGATGTTTATGAGTTGGGATCTGAATGTCGGAGATGGATCTGGTGACTCGGATGTGGAGCAGCGTGTCAGGAATTCATTTATGGGCTTCGGAGATGACATGTTCAGGGTAGCCGGGCTCGGAGAGCATACGGTGAATGATTCCATGAGTTCGTCTTTTTATGCTGCAACCTCTTTGGCAGCGCGCACAGGATGGTTGCTGCAAGAGCACTCGGGGACTGCAGAAGAAAATGATGCACATGTCCTGGCATTTGAAGCTGCCAACGACATTGCGCCCATCTCCGGTTTGCACTGGT
The DNA here is from genome assembly GCA_913041665.1 of uncultured Gammaproteobacteria bacterium. Lineage (GTDB taxonomy): Bacteria > Pseudomonadota > Gammaproteobacteria > Steroidobacterales > Rariloculaceae > CAJWKT01. The sequence continues at coordinate 5,464 of CAJWKT010000002.1, read as the reverse complement.
CTCTAACCCATGTACACGAAATTAACACCGAGATCATTGAACGGCTAAAAGCTCTGGGTGCCGGTGTTACGGTGCAAAATCAACGTTTTTATAGCACCAATTCTAACCGAGCCGGGCCGCCATTCCGGCTAATTATAGACAGCGGTATCCCAGTGGGTGCAGGCACCGATAGCACGGTCGGTCATCCTATGAATCCTTGGTATTCTCTTTACTATATGGTTACTGGCAAGAATGTTTTGGGGCAATCAATCAACGCTGACCAAAAAATTACTCGGCTTGAGGCCCTAAGACTTTATACGGGTGGAAGCGCTTGGTTTTCTCATGATGAAGACGTCCTCGGCTCCATCGAGGTGGGTAAGCTTGCCGATCTTGTCGTCTTAAGTGATGATTATCTTGCTGTGCCAGAAGAGCAGATTCTTAATCTCTCCTCTGTACTGACCGTTGTCGGTGGAAAGATAGTGTACAGGGAACTTTGAAATAGCTGAGTATGAAAACAAACAAAATAGTAGGTTTCGTGACCAGCTTGCTCACCGCAGCGGTTTTTATTTCAGCTCACGCCCAGGAGTCGGAGGAGGTTCTTGAGCGTATTCGCAGTGCACGGACAATAGCCGGCTCGCAATGGGCGGTTGCTGCTGATTATTTCTGCAAAAAAGGTGCAGTGACGCCGAATCAAAACGCCGACCCGGTACTTGAGCCAATGAAGATTTTTGACAACCTCTATTTCATCGGCCGAACGGGAACTGTGGTGTACGCAATTACCACACCCAACGGGATTATCCTCATTGATTCTGGCTATATTGATGACCTCGAAACGGTACTTATGCCAGGGATGGATCACCTTGGTTTGGATCCAGCTCGTATTGAGTACGTGATTATTGCTCACGGTCACGCTGATCATTTTGGTGGTGCGGCTTATCTTCAGGAACAATACGGAGCACGAATCGTTATGGGAGCATCGGACTGGGACCTTTTAGAGCGGGCATCTGTCGAGGGGTCTTTGTCTGTTCCGGTCCCGGACCGTGACCTGATAGCAATGGACGGGGGCTCAATCAGCTTAGGTGGTGTGGAGGTAACGACGATTTTTATACCAGGTCACACGCCAGGCTCATTAGGTTTAATTTTTCCCGTGAAAGACGGAGAGATCACTCACAGGGCTGCGCTATTCGGTGGCACCATATTAAATCCGACACGGATCACCAATGAAGGCTTGAAGCAGTACAGAGATTCAATCGAGAATTTTTCCCAGTATGCCTGGGACATGAAAGTAGACGTCGAAATACAGAACCATCCCCTCTACGATGAAATGCAAAATAAGATATCCCTGCTCAAAACCAGAGGTACAGGGGCCCGACATCCGTTTGTAGTCGGGCAGGAAGCCTATCAAACTTTTCTAGATGTAATGTCTGAATGTACGAGGGTGGAACAGGCACGCCGTGCAGCGCATTAGAGGATATATATAGGATATAACATGGTTCTTGTTGTTACGTTTTTTTCCCTATTGGTTGTTTCTTGGGATGCGTTTCCACAGTCTTTTGTTGTGACGAATGCGCGTGTATTCGATGGTAAAATGGTTTACACCAATATGGATGTGGTCGTAAGAGATGGCCGTATTGCTTCCCTTGGTAGCTCCTCGATCTCAGAGGATATACCCCATATAAATGCGGTAGGCGAAACCTTGCTTCCGGGCCTGATTGATGCCCATACTCATACGCAGGAAATTGGTCAGTTAGAAGAGTCGCTAAGATTTGGAATCACGACTGTGCTCGATATGGGGACGTTTCCCCCGTATGAAATTCCCCTGCGAGAAGCTGCAGCAACTCGGACTGACGTTGCCGATTTCCGGTCCGCCGGAATATTAGCGACAGCGCCGGGTGGGCATGGAACGGAATTTGGTATTGAGATTCCCACAGTGGCTGGGGTAGAGGAGGCAGTCGATTTTGTAAGAAAAAGAAGTCAGGAAAATGTTGATTATCTGAAGATTGTAATGAATGGCGTGAGGGCAGCGCGGAGTGGGATGCCAACATTGGGCGAGGATACGGTACGCGCCTTGGTGAATTCTGGGCATGAAGCGGGCCTAATGGTTTTGGCCCACGTTGAAAGTCAAGGGGATGTTCGCCTCGCTATTTCCGCTGGTGTAGACGGGTTAGTTCATCACTGGCGAGATTCTGGTGCCCAACCCGAGCTAGCGGGGCTTCTGGCAGCAAACAACGTGTTCGTTATGCCAACACTCACCGCAATAGATGGCCTGCTGGGCTTAGGGCCACAGGCTTTACTTCAGGACGAGCGTGTCGTCCCTTATCTGTCTGATTTGGCCTACAGGGAACTCACTAAAGAGCTGCCGACACCCCCGCCAGGCATAAGCATCACAATTGCAAATCAGGCCACGACCAGCCTCATCAGAGCAGGCGTTCAATTACTTGCGGGTTCGGACGCGTTCACTGGGAATCCCCGCATCGTTCACGGCGCGAGTCTGCACCGCCTGCTGGAACTGTTTGTAGACGCAGGACTCTCGCCCACTGAGGCACTGCGTACAGCCACCTCCAATGTTGCGGAGGCTTTCGGTTTGTCAGATAGAGGTAGGATCCAACCCGGTTTTCGTGCAGATCTTGTTCTTGTGCGGGGGGATCCCACTGAGGATATTACGGTAACGCGGGATATCTTGAGAGTGTGGAAGGCAGGCGTAGAACTGCAACGGCAATCATTTTGAGGACATTGACGATGACACCAAAATATTTCTCCATTATTGCAATTTTAGTATTAACGTCTGGAAACGGGGTTGCTCAGGATGCCCGTAATGTCCTGATGGCAGCCGCCAGAACCATGGGCGCGACCAATCTTAAAACCATCCAGTTTTCTGGTGCCGGTTGGTTTGCTAATGTGGGGCAGAGTTACGGATTGAGCGATGATTGGCCAAGGTTCGAGGTCACCAATTACACAAGAACAATTGACTATGGCTCTGGATCATCTCGGGAGGAGCTGGTACGAAGGCGTGGTAGATATCCGGAGCGTGGCGGCGGGTTTCCGTTTCAAGGTGAACAGAGGATTGTGGAGTTACTCAGCGGTGGTTACGCATGGAACTTGCAGGGTGACGCACCAGTCGCCCAAATGCGACCTTATTTAGATGGTGTTTCCGTTGCTGATTTTCGTCACCTTGACATACTTCTAACGCCCCATGGATTTCTCGGGGCGGCTCTAAAAAGTGAGTCTGTGGCGACGACGTTTACCATAGCTGGCTCCTCCAACGGCGGCCTGACACAGGGAGGAAGAAAGGCGACGATTGTTTCTTTTATGGCTCTCGGAAAATACAGAATTAACGGAACCATTAATGATCAAAATCTTGTGGAAATTGTGAGTACTTGGATTCCCAATCCCGTGTACGGAGATATGTTGTTTGAGCAACGTTATACCCAGTACAAGGATTTTGGGGGCGTAATGTTTCCTACTGTGGTACACGAACATCAGGGTGATCCGGTACTCAACCCCGCCCACAATTCAATGGAAATTAGGGTAACTGGCGTTGAGGTAAACCTGACTGTCCCGTCAATGACAGTACCAGATGAGGTTCGCAATGCGGTGCCGTCAATGGTTCGCGTAGAAAGCCGGGAACTTTCAGACGGCGTTTGGTGGGTTACTGGTGGATCCCATCATAGTGTGGTTGTAGAGTTTAATGACTTTGTAACCGTGATTGAAGCTCCACTCAACGAAGATCGTTCTTTGGCGGTGATCGGGGAGGTAACCCGATTGTTTCCCAGTAAGCCTATTCGTTATCTTGTTAACACACATCACCACTTTGATCATTCGGGCGGACTGCGTACATATCTATCCCAAGGTGCCACAATTGTTACCCACCAGGGCAATCGTGATTTCTATCAAGAGGTTGTGTTTCATCCGGGACTGCGCTCCTTGAGTCCGGACCGTCTGGCTATGTTCTATCCAATGTTTGCAACAAGCCGGCGGCCAGCTCCAATTGAAACCATCAACCAGAAATACGTGGTGAGTGACGGTGTACGGGTCATGGAAATTTACCCGATTCAGGGCCTAAGTCACGCACAGAACATGGTGATTACTTATCTCCCAAAAGAGAAAATTCTTGTGAATGCAGATCTTTACTCTCCACCACCACCAGGTGCACCGGCCATGAGTAATCCAGATCCAAGGATGATCACGCTGGCCCAAAACATTGAACGGTTGGGGCTAGAAGTAGATATGCACGTACCCATTCACGGATCTACTGAAAGTCATGATGTCTTTCTAGAGCTGGTTAACAGATAGCGAAGGAATAACTCCTAATTGACCTTTCGATGCCTTTGGAGTCTGTGCTATGGCTGATTGAGAGGCAGGGAGCTACAGTTGATCCGTGGTGCCGGGAGAGAGACTTGAACTCTCACTCTGTTGCCAGAACCGGATTTTGAGTCCGGCGCGTCTACCAATTCCGCCATCCCGGCAGTTAGGGATGCGCTAGTATAAGGCAAGAAATTGTTTCCATATCTGAAAGGTATGCAACCTTTTTAATTTTGAGAGTATCTATATAAGGTATAGATCATGGGAAACTGGATGCCACAAGTGGATCCCGCAGTCGTAGCGGGTGCCCAACAGGGAGATGCCGAGGCTCAAGCGCGTCTCTATGAGGTATTCGCGCCTATGGTGTACACAGTAGCCCGGAGAATATTAGCCTCAGCGGTTACAGCAGAAGATGTCCTCCAGGAGACTTTCGTTGAGGTGCTTCAAAAGGCAGGGAGTTTTCGGGGTGAGTCGGAGATTGGTTTTTGGATCAGGCGGATTGCAGTGAACAAATGCCTGCAACATCTACGCTCAGGTTGGTCGTCTAAGCGAGTAGATGCCGATCTGTCGGCACAAAGGTGCCCCAGTGTCAGCGGGGACCAAGTTGAACAACAGATGGTTTTGGAGGGCGCTCTCGCCGAACTTTCTGAAACGACCAGGGCAGTAGTCTGGTTACACGATGTAGAGGGCTACACACACAAGGAGATTGCTCGAATGATGGGTTATACCCCCAGTTTTTCAAAGTCCCGGCTGGCCCGGGCCCATAAACGTTTGCGGGCACTCCTGGAAGATGATTTTACTGAGAATGGAAAGATAGTATGCGAACCTGCACTGAAGACCTCTTAACAATACGCGATGGTGAGCCCGTAGATGCTGATATGCATTCACAGGTATTGGCTGATCCCGAGTCCCTAGAAGAGCTTGAACGGCTAAGGGCTGCTCGGAAGGCACTACAGGAGTTGCCCGAGTTGCAGCCGCCACCGGAAGTGTGGACGAAAATTCTCACTGAAGTGCAGCGGGATGATCGTATAGAATCCAAATTATTGCGGCATTGGTCGCTCGGCTCAGCTATAGCAGCCGGCGTTGCGGTGTTGGCCTTTATATTAATTTCAACGGATCCCGAGATACCTGTACAAATAGAATCCGGACCGGTTGTGGCAGTGCCGGAAGGGGATGGCGGTGG
>CAJWKT010000001.1 GCA_913041665.1 uncultured Gammaproteobacteria bacterium | reverse complement strand
CGATGATTCCCTGGGGATAGTCACTCAAGTATGATTAAATTTCTTATTCATTATGGGTCCATCCACCTCCAGAATTTTCTGGGGGCATTCGGACGTCTATCGCGACAACCACTGAGCAGTCTAATGACGATTTCCGTGATCGCCATTGCTCTAGCATTACCCGCTGGATTGCGTGTACTCCTGACTAATGCTGAACTCCTGAGCGATACCTGGGAAGGGACAACTGATTTGTCGGTCTATCTGAAAATGGACGTCGATGAATTTGAAGCTAGGCGTTTGGCAGTTGAAGTGGAGTTAAGAAACGACGTTAGTCAAGTGCAGCTAATAAGTAGCAATCAAGCACTAGAGGAATTTCGCACCCACTCAGGCCTTGGTGCAGCTCTAGAGGCCCTAGAAGAAAACCCCCTTCCCCACTCTCTTATAGTAAGGCCTGCCGGTGGCATCGAAGGTAACGTAGAAGAGCTGGTCAATGCACTGGAGTCACTGGCTCAAACAGCTTTCGTACAACTGGATACAGATTGGGTGGAAAGATTGCGGGGGATTCTGGAATTGACTCGGCGCTTAGTTGATCTTGCTACCGCCCTACTCGGCCTAACAGTCATATTGGTGATAGGAAATACTATTCGCCTAGAAATCGGCGGCCGGCGTGAGGAGATTGAGGTTGTGAAACTAGTTGGCGGAAGTGATGGGTTTGTCAGGCGCCCCTTTCTTTACCTGGGTTTCTTGTACGGCCTCCTTGGGGGGCTGATGGCAGGGTGCTTGATCGCTCTTTCCTTATTGCTCCTAGGGAATCCAGCTAATTCCCTGGCAGCGCTGTACGGCTCTAATTATCAAATCAGTGGACTCACGCTTCCTGAAACAGCGCTACTATTAGGGGCTGGTGCGACCCTAGGATGGGCCGGAGCTGGGTTGGCTGCGGTGCGTCATTTGCGCGCCTTTGAACCTACATAACACCTAATTTATCAATGAAAATATGTTGAATTTCCTAGAAAAAAGACCAGTAATTAGCACTCTATATTGTAGAGTGCTAATATTGTATCTTCGTAAGGGATAACAGCTTGTGACGAATATAGTAGCTCTTAAAGATAACGAGGCCGTTCTTTCCGGCCCGATTGGAAGTCTGGATAGCTACATCCAGGCCGCGGGCGCTATTCCCATCCTGAGCGCAGAGGAAGAATCCAAGCTTGCTACCCAACTTCAGAAAAACGGCGACCTAGAAGCTGCGCAACGCCTAGTTCTGTCGCATCTGCGCTTTGTTGTCCACATTGCGCGGGGTTATTCCGGTTACGGACTACAGCTGAGCGACCTAGTGCAGGAAGGCAATGTTGGCCTTATGAAGGCAGTGAAGCGCTTTGATCCTACTGTTGGAGTTCGGCTCGTGTCGTTCGCGGTTCACTGGATTCGGGCAGAGATACACGAATTTGTTTTAAAAAATTGGCGCCAGGTGAAGGTAGCAACAACCAAAGCCCAGAGGAAACTTTTTTTTAATCTACGTGGCGCGAAGAAGCACTTAGGCTGGCTGTCTGCGGCTGAAACCGCAGCTGTCGCCCAAGACCTTGGTGTTAGTGCCCAAGAGGTTACTCGGATGGAGCAACGTCTGGCGGGTCGCGACCTCTCTTTTGATCCTTCCCCATGTGAAGACGAGGAATTCGCACCATCCGCCTATTTACCTAGCCCTAACAGCGATCCGGCTGAAGCAGTAGAGCGACATGACTGGCAGAGGGACTCTCACGAACGTTTGACACACGCTTTGGGCGGACTGGATGAGCGCAGCCAAGATATTGTTAGACAACGCTGGCTTGGTGAAAAAAAATCCACCCTGCACGAGCTAGCATCTGAGTACCAGGTTTCTGCTGAGCGCATTCGTCAAATCGAAGCAAATGCCATTAATAAACTTAAGGGTCTCATGGGGTAAGTGGGGCGTACGGTCGTGGCTCCTTGCAGGGTGTACACTCTAGGGTATGCCGGGAAAGCTCGTTGCTATTGTTGAAGACCAAACGGATGTGCAAAACAATTATGTCGACGCACTACGCCGAGACGGCTATAAGAGTCGGGGCTACGACAGCGGAGAGAAAGCCCTAGAGGCGTTTCAGAATAAACTTCCAGACCTGGTCATTATCGACATAAATCTAGGCGAAGGAATGGACGGACTTGATCTCTGCTCAGAGCTTCGGTCTCGTTCTGAAACGCTACCGATCATGATCCTGACGGCTAAAGAAGGTGAGATCAACCAAGCAGCTGGCCTTACCAGGGGAGCCGATGATTATGTAACCAAGAGTACGAGCCTCGATCTTATAATGATTAGGATCCGGGTCTTACTTCGCAGGACAGAGGCACTAAAAAATCCGCGAGCAGATCAAGAAAGAATACTCAATGAAGGTTCATTGAAACTGGACCCTATTCGAATAGAAACAGAATGGAAAGGAAAGCCCGTAGAACTCAATTTAACAGAGTTCTGGATAGTTCAATTACTGGCGAGTCAACCGGGGCGTCCTTTTAGTCGCAGCGAGCTCATGAATGCGCCGGTTAACGCTGATCCACGCTGGGATAACAGAGACCGAAATGTAGTTCTGGAAGATGCATCAGTCACGCAGCAGATAAAACGCGTGCGTGCGCGTTTCACCACTGTAGATCAAGACTTCGATGCTATTCAAACTGTCTATGGCCGTGGGTATCGCTGGATATCCGGATAAACACATGTCGTTGCGTTTCAAGTTCTTATGCGGTGGCCTGTTCGTCCTCATAATTCCTTGGATCAATTACCTGTACATCCAACAAATGGAGGGCGTGCTTCGTAGCGGCTTGGAGCACTCTGTGCTTGCAGACGCGAAAAGGATAGCCCAAGCACTTGCAACAAACCCCGAATTTTCCCTGGCTGGACTTCCCTCCGAAACCCAAACACCCGGGAACTCTGAATCTGACCGTCAAACAATATATGCCCACCCTCTATCATCAACACCGGCAATTGATGGTCGACGGGATGACTGGGTTCCGGACATAAATTTTGGGACCACCTTAGTCGAAGAGCACCAGTATTGGGCCGGCACAACAAATCGTAACCTCTATCTCTTTTTCGACGTTATGGACCTTCAGCAGGTTCTTGAGAATCCCCAGACAGAGACAAGTGGCGACCGGGTTGTTTTACACCTCGGCGCACTGAATCGGTTTCTGGTGTTCAGTACTAGCGCTGCTGAAGGTACGGTGATTCCACATTACACAACCCCAGGCAATTTCGCACCACGCATTCAATACAGGCAAAATTCGCGCGGATATTTCAGGCAAACACAAAAAGGTTACTCGCTCGAGCTGCAGGTTCCTCTTGATGAGGTGGGAGAAACTCTGGGCCTATCGGTTATTGAAGTAGATCCAGGGGCAGAATCAACTCCAGACATGAAGTATGACCTCCTTGGATGGTCCCCGGGAAAAAAAGAGGATTTTAAAAAAAATGATATCCCTCGCTTTCTCCATCAGCCCGCGGACCTGCATGATCTGGCTACCAACCGGTTTGGGAGGCCTGATAGACGCCTGAGATTCGTGGACCGCAATGGATGGGTATCGTTTGACGAAGGACAGCCGGCAACCATCGCAGACATCATATCCGGAGAACCACCGCTCCCGGAACTGATTGTGGGTTGGATTCTCCGTCGCGGCGATTCATCCTACCGGAACATGGAAGATCCCCCGGGACATATAGCGGATGAGGCCCTCCGTAAAGTACTTGAGGGCCAACAATCGGTAGCCTGGTACAGGCGCGAGACAAATAGCAGCGCCATCTTGGCAGCGGCCGCTCCTATTAATGCCACAGATGGCACGGGCATTCGGGGCGCAGTGATCCTTGAACAGGGGAGTGAGTATCTAACACTGGCCGATGCAGAATTAGTGCGTTTCATGGGCCTAACTTTATTGATAAGCCTGATCATTGTTGTCTTTCTCGCGAGTTACAGTGCCCGTCTGGCTGGAAGAATCCGCCGGCTGGCTAGCGCTGCTGAAACAGTGCTAAGTCCCGAAGGCGAGATCGCGTTCGATATGCCCGGCCGCAAAGCACATGATGAAATCGGAGGCTTGGCTCGTAGTTTTAATACTGTTTTAGAGAACTTGCACGATTACACGGAATATTTGCGTACTCTAAAAAGAACACTCGTCCATGAGCTGCGCACGCCGCTCAGTACAATATTTACATCTTTGGAAAATCTAGAACACGAACCGGCCAGCAACTCACAGTTACCTTACCTAAAACGTCTCAGGCGCGGCACCGAACACCTCGAAAATATTCTCAATCGCATGGCCGAAGCCAATCAAGTGGAGCGGACTATCGAAGACGAGCCAAAAGAAGTAGTTGACTTGAAACAGCTTCTCGAGGGTGCTGTAAGAACGTACCGGGATACTCATGCAGATCGCATGTTCGAATGGCAATGCACATTATCAGCTGCAACGATACTAGGATCGCCGGATTTAATGTTACAGATGCTCGACAAGCTAGTTAATAACGCGGTCGATTTCAGCCCGCCGGGCAGCAAAATCGGAGTGGAACTCAAAAGGACCGACAAAGAACTTTGTATCTCAATCAGCAATCAAGGCCCCACCCTTCCACAAACTATGCATGACAAGCTTTTTGATTCTTTGGTTTCAGTGCGGGAAGGTAACAGGGAAGGCGAACATCTAGGGCTGGGCCTATATATTGTAAACCTGATCGTTGAATTTCATGAGGGTAGGCGCCGGGCAGATAATCTTCCCGACGGTAGCGGTGTGATTTTCAAGATTTACCTGCCAGCTACGTCCAGTTAGTTTTTACAAAAAATTAGGCAGCTGGATCGTATGTGATGCCGGTGCCTCCCAAGCCACAGTAGCCATAGGGATTCTTGGCAAGATATTGTTGATGATAATTTTCAGCGTAGAAAAACGTTGGTGCCTCAGAAATTTCCGTAGTGATCCGCCGGTGACCTGCCCTATTTAACTGTGCTTGATAATGATCCCGACTAACCAGAGCCAATTGTTCTTGTTCCCTCCTGCGCGTATATACGGCAGAACGATACTGCGTTCCCCTGTCTCCTCCCTGGGCCATGCCCTGCGTAGGATCATGGGCTTCCCAAAAAATCCTTAATAGAGTTTCGTAGGGTATCTCTTTGGGGTCGTAGGCCACCAATACCACCTCGGTATGCCCCGTGAGGCCGCTGCAAACTTCCTCATAGGTCGGGTTGGGTGTGTAGCCCCCAGCGTATCCAGCCGCTGTTGAATAAATACCATCAAGTTCCCAGAAGCGTCGCTCTGCGCCCCAGAAACAACCCATAGCAAATACCCCAGTTTCGCAGTCCTTTGGGAACGGTGGCTTGATAGTCCGGCCATGCACGGCATGCTCAGCTTGCACCTGAAGCGCTGAGTTGCGTCCCGGCAAAGCCTTTCCGGGATCTACGACACTAAGGGTGGAACTCAGAAGTACGCCCTTCTTCACAGATTTGCTGCTGTTCCCATAGTCATACCAGGAGCGGGTAATGTACTGTGACCACTTAAATATTCATCCATAGCCCGGGCAGCTCCACGCCCCTCATTGATTGCCCAGACCACAAGCGATTGGCCACGTCGACAATCCCCCGCAGCGAATACCCCCGGTACCGTGGTCTGAAAATCCCCATGCTTTGCCCGGTAGTTCGAGCGGTTATCCAACTCCACTCCAATGGCTTCAGGTAGATAGCCCTCGGGGCCCAAAAATCCCATCGCCAGCAAAACAAGATCTGCTTCCCAATGTTCTTCACTTCCTGGAATTTCGACTAATTCCTGCTGGCCACCTTTGTGGCTCCAATCCACTCGGACAGTACTTAAACCTCCAATGTTCCCGGCCCCGTCATCAAGGAATGCCTTTGTCACAACACTGTAGTTACGCGGGTCGGAACCAAACCGCGCCTTTGCTTCTGAATGGCTGTACTCGGTCCGGAAAATTTTTGGCCAATCTGGCCAAGGGTTATCCGTCGCGCGCTCAGCTGGTGGCTCAGAGAGCAACTCAAAATTCACAACGCTATTGCAACCATGCCGCAATGCGGTCCCAATACAATCAGCGCCCGTATCTCCGCCACCAATGACAATGACTTTTTTGTCCTTCGCATTTATGTATAGCTCATCCTTTAATTCACTGTTCAGGAGGCTTCGTGTATTTTCAGTGAGAAATTCCATGGCGAAGTGAATGCCCTTAAGCTCTCTCCCTGGAATAACTAAGTCACGTGGAACCGTCGCACCGGTGGCCAGTAGCAACGCGTCAAACTCGCCCATAAGATTTTTTACGTCGGTTTCTTTCCCCACATCCGCATTCGTTACGAAATCAATACCTGCACCCCTCATAAGCTCTATACGACGCGAGACCACGGCCTTGTCAAGCTTCATGTTGGGTATCCCATACAAGAGTAGCCCACCTATCCGATCGGCACGTTCGTAAACGGTAACTGTATGACCAACCTTATTCAGTTGGTCCGCTGCAGTTAATCCACAGGGGCCGGAACCAATCACAGCGATTTGTTTGCCGGAACGGGTAGTAGGTATTTCCTGCTTTACCCACCCCTCGGCGAAACCCCGGTCGATGATTGCATTCTCAATATTCTTGATGGTTACCGCCGGGTCAGTAATCCCTAACACGCACGCGCCTTCACAAGGCGCAGGACAGGTGCGCCCAGTGAACTCAGGAAAATTGTTTGTCTTGTGAAGGCGGTCCAAAGCTTCCCGCCAACGCCCACGATAAATCAAGTCGTTCCATTCCGGGATCAGGTTATCGATCGGACAACCCGTTGCAGATTGGCAAAACGGGACACCACAATCCATGCACCGTGCCCCCTGCAGCTTTAAATGCTCTCCATCCGGTTCAGTGAAAATCTCGTTGAAATCGTTGAGGCGCTCGTTAGCATCCCGATAGGGGACGTTTTTTTTCGGGTACTCCATGAAGCCAGTGTGCTTGCCCACGATTCTGCGCCTCAGCGGCCGGCTCCTGCTAAAGTACCCGTATCGTCCTCATGCAATCTAGACTCCATCTCCTCATCATGCTTCCTACGTTCGGCCAGTACCCGCTTGTAATCTGTTGGCATAACCTTTCTAAACTGTGAAAGGATCTGCGGCCATTCATCCAGAATATTTTGAGCTACCTGAGAATCCGTGTACCGTTTGTGCAATTCAATCATCTCGCGCAATTCTGATATGTCTTCATCATCTTCTACCGCATCAATGTCCACAGTTCCCATATTACATTTTGTCTGAAAAAGACCTTGTGTATCCCACACATATGCAACACCCCCGGACATACCAGCCGCAAAATTTAATCCTGTAGGGCCCAGAATGACAGCGCGGCCACCAGTCATATACTCACAAGCGTGATCTCCCACGCCCTCAATTACAGCGCGCGCGCCACTGTTGCGAACACAAAAACGCTCTGCCGCCCGGCCCCGGAAAAATGCCCTGCCACTGGTTGCTCCGTAGAGCGCCACATTACCTATTAAAACGTTGTCCTCGGGAACAAATGTACTTTCCTTGGGTGGATAAATAATTAACCGTCCACCTGACAATCCTTTGCCCACGTAATCGTTGCTATCGCCTTCGAGCTCGAGCGTGATACCTCTAGACAGAAAAGCCCCAAAGCTTTGGCCAGCTGATCCAGCAAGCTTGATGCGAATTGTGTTAACAGGCAAACCTCGCTCACCCCAGACCTTAACAACTTCGTGGCTGAGCATCGTACCGACTGTTCGATTGATATTCAGAATGGGCAAGTCAATCTCGACTTCTTTTCCATGATCAATTGCATCTCGGGAAAGCTCGATCAACTTGTTGTCGAGAGCGTGCTCAAGCCCATGATCCTGAACAGTGGTACAGCGAACCTCAACCCCCTTGTGGAGCTTCACAGCCGGCGTAAGAATCGGCGTTAGATCAAGTCCATCAGTTTTCCAGTGATCGATGGCATCGCGTGTTTCTAGTACATCCACTCGTCCGATCATGTCATCCATTCGGCGAAATCCGAGTTTTGCCATAAGAGAACGGGTTTCTTCGGCAACCATAAAGAGATAGTTAACGACGTGGTCAGCCTGACCCGAGAATTTTTTTCGTAACACTGGATTCTGAGTGGCAATACCCACGGGGCAAGTGTTTAAGTGACATTTGCGCATCATAATGCAACCCATAGCGATCAAAGGCGCCGTTGAGAAACCCATTTCCTCTGCGCCTAAAAGAGCGGCAATTACAACGTCTCGTCCCGTTTTCAGTCCGCCATCAGTCTGCAAAACAACGCGACTACGAAGATCGTTCAGCACCAACGTTTGATGAGTCTCTGCAATTCCGAGCTCCCATGGCAACCCAGCATGCTTGATACTGGTTAGCGGTGAGGCGCCCGTACCTCCTGAATCACCAGAAATCAAAATGTGATCTGCATGAGCCTTAACAACGCCCGCTGCGACCGTACCAACACCCACCTCCGAAACCAGCTTGACGCTAACCCTCGCTGACGGATTTGAATTCTTTAAATCATAGATTAACTGGGCTAAATCTTCTATGGAATAAATATCGTGATGGGGAGGTGGACTGATCAGGCCCACTCCCGGCGTTGAGTAGCGAATTCGCGCAATAATCTCATCTACCTTACGACCGGGGAGTTCACCTCCCTCGCCAGGCTTTGCACCCTGTGCCATTTTGATCTGCAACTCATCAGCATTGGTTAAATACCAAATCGTCACGCCAAAACGACCAGAAGCTACTTGTTTAATGGCCGAACGCCTTGAATCTCCTGAAGGATAAGGTACAAAACGGTCTGGGTCCTCTCCTCCTTCCCCCGTGTTACTTCTGCCCCCCACACGATTCATTGCCACGGCAAGCGTCTCGTGAGCCTCCGCCGAAATGGATCCAAAACTCATTGCGCCCGTGCAAAATCTTTTAACAATCTCACTGGCTGGCTCCACCTTCTTAAGAGGAATGGCATCAGCGGTACTTGATTTAAAGCACAACAAACCCCTCAAGGTGCAATTCGCCCTTGCATGATCATTAGCGTGGTCGGCGAATTGCTCGTAAGCGGCATTCCCTTTGGTTCGCGCAGCTAACTGTAGATTGGAGATCACCGTAGGGTCCCATGCATGGCGCTCACCGGCACTACGCCAGTGGAACTCTCCTGGATTAGGCAAGTTCTCAGACAAAGAATCGTCTAAGACTCCTGAGTACCCCAATGCATGTCTCCTTAGTAGCTCTTCCTCTAAGACGTCAAAATGCACACCCTGCAAACGGCTAGCTGTACCTACAAAGCATCGATCTATAACCTCATCGGCAAGCCCAACCGATTCAAAAATTTGTGCCCCCTTATAAGACTGAAGTGTAGAAATGCCCATTTTTGCCATCACCTTCAGCATACCTTTGGCTACACCTTTCCGGTAAGACCTGACAACACTCGCATCATCAGCATGGGCTTTTGGATCCAATAAACCGTCCCTCCTCGTTTTCCACAACGCCTCAAAAGCCAAGTAGGGGTTAATTGCATCCGCCCCATAACCCACCAATAGACAATGGTGATGCACCTCCCTAGCCTCGCCAGTCTCCACGACGATTCCAATTCTCGTGCGCTTGGCACATTTCACTAGGTGATGGTGCACGGCGCCACAAGCCGCGAGGGCACTCACCGGCACGCTATCTTCATTAATCCCCCGATCGGATAGCACTATGATGCTGTAGCCATCGTCAATTGCCTGTTCCGCCTGCGTACAAATGCTACCCAAGGTGCCCACCAGTGCACCGGGAACTTTGCTCCTATCAAACGTAATATCAATTGTTTTCGAACGCCACCCACGATGGTCTAAGCATTTGATTTTTTCCATTTCATCATTTGTGAGAATCGGATGCCGTAAACGCAAACGATGGCAATGTTGCTCAGTGGTATCAAGCAGATTTTTCTCCGGGCCAATGTAGCATTCGAGCGACATAATGATTTCTTCCCGAATAGAATCGATCGGCGGATTTGTAACTTGTGCGAACAACTGCTTAAAGTAATCGTAGAGCATCCGCGGCTCATCACTCAGGCATGCTAAGGCCGAGTCATTGCCCATCGAACCGACCGGATCCCGCAGCTCCTTGATGAGCGGGCGCAGCATGAATTGCATAGTCTCAACGGTATAACCAAAAGATCTCATCCGAGCGAGCAGCGTCTCTTCGTCCAAGTGCGGAACATTTTTGGGAGCTTTTACGTCTTTGAGTGTGATTCTCTGCAACTTCAGCCATTTGGCATAATTTAACCGACTGGCGAATTCTTCCTTTAGCTCCCCATCCGGCACAAGTCTGCCTTGCTCGAAGTCCACGAGAAACATTTTCCCTGGCTCGAGTCGTCCTTTCGCCTTCACCATCGTGGGTTCAACGGCAAGCACACCTACCTCACTAGCCATAATCACCCGATCATCATGGGTGAGGTAGTAGCGACTGGGTCGCAACCCATTACGATCCAGCACCGCACCAATGTAATGCCCGTCCGTGAAGGCAATTGACGCTGGGCCATCCCATGGCTCCAAAACACAGGAATGAAATTCATAGAAGGCTCGTTTCTGAGCATCCATGAGCTCATTTTTCTGCCACGCTTCAGGAATCATCATCATGACCGACTCCTGGAGCGTTCTTCCCGTCATCAGGAGAAACTCTAGAACATTGTCAAAGTTTCCCGAATCAGAACAATCCGGCTCAACAACGGGGAAAAGTCCTTGTATTGACTCTCCAAACAAATTGCTCTCGACAACGCCTTCCCTAGCCCTCATCCAATTGATATTTCCTCGTAAGGTGTTGATTTCACCGTTGTGACACATGAACCGGTTAGGCTGTGCACGATCCCAGCTAGGAAAGGTATTGGTAGAGAAACGCGAATGAACCATTGCCAAATGCGTCTTATAATCCTCCGCCGTCAGATCAGGAAAAAAAGTCATTAACTGGCCACATGTCAGCATGCCTTTATAAATCATCACCTTGGTGGACAGGCTACATACATAGAATAGATTTGCTTGATCCATTTGCTCATCGTTTCGCAAGAGTCGCGTTGCGCGCTTACGTATCAGATAGAGTTTTCGCTCAAAGACTTCTCCCTCTAAGCCCTCACTAGCTTCAATGAAAACTTGCTCAATGTGGGGTGCTGCATCGCGGGCAGTAGGCCCTAGGCCCGCTAACTCAGCCTCTGTTGGCACGAGTCGCCATCCCACCAGCTTCTGACCCTCTTCTGCGCATATTGTTTTCACGGCGCGCTTACACCTGTCACGTTGACTATCATCCGTAGGCAAAAAGACGATGCCAGCGCCAAACTTTCCAGGCTCCGGAAGCGATTTACCCAAATCATCCTCAACTACTCTGGCAAGAAACTCGTGGGGGAGCGCCGTCAAAATACCTGCCCCATCACCGGTGTGCATTTCAGACCCGCGCGCGCCACGATGATCCATTCGACCGAGCAAACTATCTGCATCACGAACGATCTGATGGGAACGCTCGCCCTTTATATTTGCCACAAACCCGACACCACAACTGTCTCGCTCCTGATCTGGGCGATACAAACCATGTGCTGGCGGCAGGCCTTGGTAACCGGGAAAAATCATTGCGTTACCACGCTAAACCAACTCAATTCGGAAAAAATGTAACCAAGAAAAAGACAACTTATAAAATTGTTCTTGATAAAAAATCATAACACCCCCTTTGGCGAAGCATCTCAATGCTTCGCTCCTCCCGAATATACCCTAACAGTTTTAACGGCTGTGTTGCCGAATCTAAGCAGGGCCCGGCTCGCCCATCAGCGGCTGGATGACCGCCGGACTTTATTTTGCTATTTTATAGGGCCACTATAAGAAGGGATAGAAGCCCACGTCAACTATCTTTTCTCCCATATGATAGCAGATTATCTTTATTAATCATATATTTATCTATTCAAAACCCTGTCGGCCATTGTACCTAACATCCGAGACTCGTTTTGATTGTAAGCTTTGCTTGCTCAGCCTGTGTGCAACAGAATACATTCCAAGATCCGTTTTTGTGCTCTTCCACGGTACGATATCGTGGCGGAAAGGTGTTAAATAGCAAAACGATCAGCTTTTCATACGAGGGGCTTTCGACAAAGGAGAAGAATGGTATGCGTAACCAACCAGCAAGACGCGTAGCGATTTTAGGCGGAACCCGGATTCCCTTTTGTCGGTCTTATACCAAATACAGCTCTTGTTCCAACCTAGACATGATGAGTGCGGTACTCCGGACCCTAGTCAATAACTTCGATTTGAAGGGCTCAAAACTTGATGACGTTTCCCTAGGTGCGGTCATCAAGCATTCCCGAGACTGGAATTTCGCACGTGAGAGCGTATTGTCCTCTGGGCTTGCAGCGGAGACCCCGGCCTTTGACCTGCAACGCGCCTGTGGCACAAGTCTCTCAGCGACCATTTTAATAGCGAGTAAAATCTCAACTGGTCTAATGGAGGTAGGAATCGCTGGCGGGAGCGATACCGTAAGCGATATCCCCATAGTCTATCCAGATGCATATCGCGCGCTCCTTCTTGAGAGCGCATCGGGACGCTCCCTTACACAAAAAATTATGCCTTGGCTTAAATTACGGCCTCGACATTTTAAACCCCAGTTCCCCAACGTCGTTGAGCCCCGAACCAAACTATCCATGGGTGAAAGCATGGAGCTCACAGCAAAACAGTGGAAAATTTCTAGAGAAAATCAGGACGAGCTAGCACTTGCAAGCCACCTAAATGCAAGTAGAGCCTACGAAGAGGGTTTTTATGATGACCTCGTGGTGGAGTACCAAGGTATCACTCGGGACAACAATATCCGGCCGGACACAAATCCTGAACAATTAGCAAAACTTAAACCTGTTTTCGACCGAACAAAGGCAGGAACAATGACTGCTGGCAACAGTACGCCACTCACAGACGGCGCGTCTGCGGTACTGCTAGCTTCAGAAAAGTGGGCTAGACAGAGAGGTCTGCCTGTCCTCGCCTTCCTCACTTACGCGAAAGTAAGTGCGGTAGATTTCGTTAATAAAGAAGGGTTGCTCATGGCTCCCGCCTATGCAGTATCCGATATGCTAAAAGACGCGGAGCTTAGCCTGCAGGACTTTGATTTCTACGAAATCCATGAGGCCTTCGCAGCACAGACACTCGCCTGTTTAAAAGCCTGGGAATCCGAGGAATTTTGCCGTAACTCTTTAGGAAGAGAGCATGCGCTCGGGTCGATCGATTTAAAAAAATTAAATACAAAAGGGGGGAGTGTTGCCATTGGACATCCCTTTGCTGCGACCGGAACCCGAATTGTGTCTAGCCTAGCGAAACTTTTGCACCAGACCCGAACCGGACGTGGACTTGCCTCAGTATGCACCGCCGGCGGCATGGGGGTAACGGCAATACTGGAAAGCCCATAAGTTGCATCGGAATAAATAATGGAAGCCTTTATCTTTATCAATCAAATTCTGTGGCACAACAGTGTGCTTGGTTTACTGCTAGTAACGGGGATTGTACTTACCATCAAGAGCAGATTTTGCCAATACCGAGCACTAACACATGGTGTACGCATCTTGCGCGGTACCTATGATAATGCCAAAGATCCCGGGGCAATTAGCCACTTTCAGGCCCTGTCTGCTGCGCTCTCTGCCACAGTAGGGCTAGGCAACATTGGTGGCGTAGCGCTCGCCATCTCATTAGGTGGGCCAGGGGCCATCTTCTGGATGTGGGTTGTCGGCTTCTTTGGAATGGCTATCAAACTTACGGAAGTGGGCCTTTCCATGCTGTACCGCAACACTGATGATCCGCAAAATCCACATGGTGGTCCGATGTGGGTAGTGAGCAAAGGACTTGCAAATATGCATCCCAGGTTAGCTCCCCTGGGCAAATGTATCGGAGCTATCTTCTGCCTGACATTACTGGTATCCGCGGTAACTGGCGGAAATATGTTCCAAGCCTGGAACGTTGGCACAATCACTGAAGAATATTTTGGAATTCCCAGTGTGTTAGCAGGAATTGTGCTCGCATTGCTAGTTGGAATGGTCATCATCGGAGGAATCAAAAGGATTGGTGCAGTGGCAGGTCGGCTAGTGCCCTTCATGGTCGCTTTGTACATGATAGCTGGCGCTTATATATTAATTGTTCATGCATCAGCTATTCCCAGTATGATTATTCTTATTTTCAAGTCCGCCTTTTTTCCTCAGCAAATGACCGGCGCCTTCATTGGCGGTACCGCAGGCTATGCTTTCCTATTTGGAATGAAACGGGCTTTATTTTCCAACGAGGCGGGACAGGGATCGTCGCCCATCGCGCACTCAGCAGCGAAAACAAGCGAACCGATCAGGGAAGCCTTGGTAGCAGGGCTCGAACCATTCATCGACACGATCGTCGTTTGCACTTTCACGGCATTAGTTATTCTATCTACAGGAATTTGGAACCGTGCACCTGAGGCAAGCTTCGTGGAGATACCGTCAATCGTTCAATCAGGTACGTCGCAGTGGACCCTCCATACGTCTGAGGTACCGCAACGCGTCGAAGGCAACTGGACAAGTGGTGACCGCGTTTTCACAATTGTGAGCGCCGACCCTAATCCACAATCAGGAAATCAGCTACATCGACTCAGCGGAGAATTTGTAGATATAGCCGGCGAACTTCAAATCGATTGGGAAAGCTTTAAAAGCGAATCAGTCCCTCGCCCTATTGATGCGAACCTGTATGCTAGCTACGTGGGGGCAACTCTCACTGCGAAAGCCTTTGATTCCGTTGTGCCTGGTTTAGGTAAATGGTTAATTACATTGGCAGTTTGGCTCTTTGCAGTTTCTACGATGATATCTTGGAGTTATTACGGGGAGCAGGGAATTGTCTACCTTCTGGGTGAGCGTATGGTACTTGCATACAGGCTAATTTATTGCGCGCTAATCATAGTAGCCACCTTGGGTTTTATTGAATCAGACGCAGACCTTGATAACGTAACCAGCATTGGCACTGGCGTTATGTTATTCGCTAATGTACCCATCATCTGGGTATTTGGCCATCAGGCGTTGCGTGCTTACCATGACTACATTGCGCGGCTGAAGGAAGGCCACATCAGGCCTTATCAACCCCCTACCACTTGAACATCTAAAGTTGATGCATCAATCGTTCTATCACGGTCCGTAGTTGAGGCAAATAAGTATCACCGAAGATGTTAAAATGATTCAATAGTTTGTGGCGATAACCCTAAAAAGAGAACGCTGAGGGGATCCAGGGGAAACTTAAAATCAGTTAGAAAATTCTCTAATAATTTGGCTTATGGTTTCTTTGCCGTCCCCAAATATCATCCGAGTGTTTTCTTTGAAAAAGAGCGGATTATCTACACCAGCAAAACCCGATGCCATTGAACGTTTCAACACAAAGACAGTACGAGCATAATCAACATTAATTATAGGCATGCCATAAATAGGACTATCCTCAATCTCCCGTGCCGCAGAATTAACCACATCATTGGCACCAAGCACAATGGCCACATCAAAGGTTTCCATACGCGGGTTCACTGCATCCATCTCTAGCAGCAACTCATAAGGAACATCGGCTTCCGCTAGAAGCACATTCATGTGACCAGGCATTCGCCCAGCAACAGGGTGGACAGCGTAGACCACCTCCGCATCATTTGCTTCTAATAATTCCTGGAGTTCCTTTACCACATGCTGTGCCTGAGCAACCGCCATACCATATCCCGGCACAATGACCACGCTTGAAGCCGCTTCCAAAACATAAAAGGCGTCTTCCGGTGACATTGCCTTCACTTCACCTTCGATGGTCGTATCACTGCCCGCAGCCGCACCAAAGCCACTGAAAAGGACATTTCCTAGAGAGCGGTTCATTGCCTTGCACATTATGTTGGTAAGGATGATGCCGCTTGCACCGACTAGGGAGCCCGCGACGATCAAGATAATATTGTTAATAGCAAAACCCGCCGCACATGCGGCAAGACCCGAATAGCTATTGAGCAATGAAATGACCACTGGCATGTCGGCACCGCCAATCGGTATGACTACCATAACCCCGAGTAAGAAAGACAGACCAATAACGACATACAGATAGTCCGCGTTACTTGGATTCAGGCAAAACAAAACTGTTGCCCCGACTATAACAACCAGCAAGAGTCCGTTAACAATCCGCTGACCGGAGAAAAGCACTGGCCTACCACTGATGATTTCGCTTAGCTTGCCCCAAGCTATTACGCTTCCTGTAAAAGTTAGCCCACCAATCAAAATTGCGAGGGCAATGGTCGCAAGGGTGAAACCAGATTCAACAGGCGTTAGATAAAGTGCTGAACTCCCTACCAACAGACTGGCGAGACCACCGAAACCATTGAACAATGCCACCATCTCCGGCATGGCTGTCATTGCTATAAGGCGTGCTGCCAAAGCGCCAACCATTCCTCCAACTATAAAACCCAACGCAATCCACTGGAATTCGACAATGCCCTCTCCGAGCAATGTTGCAACAATGGCAATCAGCATCCCAAGAGAAGAAAATAGATTCCCGCGCCGCGCCGTCGCAGGCGAGCTCAGCATTTTCAAACCTAAAATGAAAAGTACTGCCGCAAAAACATAACTTAGATTAATGAGTGCTAAGCCGTTCATTTGTCGTTCGCGCTTTCTTTCTTCTTAAACATCCCGAGCATTCGATCAGTAACTAAGTAACCCCCAACCACATTAATCGCAGCAAAAATGACTGCGCTGGTGCCTAAGATTGTAGCTATCAAGTCCGAGCCGGCGCCAGCTGACGTCACCGCTCCTACCAACGTGATACCGGAAATCGCGTTCGATCCCGACATCAAAGGAGTATGCAACGTCGCTGGTACTTTGCTGATCAGCTCGAATCCTAACAAGATGGCTAACATCAAAATAAAGGTAAAATAAACGGGTTCCAAGTCTGCCTCCTTACCGATCTAACCGTTTTATGGTTTCATTAACGATCATGCCTTGATGTGTGACGATGCAGCCTTGGAGAATATCATCCTCAAAATTAAGGATTACTGCATTGGTTTCTGGATCCCAGAATTCATCGACCAGATTGAACAGGTTAGATGAATACATATGACTAGCGTCGTGGGCGCTTACGTTGGCCCAGTTGCCGTTGCCAATGACTGTCACACCATTAATGACCACCGTTTCTCCAGGCACCGAGCCCTCAACATTTCCACCAGTTTCGGCAGCCATATCGACTATCACGCTCCCTGCTCGCATCCCATCGATCATATCTCGGGTAACCAATGTCGGAGGCTTGCGTCCAAAAACCTGGGCGGTGGTTATCACCACATCAGACGTGGAGATTTGTTTCTTCTGTCCTTCTTTTTGCAGCTCTAGTTGCTGATCAGTTAACTGGACAGCGTAACCATCTTTGGTTTGTCCAGTTTCTCCTAGATCGATTTCTAGGAATTTGGCGCCGAGCGATTGCACCTGTTCAGCTACAACCGCCCTTGTATCGAATCCGGTCACCTTGGCGCCGAGCCGCTTTGCTGTCGCGATGGCCTGCAGCCCAGCCACGCCAACTCCAATTACAAACACATTAGCGGGTTTGAGAGTCCCAGCCGGGGTCATCATCATAGGAAAAATACGGGGCAGTTTGGCTGCAGCCAAAAGCACCACAACATATCCAGCCAAATTTGCTTGAGAACTCTGTGCATCCATCTTCTGCGAACGTGTTGTCCTTGGAATCATCTCCATGCTTATTGCGGTAATTTCTTGTTTGCGAAAAGCTTCGATAAGTTCCGGTTCGTTGAATGGGTCAAGGTAGCTGATGTGTATGCAGCCTTTCTTAAGCCGATCAATCTCCCCGATGTCCGGTTTGCGCAACCGAAGGATGACATCAGACCGTGACAATATTTCATTGCGGTCTACTAAAACCTGAGCACCAACGTCTTTGTACTCCTGATCGGAAAATCCAGAATTGACGCCTGAACCTTCTTCGACCAGGATTTCAGCGCCTGCTCGCACTAATTTCTTTACGTTGGTCGGAGTCATCGCGACGCGATTTTCTCCGGGATGCAGTTCGCTCGGGCACCCAATGTGCATTACGCCTTCCTCTATTGGTTGTTTAGCGTTCACTTAGGTACGCATGCGCACCCAAGGAAGTCTTCGTACTGACAATGGCCTGCAAATGTATCGCGGTCCGTATTGTAAACACCGGGAACGCGCCCCACAACCGGCAATGCAATTGCAAAGAATCTAATCAGACCATTTTTGTAGAGCAGGTTATTTGGACAGTAGGCAAGTCTCAGTCTATAAAGAACTTTCCACAAATATAAATAACCATAGGGCAAGAAGAAAAATTTCACTCCAATCTTTGGATAACGCTCTTGAGGGCAATGAACTGAACAAACATGATTCTATGAGCCCATTACAGCAACTCGTCCGAGTAGCCATACCAGTACCTCTGGCTGGCGGCTTTGATTACCATTGGCCTGGTCCAGATATGCCCCCGCCCCTGGGCTGCAGAGTTCGAGTTCCTTTTGGGAGAGATGAAAAGGTAGGTATCGTTTTAGGATATCCCGAGGAAAGCCCCGTGGAGGGCAGACGACTAAAAACCATTCTTGAGCGCATCGATCCTGAACCAGTAATTGCTCAGGAGCTCTTTAACAATCTACTGTGGGCAGCCGAATACTACCAGCATCCGATAGGCGAAGTATTGACCCACGCGCTACCAACGCTCCTGCGCAAAGGGCGCTCTTTGGAACTTCCGGCCAAACCATCACCGGCCCCTAAAGAACCACCCAAGCCCATTAACAGAGGAAAGGGACCAAAACTGACCACAGACCAACGTTTAGTGCTTAACACTATTAAAAAGCACCCCAACGGATACAGGGCCTTTTTGCTCATGGGAGTCACCGGAAGTGGCAAGACTGAGATCTATCTCAATCTTATAGCCGGACATTTAAATGAAGGTCGACAAATTCTACTCCTGGTTCCCGAAATTGGCCTGACACCGCAACTGGTCAGTCGCCTCAATGAGCGCTTCGGTGCCGAACTTGCTCTGATGCATTCACATCTTTCACCGAGAGAGCGCCTAAACGCTTGGCTGAAAGCAAGAAACGGAAACGCGTTAGTTTTGGTGGGAACACGTTCTGCGGTGTTCTCCCCCCTAGTTCACCCCGGCCTTATTATTATCGATGAGGAACATGATTCCTCTTTCAAACAACAAGACGGGTTTAAATACTCGGCCCGAGACTTTGCAGTCCTCCGTGCACAAAAACTGAACATACCCATAATTCTTGCATCTGCTACACCGTCACTAGAGAGTTATAAAAATGCTTTAATAAATCGATACAAATTATTAACTATGCCTAGAAGGATTGGATCGGCGGGTGCCCCCAGCATTCGCATGATTGACCTTAACCAGCACGCGACCCGCCACGGCATCTCAACACCGTTAGTAACCTCAATCGAAACCCATCTAGCCAAAGGAAACCAAATCCTTTTGTTTCTTAACCGGCGGGGCTTTGCACCCACTCTATTTTGTCCTGGATGTCACAGCTCAGAATCCTGTCCTCGTTGTGATGCTCATATGACAATTCACGCACGAAAGGGCAGGCTTTGCTGCCATCACTGTGGCACTACATTGCCTATCACCTGGTCGTGTGCATTATGTAATACAGAGCGTGTTGCCGTAGGATCAGGCACCCAGCGAATAACGGATGAGCTTAAAGCGCTGTTCCCAGATGCTCAAATCGCACGATTAGATCGTGATGCAACAATTCGTAAGGGGTCTCTGGATCAGTTGTTAGCCAGTGTTCACGGAGGTGAAATTCAAATCCTCGTTGGTACCCAAATGCTAACCAAAGGGCATGATTTTCCTGGCGTTACCCTTGTCGGTGTTCTCAACGCAGATCAAGGCCTCTTCGGAACAGATTTCCGTAGCTCAGAACAACTCGCGCAAACAATACTTCAAGTGGCCGGGCGCGCGGGGAGACGGGATCGGGCTGGCGAGGTACTTATCCAAACTCACTGTCCTCAACACCCATTACTCACCCAACTCCTTCAACAAGACTACGCTTCGGTAGCTGAATGGATACTTCAGGAAAGGCGTGAGGCTGGCTGGCCTCCGTTTTCAAGGCTTGCGGTTTTTAGAGCTGAAGCGGCGCAAAAACAACCCGTATTCCGATTCTTAAATAAGGTGCGAGCCCAAGTAGTAAAAAGCAAAACTGACGATGTGGATATATTCGGGCCTGCGCCAGCAATTATGGAAAGGCGTGCTGGGCGTTACCGGGCACAACTTCTATTCCAAAGCTCGGATCGTCTACTTCTTCGCAGTTTCCTCAGTTCCACAATTGCTCACGTGAGATCGTGGCCATCCAGCCGCCGCGTGAGATGGGCAATTGACGTTGACCCCATAGAACTTTAATTCCTATTTTGTAATTGACATAGACATAAGGTGGCTCGGCACTACTAAAAACTGGGCTTTGCAAGCACTATTTAGTAAGCAATTTTCCAGAATTTGATACAGAAACATGACGAATGATTTTTTCATTCAGTGCCAAACGTTTATGCTACCCGCAATAGTTAAGTGATTAGAGTATGCAGGGTAACGCCTTATGGCAGAATCCTGCTTTCGAATGTGGACAAATATGTTACGGATTCAACTGGACACACTGTTGAGGGAGGCACTGGCTAGTCTTCCAATACCAGGGGGACTCGAAAAGGTTGCTACCCATGGGTGTCAACTGGAACGCACCAAAGATTCTAAGCACGGAGATTTTTCTACTAACATAGCCCTCCGATTAGCGAAATCCCTCAATCAGGAACCAAGAGCTTTTGCAGAAGAGGTTGTTGAATCGCTAAGACCCTCACCACTGGTGGAAAAGGTTGAAATAGCTGGTCCCGGCTTTATTAATTTCACCGTGGCCGCAACCGCGTATCACGAAGAGATAACTTTAATCCTCAAAGCAGGCGAAAGATACGGCTCTTCGGATACCGGAGCCAACTGCCGCGTATTAGTTGAATATGTGTCTGCTAATCCCACAGGGCCGCTCCATGTCGGACACGGCCGACACGCAGCTTATGGGGCTTCGATTTCAAACCTGTTGCGCGCGACTGGCCACGATGTTCATGAAGAATATTACGTGAACGACGCAGGCCGACAAATGGACATTCTGACAATTAGCGTTTGGTTCCGTTATACAGAGCTGTATGGTCAATTCATGCCCTTCCCAGAAAATGCTTACCAGGGTAACTATGTGAAAGAGATCGCTGGGACCCTAAATAATTTTCGAGGTAGAGATTTCCTTCCTGACTCGAACGATTTAAAAAAAATAATAGAACACCCCAATAAAGATCCAGAAAAGCAATTAGATCTCATCATTCAGAATATAAAAAACCTAATTGGTCTTAAGCAATTCAATACGGTGCTCAAACTTAGTCTTGAGACTGTTTTAAAAGATATCAAAGAAGACTTAGCATCATTTGGAGTCAAACCTAAACACTGGTATTCCGAAACTAGTCTAGCAGAAAGCAATGCTATTGAACGCGCCCTTACATCTCTAAAAAAGAAAAAAATGATTTACGAGAAAAATGGAGCCACGTGGTTCCGCTCCAGCAACTACGGTGATGAGAAGGATAGAGTTGTCGTACGTGAAAACGGGGCAAAAACCTATTTTGCTTCGGATATCGCCTACCACTATGACAAGAGGAAGCGTGACTATACGCACCTTCTGGACGTGCTTGGTGCAGATCATCATGGTTACGTTGCACGGATTAGGGCGGGACTACAAGCCATGGGAGAACCTGCCGAATGTTTCGAGTCACTACTCGTTCAGTTCGTAACCCTGTACCGCGGACAAGTCAAAGTTCAAATGTCAACTCGGACAGGTGAGTATGTGACTTTGCGGGAACTCAGAGAAGAAGTAGGGAACGACGCCGCCCGTTTTTTCTACGTCTCTCGTTCCAATGACCAACATCTCGACTTTGATCTAGAATTGGCGAAAACACAGTCTAATGACAACCCCGTTTATTACATCCAATATGCTCACGCGCGCATAGCTAGTATGTTGCGTCAAATGAAAGAGCCGAATATCGACTTTCAGTCTACTAAGAATTTAGCCCTTAACCGACTAACTGAGGCAACTGAACATAGTCTTATGGTAGCTCTGAGTCGCTACCCAGAAGTTGTTCAGCTAGCATCGGACAAAAGGGCACCCCAACACGTAGTCCACTACCTCCGAGATACCGCGGCATGCTTTCATTCCTACTATAATGCGCACCGAGTACTTGTCGACGACCCCGTTCTCCGTAAAGCTCGAGTAGTCTTGATACTAGCTACCCAACAAATAATACATAATGGACTTACCCTGCTAGGGGTGTCCACGCCCGAAAAGATGTAATACGAATTGATAGTACAGATTTTTAAAGCTCCTTAGATATGGCCACAAACAGCATAATGAATTTTAAGTGGCTGCTTTCTGGTTTCGGCCTGGGTTTAATTTCGGCCACCGCCATCTATCTTATCGCTCAAAAGGACTCAATCGTTCCAGATGCTTTAGATTCGACCCAAGAAACGGTCACTCAAATTTTGCACAACTCAGCCCAATCTGAAATTGATCACCCGGCAAAGCGTTTTGATTTTTATGACGTGCTATCCCAATCCCAATTCGAGGTCGTAATTCCGGACCAAAAACTCTTAAATAGTTCGCGTGAAAATCCTGCCACGCCAACCGAATCCGGACATTACATAATCCAGGCTGGCGCATTCGCAGAGCGCACTGACGCACTTCGTATTCAATCTAGCCTAGCGCTTTTAAACATCCCATCCTACATTGAGGGGGTAACAATCAAGGATGATGTATTTCACAGGGTTCGAATGGGTCCAATAACTGATCTGGCAATACTGAGAGCATTGCGACAGCAGCTTGAGAGTGCCGGTGTTGAGATTCTTGAGGTATCTACTAGGGACTGAAAAAATATTTCATGTTTTCAAACACGGTTAGTCCATTAACTACAGACTCAGAGGGTTACTGCAATTTTCGGGAACAATGATTCAACAAACCAACAGAGTACTAGTGATTCATTTATTGTTTGCGGTGATATTTCGAAAATTAACTCCAAGGGATCGTAACTTTCGATACAGGTGTGTTCGCTCCATACCAACTCGCTTCGCGAGTTGACCCACCTTTCCGCCAGAGAGAATTAACTGCTGCTGTAGATAAGCCCGCTCGAAATGTTCACGAGCTTCTCTTAAAGGCATACTTAAAAAATCTAGCTTAATAAGATCTTGATTTTCCGTGATTTGGCCTGCAAGCTCAGTCTCGACCTCTTCAAGAGTAACTTCATCGCCACCACCGAGAATCAAAAGGCGACTAACCATATTCTTTAGTTCACGTATATTTCCAGGCCATGGATAATTGCGAAGCCTGTTCTGGGCTGCAACACTAAAGCGTCTGAACGGAAAGTTTTTGGAATCCACCAACATTTCAACGTTGTAGCGCAACAACTCTGGAACGTCTTCAGCATATAGTCGTAGCGGCGGAATACGGATCATTACGGTGCTTAATTCACTTAATAACTCCCGCATAAAACCCGCAAGATTGCTTTCAAAATCTGAATCTGCGCTTGATATTATCCGTACATCAAAAAACTTTTCCTCGCTTTTGTTGCTAGGTTTAGTCTTTGCTTGCTTTAAAATATCTGAAAATGAATTCTGCGCGTGCAAAGGCATTTTTTCAATTTCATTAATGAAAAGTATTCCGCCCTGAGCACGATCAATCGCACTCGGATTTTCGATGCTTCTAGAAAAAGATAGGCCTTCATTTTCATTGTTTAACGCCTCAGCCATAATCGTCACAAACGGCTCAGTAGCACGGTCACTAAAACTTGCCAAGTATCGCGCAACCATCTCCCTTCCACTGCCCGGCTCTCCAACTAACAGTACATTTGAATCATACTTGGCAACTTGTGCAACCTGATCACGAAGAGCCTGCATAACTTTACTTTTCCCCACGGGCGTTAACGAAGGCGGCACCAATTTCCCTCGCTGCCCCTTCTTGGTACGTATGTGTAAAAGAGCCTTATCTATCGTTTTAAGTAACTTTACGAGTGATACTGGTTTCTCTATATAGTCAACTGCACCAAGTCTTGTAGCTTCCACTGCCGTGTCGACCGTGCCATGACCTGACATTATGACAACCGGTTCCAGCGATCCCTTTTTTGCCCACTCTTTGAGCAAAGAAATACCGTCGGTTTCCGGCATCCAGATATCTAAAAGTATAAGATCGTATTCTTCTGAAAGTCTGGCATCCCTAGCCTCAGCAGCATTTGAAGCAGTAGTAACTTGATAGCCTTCTTCCGTAAGAATTTCTTCTAAAAGCAACCGGATATTTGATTCGTCATCAACGACTAAGATAGAGGCCTTCTTCACGCGCCTTCACTCCAATTTTTTTGTCGGCGCCTGCGTATCACAGTTGCATTGCCGGATTTTTCTATTATGGGTATAAGTATACTTATCTCTGCCCCTCCCCGCTCCCCATTGCAGGCCGTAATTCGCCCACCATGCTCGTCTACTAGTTTTTTGACAATTGCAAGACCGAGTCCCGTACCTTTAGCCTTGCTCGTAACATAAGGCTCAAATGCCTGTCGTACGATATCCCCATGGAATCCAGGTCCATTATCTGAAACTTTGATTTCTGCTGCCTCTAATTCGCCCTTAATATATCGCGTGCAAATATCTATTCTTGCGCCATTCTGATTCTCCACTGCCTCCAGCGCATTCCTAATTAAATTGTGAAAAACCTGTCGCATGCGACCTGGGTCTGCTTGTACGAGAGGGAGATCGTTATCAAGATCTAAATAAACCTTAAGCGGTTCATCTTGATGTCTGTATAACTCTGCAACCTCCATCAATAAATCATTTAAATCGAACTGAGTTAACTCTATTTGAGGTGTTCTAGCATACTCGCTAAACGCATTTACCATGTCCTTCATGGCCTCTACTTGCTGAATGATGGTATGGGTTGCCCGGTTGAGTAGCTCGGTATCAGAAGATTGAGTAGGCAAGAAGCGTCGACGTAATCGTTCGGCAGATAGTTGTATCGGTGTCAGCGGATTTTTAATCTCGTGAGCTAGTCGCCTTGCTACTTCGCCCCAAGCTGCATCCCGCTGGGCTTCAAGCAACGCGGTAATTTCATCAAACACAACGACATACCCGCCCGGATAATCCCCCTCGCTTGGCAACGCTGTGCAGGCACACATCAGAACTCGGCGACCAACTTCACCTTCTTGTATAATTTGCTCCCGCCATTCGCTTTCTCCTTTCTTTAAATGAGCTGCGTTAACTGCTAGAAATTCAGCCAACAGAGGCTTAGAGTCTGCTAGCACACTCAGTTGTTCTCCGACGTGCGATTCTAAATCTACACCGAGTATGGTGCTGGCAGCTTGGTTAGCTGTTCGAATTTTTAGATTGGATTCTAGGGAGACCACTCCAGTCTTTAATCTAGCCAAAATAACTTCTAGTTTTTTTCTTTCACTTTCTACTTGTTGCTGTCCTGAGCGTGCCTCTTCGCTTGCTTTAGAAAGTCGGCGCGTCATATCGTTAAACGACCTAACCAAAAACCCAATTTCGTCATGGCTTGGAGTGGGTAACAAAGTGTCGAAATCACCTCGAGCAACGGCCCGAGTACCTGCCATCAATTGTTGGATTGGGACTACCAAACGCTGAGCCGAAAAAAAAGCACCATACACAGCGGCAAGCAACGCGATCAATAAGACGAGGCTGAGTGTTATTGTAAACCCAGATTTAAGCGGGTCCCTTAGAAAAGACAAAACCCTATACTGGTCATAGCTGGCCTGAACCTGATTGGCCAATTCGCTAAGGCGTTGTTCCACAGGGAATGAAGCTTGCAGTATAGTCTTCTCCCCGCCTGGAAATCTGGACATAATATTAATTGCGGTCAAAATCTCGTAGTCGCCCTCTAAGCCGGGCTCAAGCCCGACATAAGAGCGCCCCTGCCTAAGTTGCAGTACTATTTCATCGCTAGGATATCTCGGAACTCCAACAGAGGAATTCCCCGAACTTGTCGCAAGAATTTGATCGTTCGTAGTAAAAATTGTGAGCTCCCCAGCTTGGCTTTCGCGCCTCAGATCACTTAACTCGCCAACGATGTCTGTGTACCCACTGCTAGCAAGGCGTGCTGCCATGCTCTCTACCTCATCCAGATATTGCCGCATCTGAATATCTAGCACCGTCTGACTGAGTTCCAGTGCGTTACTAAGTCCCTGCTCAACATCCACATTAAACCAGCTATCAATGCCGCGATTGATGAATTGAATTGCGAAGAGATAAATCACCAGCAAGGGAGTTACTGCGAGAACCACAAGTAATGTGACCATCCGTGCTTTGAGACGAGATCCAGGAACATGTCGCCGATGTTCGCGCACCAGCTTCATAAGATTTCCAAAAATCAAGAGCAACAAAACTACCGCACCAAAAAGGTTAATAGATAATATCCAGTTTTGAAGGCGGCTGAATTCCTCAGAATTCTGGGTAGTTTGACTGAATAGAAGCAGCGCCGAGAGCCAAAGAAGTACTCCAACCGTAAGAACTAATGCATATAGTGCTCTTTTCAACTTCTTTCCAGTTCCCATCTATACCAGTCGCTTTTAAGCGACCATTTGCGGCGCATAAAAGAAAGGAACCGCAAGGGACCAGGAAAATCTTCTGTGTTAAGTCCAACCCGAATTCGCATGTCATACTGCTCGTCGTTATCTAGCAACGCGACATCAATCACCGGCAAATCGTTTATTCGCCCTAGATAATTCAACGCGGAAAACAAAGTGGCAAAGGAGAGCTGCTCTCCGCTATTCAGATTTCTGACGATGTAGCGCTCACTCAACGCGTCTCGTTCCAGTTGGTAGAGCTGTTCTAAACTTGCATCCTCCAGGTCAAGCCAAAAGCGTCGGCGCTCTAAAACCTCGACATCAAGCTGTATAGCTAATGTAACTCCAGAATCCAGTGCATTTCTTGCGTCAGAAGACAGACGATACTCCACCAGTGCATTTAAAAAACAAACCCCTGCACGAAAATCTGTGCTAGCTGACCGAACTTCAAATCGGCCGGGGTCTGCCTGAGAATGGGCCAGCCCAGAAAAACCTCCCAACCCAAAGACCAGGAACACCATCATGAAAAATAGGGTCAACCATCGCTTAGCAAGCCATTCGCAAAGATTTGAAGCTATGCTCAATGTTTTTCCAATTAATGCTTTTTCTCAATTGAAGCATAATAGAACCCGTCCATATTCGCCTCCCCCGGCATTATTTGGCGTTCAAATTTCTGCCTAATCGCGTGAGCATCGGGAGTTTCGCGCAAAAATCGCTCAATCTGATAATGATTCTCATTCTTAAGGACAGTGCATGTAGCGTAAAGAAGACGGCCACCGACACTAAGTAGAGGCCAAAGAGTACGTAACAGCTTAGCCTGTTCCAGAACAATCTCTTCCATATCGTTGGCTCGGCGCAAAATTTTTATATCCGGGTGTCTCCTAATAACACCTACTGCGCTGCATGGCGCATCGATCAGGATACGTTGAAAAGGTTCACCGTCCCACCAATCGCTCGGCCGAGTAGCATCCGCGTGACGCAATGTTCCTTGCAATTCCAGTCGATCCAAGTTCTCAGCTAGACTTTGTAAACGGTATTGGTCTCGGTCAAGGGCAAGAAGCTGGCCCAAGCCTACGCAAGTCTCCAGAATCTGTGCTGTTTT
Organism: uncultured Gammaproteobacteria bacterium; assembly: GCA_913041665.1. Classification (GTDB taxonomy): domain Bacteria; phylum Pseudomonadota; class Gammaproteobacteria; order Steroidobacterales; family Rariloculaceae; genus CAJWKT01. The sequence goes on along the minus strand of CAJWKT010000001.1, from coordinate 24,969 downwards.
TCCACCTGGTGCTGCGCAAGCATCTAGTACTCGGTGTCCTGGTTCAATTCCAAGAAACCCCGCAGCAAACTGGGCTGCCCCATCTTGAATCGAAACTAACCCCTCTTTAAAGCCAGGCAAACTCCCCGCTGGCTGAGGTGCCTCTAAAAGGAGAGCGCCGGGTCCAACTCCTGGTACCGTTGAGGCTGAAATTCCAGCCTCGTTAAGATGGAGCATGTACTCTCTTCGTGTAACTCGAGACAAATTGACCCTAAGCCACATAGGGGGATGCTCATTATTTGCTGTAACAATTTCCTGCCAATTATCCATCCAGTCGTCTCTAACCATTTCAAGAAGCCATAAAGGATGACTATAAAGAGCCTCCGGGCTGTCTTGGAGTGCCCTCTGGAATTCTTCCGCTTCACGCAGAAAACGCCTAAGCACCGCGTTAACAAGACCCCGGGTGCGAGCTTTACCCAAAAGATCTGCAGCGGCGACCGTTGCAGAAACTGCTGCATGATCTGGGATACGCATCCATTGCAACTGAAACAAACCCAAACGCATCAGTGCCGCTAGTTCTACCTCACGCTGATCTAAGGGGCGACTGAGCAACTGATCAAGCTGCCACTGTAAACGGTGATACCAACGCAAGGTGCCGAACACAAATGCGCGGATCAAACCTTGGTCTCGTGAATCTGAGGAATCTATTTCATTAATCGCTTTTTCAGCCGTAATTCCGTCCCTGAGAATCCGGGCGCAGACCCTCGCTGCCATCGCTCTTGATGCTGAACCGGTAAGGCCGTTATTTGCCACCAAAAGCGGCTCCCTTAAGTGGGTGAGCGGCTAGATACGCCTCCACCGACATAACATTCCCCGATGGCTCCTGCACCCTCAATATTCGCAGTATTCCTTCGCCCGTTGCTACGTCTATGCCTGAACGCTCAGCCATTATTACTGACCCCGGTGCAGTGCTGACTCTCGAGCTTAATGCCTTCGCCTGCCATATTCGTAGACGACGCCCATCACTAAGTAATGAATCCGAAATAGGCCACGGATTGAATGCACGCACTCTTCTTTCTATATCCTTAGCAGACAACCCCCAGTCAATTGCCGAATCTGCCTTGGTAATTTTTGGCGCATAGGTTGCAGATTTTTCATCCTGCGCCTTACCTTTTATGCCACCACGCAAAAGGTCGGGCAGAATTTCATCCAATACGTCCGCCCCTAGAGCCGCAAGACGATCATGCAGTTCACCCGCCGTCTCTTGAGCACCGATATTCAACACACTTTGCCCACAAACCGAGCCTACATCCAAGCATTCTTGCATTTTCATAATCGTTATTCCCGTAACATCATCACCCGCAAGAATTGCATACTGAATAGGAGCCGCACCGCGCCAGCGCGGCAACAGAGAGGCATGAATATTCACACAACCTAGGCGAGGCCAGCTAAGCATCCATTTGGGTAGCAACAAACCATATGCCACTACAATCAAAAGATCTGGCTTGGATCCCCATTGTCTTGCCAAATTTTTGTCGAGAAGCGTTTCAGGTTGCTCGACGCGTACCCCCATATCTAGGGCTAGTTGCTTAATAGGACTAGCCTTTACAGACCGGCCACGGCCGGAAGGGCGGTCAGGCTGTGAAAGTACTAAAGTGGGTTTTATGCCTGAAAGCACCCTAAGGCTTGGTACAGCAAACTCTGGGGTACCCGCAAAAACGATGCGCGGTTTTCTGCTCACAATTTCCCGCCTGATTAGGACTCTAAATTACGGGGGCCGTCAATCTCCCCGTCTCCCGAACAGCGTCAGCCTTGGACTGCTTCGACTGCTTCATGATCTTCTTCTTGAGTCTTTGGCGTTTTAACTCGGAAAGGTAATCCACAAAAAGCTTTCCTTCAAGGTGGTCCATTTCGTGCTGGATACACACTGCAAAGAGCCCCTCCGCTTCAAACTTACGAGGGCTACCTTTTTCGTCCAGCGCCTCAACTGATATGCGCTCTGCCCGCTGAATCTCTTCAGAGAACCCCGGAACCGATAGGCAGCCTTCTTCATAGCCAATCTGCCCTTCCCGGGACAGTATTTTTGGGTTTATTAGGCAACATGGCTCATTGCGCTTTTCGGATATATCTAAAACCAGTAGGCGTTTGTGAATATTCACCTGCGTGGCAGCCAGCCCTATCCCTGGGGCTTCATACATGGTCTCAAGCATATCGGACACCAAAGTGCTGATTGTCTCATCCACCTCCACAACTAGTTCCGCCCGGATTCTGAGCCGAGGATCGGGATATTCAAGGATGGGAAGAAGTGCCATGCAGTTACACCGACATCTATTTAATAACAGCCTTGGGCGCTACTTTGCCTGATTTTATGGGGCTATGGCTATACCTATATCCGAAATTTGACCGCATGAATAATGTTTTTGCAATTGTTGCTAGTCACCAAATCTCTTACAAAATAGTACTTGAGACGCCTTCTCGACCCGTCAAAATCAACGATTCTAATGTTCCTGAACTATTTAGAATGATCGATTTTTCTTCTTTGACATTGGGAGCCTGAAAAAAACAGGCCTCATTGACGACAGCAAATCTTTCCTCCATGCTCCTGCGCCTGCACCTGCTCCTAATGTTAAGAGGGAGATCTAGGAGCTTGCAAAACTTGCAACCGCCGCCAAACCAAGAGGTCTTCAATGAAGGAAACCGTTTTAGATGTCCTCATGTATCTTTTCGAGTGCTTTGTAGATAGCGAGGATACGTCCGAGCCCGACAAAAATGAACTGAGAGAGGAGTTGGAACGGGCGGGTTTCAGACATCGTGAGATTGATCGTGCGCTTGAATGGCTAGATGGACTTAAGGCCCCTAAGATCACGACGAATTCCGTGACAACCCACTTCCCAACCCTCAGGGTATTTGATCGTTCAGAACAGGAACGTCTAAACACTTCATGCCGCGGCTATTTATTGCACCTCGAACAACTCGGTATTCTCTCGCCGGTACAACGAGAGCTAGTTATTGATCGGTTGCTGGCGCTTGATTCCGATGATATTGATATTGAACACATCAAGTGGGTGGTCATGATGGTTCTTTTTAGTCAACCAAACCAACAGCAAGAATATGAACGAATGGAGGATTTAGTTTTCGCTGAAGACCCAGACTGGCTACACTGACACTCACGTCCTTCGGTTTAGTCGGCTGAAGCAACCGTCGGCAGCCATCAAATAACTATGAGCAAGAATCTTGTCCTAGTCGAATCCCCCGCTAAGGGAAAAACCATCGAGAAATATCTCGGCACGGATTTTAAGGTGCTTGCCACTTACGGGCACGTTAGAGATCTGGTCTCCAAGACGGGCGCTGTGATTCCTGATCAAGATTTCGCGATGAACTATGAAATCAGCGAGGACAGCAAAAAACAGCTCGCGAAAATCACGAAAGCCGTAAAACAGGCCAAAACACTTTACCTTGCAACTGATCTCGACCGTGAGGGGGAAGCTATCGCCTGGCACGTGCAAGAAATACTCAAAGAACGCGGTCTCCTGGCCGATAAAGAGGTGCACCGTGTCGTCTTCAATGCCGTCACTAAGCGCGCAGTTCAGGATTCAATTAAACATCCCAAGGTGGTCTCCGAATCACTGGTTAACGCGTACAAAGCACGCCGTGCCCTCGACCATCTCTTCGGCTTCAACCTATCGCCTCTGATGTGGGAAAAAATTGCACCAAAACTGTCCGCTGGGCGCGTCCAAAGCCCAGCACTACGTCTTATCGTGGAACGTGAAGACCAGATTTCAGCATTCAAGCCCCAGGAATACTGGACTATTGGCGCTATCGCCAAGCACAAGGACGAGGTCTTCAGGGCGCGCCTCTCCAAGTACGGGGGGGAGAAGACCAAACAGTTTTCCTTTACTAACGAGAAGACCGTCAGGGAAGTCGAGGGTGTGATTAAAGCCTCAGCTGAGGGAATCCTAACTGTCGGCAAGGTGGAAAAGAAACAGAGACAGCGTAAGCCAACTGCTCCGTTTATAACCTCTACTCTCCAACAGGAAGCCTCACGCAAACTTGGTTTTAGCGCAAGACAAACTATGATGACGGCCCAACGACTCTACGAAGGCATTGATATCGGTGATGGTTCTGTAGGCCTTATCACTTATATGAGGACCGACTCGGTAACACTAGCGGGCGAGGCTATGGCTGAAATCAGGTCGCTGATCCAAGACCGTTACGGTCCGGAGAATCTGCCGGATGAGCCTCGAACATACAAAACCAATACCCAAAATGCCCAAGAAGCCCACGAGGCGGTGAGGCCTACATCAGTTTCCAGAACTCCGGTGGAACTGAAAAGTCGACTGGATTCGGATCAGCATCGACTCTACGAACTGATATGGAAACGCACTATTGCCTCTCAGATGAGCAACGCCATTTTTGATACCGTTGGGCTCGACATCTTTCCTGGAGAAAACCGAGAAAGGGATACAAGTTTCCGTGCAACGGGCCAAGTGCTGGTGAAGCCCGGGTTTATGACTGTTTATCAAGAAGGCATGGATGACATGGTGAACGATGAACAAGACCGTGTTTTGCCACCACTTGAGGAAGGCGACCGCCTTAATTTAGAAGCATTGTCGAGCGAACAACATTTCACCGAACCGCCACCACGCTACTCAGAAGCAACTCTAGTCAAAACACTGGAAAAATGTGGCATAGGCCGGCCTTCCACATACGCATCCATCATCTCCACGCTCCGCAACCGAGAGTACGTGGAGATGGAAAGCCGACGATTCATACCGACAGAGCTTGGGAAAGTAGTAAGCCGTTTTCTCACGGGTAATTTTTCCCAATACGTCGATTACGAATTCACAGCGAAAATGGAAGACGACCTTGATGCTATTTCAAGAGGGGAAGGCGACTGGATCCCTTTGCTCAAAGAATTCTGGGAACCGTTTCATGATCAAATCGAGCATGCCAGAAAAACGCTTACACGCATGGATCAGGCACGATCTTTAGGTGATGATCCTAAGAGTGGTCGTCCAATGACCGTGAGAATGGCTCGCTACGGACCGGTCATTCAGATCGGCACAAAGGATGACGAAGAAAAGCCATTATTTGCAGGTCTGCGTCCGGGGCAAAAGATGGACACCATCACCCGCGACGAGGCGTTGGCTCTGTTCAATTTACCCAGGGACTTAGGCGAAACACCTGATGGTGAGCCTGTCTCAGCCAACATCGGACGATTCGGACCATACGTGCGCTATGGCAACAAATTTGTATCGATTAAAGACGACGATCCTTACACGATTGCTTTACCACGTGCGCTTGAACTTATCGAAGAAAAAAAAATATTCGACGCCAATCGAGTCATCCAAGATTTCCCGGATGCGGGTATCCAGATACTCAATGGCCGTTACGGCCCGTACATAACGAACAAAAAAAAGAATGCCAAAATCCCTAAAGAAAAAAATCCGAAATCCTTAACACTTACTGAATGTGAACAGATGCTTGAAGCTGCACCTGAGCGCAGCGCACGCCGGTCCAAGAAAAAGGTAAAGAAAAAAAAGAAAACGACTTGATCGTAAGACATACCCACCAGCCAGAGGCCAATGCCACGATCGATATTCTAATCATCACGATGAAACACGACCTGCACAAAAAGAATCGTTGCTGTGTATGATTTTCACATAAATCGCGCTGCCCGGGCGCTTGCTGCGGGGGGTGTGGTGGCATATCCAACCGAAGCCGTGTTTGGAATTGGCTGTCTGCCCTTTCACCGCGCTGCCGCAGATCGAATTTTGGCCATGAAAAACAGACCGCAGCATAAAGGAATGATCCTCATCGCGGCCGACTTGGCCCAAATCGAACAGTTGGTTGTTTTTCCCAAAAGCCACCTTAGTAGCGAAATTCTCTCCAGCTGGCCTGGTCCTGTTACATGGGTACTTTCAGCGCGCTTGGCGACACCAGCATGGATCACTGGCGGCAGAAATACTATTGCTGTACGTGTGACCGATCATCCCATTGCACGTAACCTTTGCCAGCGCGCAGAGAGCCCCCTAATCTCTACGAGCGCTAACCGGGGTAATTGTCCACCACTGAAACGTGTGATTCAGGTGCGCGCAGCCTTCGGCTCAGAACTTGATTACATAGTACCTGGAACCCCTGGTCCACTTACCAACCCCACAATCATCCGAGATGGAAAAACTGGAGATATTCTTCGAGCTTGATCGCTTTACCACACTTTCTCAGCCTGGCTCGGACAATATGGAAAAGGTACCCAAAACGGTGGAAAATCTAAATATAGAACTTAATGAGATATCTCATGAAAAACAGTGAACACACAGTCCTCAGTCGATATGCAGTGATTGGTCATCCTGTGGAACATAGTCTTTCACCGGTAATTCACAAATTATTTGCTGATCAATCCGGCGAGAAAATGAGCTACGAACTCATCGATGCAGCACCTGCTCACTTTGAAGAGGCTGTCGAACATTTCAAGGCGACTGGCGGACAAGGACTTAACATTACGGTTCCCCATAAAGAATCTGCCTTCCGGTTATCAGACGAAACCGGCCCAGAAGGAGCTCGGGCAGGCGCTGTTAATACATTAAGCTTCTTGCCCGACGGACGTGTTCGTGGAGACAACACCGATGGTATTGGAATCATTCGAGACCTTACCATCAACCACAACCATTCCCTGGCGGGAATACGGATTCTGATTTTAGGTGCCGGTGGAGCCACACGGGGTATTTTGGGGCCTTTGCTGGATGCACTACCAAACGAATTAGTCATTGCAAACCGCACGATCGACCATGCCCACAAACTGGTCAAACACATTAGTGATGACAAAAATGCCCTGCCGCATGCCTGTTCTTTTGAGGAGCTGAAGGGCATGGATCCATTTGATTTGCTTATTAACGCTACTTCTGCGGGATTGAAAGGAGAGATCCTACCCTTCCCAACAGGTTGTGCAGGACCGAAAAGCTTTTGCTATGACTTGGCTTACAGCTCAAAAGAAACGCCCTTCCTTGCCTGGGCCCGACAGTGTTCGGCGGAAAAAACCAGCTCCGGTTGGGGTATGCTGGTGGAGCAAGCCGCTGAATCATTCCTCATCTGGAAGGGGTTCCGGCCTGAAACCGGGCCAGCTTTGGAAAATACCCCTGCTAGCGCATAAGCACTAATTCCTCAGAGCCCGTCGGATGAACAGCTACGGTATCGTCGAAATCACATTTGCGGGCTCCCATCGATATTGCCACGGCAAACCCCTGAATCATTTCGTCGGCGCCTGCACCAACTACGTGGCACCCCACCACACGCTCCTCTTCACCAACGGTCACTAACTTCATGGCATTAAGCGGCTTGTCAATTGTCAAAGCGTGATACATAGGAACAAATTCTGACTTGTAAGCGCGCACCAGGCTGTTTTTATAATACTCCCTGGCCTTTTTTTCCGACAAGCCCACGGTTCCGACAGGAGGATGAGAAAAAATAACTGAAGCAATATTTTCATAGCTTAAGTGTCGGTCAGCTTGACCCCCAAACACGCGATCTACAAGACGTCGCCCCGCTGCAATTGCAACGGGAGTAAGCGCTGCCACGCCGGTCACATCCCCAATGGCATAGACTCCATCAGCACTCGTATTCTGATACTTATCCACCAATACATATCCCCGGTCATCAAGTTCGATTTCGGTTGAATCGAGCCCCAAATTCCCTGTGTTTGGGGCTCGGCCAATTGCCCACAGAACACACTGAAATCCCTTGAAATGTCGTCCATCCCTTGTACTTAGTATCAACCCATTCCCTGCTTCCACTGCGCCTGGGGTAGCCTCTGTCACCAACTTAATTCCCTGCTCCTGCATATCAGCCATGACCCTTTCTGAAATCATTTCGTCGAAAGAGCGAAGCATCCGATCGAATCGCATAAACAAACTAACCTCACTGCCTAAGGCTTTAAAAACTCCGGCTAGCTCCATAGCAATGTATCCGCTCCCTACAATCGCGACCCGTGGCGGTAATTCCTCCAAATCAAAAAAGCCATCCGACGTAATGCCGTAGCTCGCCCCAGGAATGTCAGGAATCCTAGGGTAGCCTCCAGTAGCAATCACGATATGCGCCCCGCGATACGTATTGCCTTGGGCATCAAAAATCTCGTTTTTACTATGAAAACGAGCGGGGCTACGCACTAGATCAATATATTTATTCTCCAAATTGCTCTGATACATCTCGGATAGTCTATTTACGTATGCATCCCGACCTCGCTTGAGTGCTAGCCAATCATGTGTTTGGGCCGTGACATGAAAGCCGTAGTGGGCCGCATCTTCAACGGCATGAGCAATCTGCGCGGCATTCCACATCACCTTTTTCGGGACACAACCAACGTTTACGCAAGTCCCACCAAGTGCCCCTTGCTCAAAAACCACCGTACGGGCTCCATACTCCTTTGCGCGCTGGGCCGCGGCAAGGCCTCCGCTGCCACCACCCAAAACAATTAAATCATATGTTTTCACTGGAAAGACCCTGTAATCTCCGCGCAAAGAGCTTAACAGGACGGGGCCTTACTCACCGCCCCAAAAATTCAACGGTGTGCTAGATTCCGTCTTTTAATTGTAGATAATACTGATGACAGACAGCGAAAAACCTATGTCAAGCTCGACAAATCCGCTCTTAAACCAAAACGGACTACCTAGATTCTCCGCAATCAAAGCTGAACACATCAAGCCGGCACTAGAACATGTTCTTCGACAACAGCGACATACTCTAAAACAACTAGAACAACCGGATACTCACTCTTTCGAGTGGGCGCTCCATTTGGAGTACCTTCAGGAAGAAGTGGGCAGGATCTGGGGACCCGTCTCACATCTTAACGCTGTACTTTCTACCCCTAAATTTCGAGATGCATACAATGAATGTCTACCGATGATCACGGATTTCAGGAGCGAGCTAAGTCAAAACAAAATGCTCTACTCAGGGTTTCTACAGCTTGAAAAGCAGCTTGGTCCAAAAGATGGCCAAGCGAAATTGCAACTCGTCACTCATGCATTACGGGATTTTCGCCTTGGCGGTGTGGGACTTCCTGAAAAATCAAAAAAAAGATTTAAGGCCATAATGCAGGAACTTGCTCAAAGACAAGCAAAATTTGAACAAAATATTATGGACGCGACGGACGCGTTTCAGTATCACACTGAAGACCAAAAGGTGCTAGCTGGAATACCTGAGGTAGTTCTGGGTCGTGCGAAAGCAACTGCCAAAGACAAGGATCTCAAGGGCTGGGCTCTACTCTTAGACCCCCCGACATACGCAGCAGTAATGACGCATGCCCAATCACGGGAGTTAAGGGAATTGTATTACCGAGCATGGGTCACTCGTGCTTCTGATCAAAACTCCCGTGCTCAGCAATGGGATAATCGCCCACTTATCGAAAAGATTCTCGGCCTTCGTCATGAGGCGGCCCTGTTGTTGGGCTTTGGTAACTACGCAGAACTTTCTCTTGATACTAAAATGGCCGCATCTCCTAACGAGGTCATGGAGTTTCTGAGGGGTCTCTCCCTGAAAAGCCGACCACTAGCAGAGAGGGAATTCGCCGAACTTACCGACTACGCCGGAGAAAAGCTCTCTGCGTGGGATATCTCGTTTTATGCCGAACAGCTAAAACAAGACCGCTTCCATTTGGCAGAGGACGAGTTACGTCCCTATTTTCCCTTGCACAAAGTTCAGTCGGGTTTGTTCAAGGTTGCGGAACATCTGTTTGGGTTGAAGATAAAACCAAAAAAAGGCGTGGATATCTGGAACCCGACTGTAAACTTCTACGAGATTCAGGAGAAGGATGGCAAGCTTATCGGTAGTTTTTTTACTGATCTTTACGCTCGCCCCAACAAGCGCGGTGGCGCCTGGATGGATGAATGTTTGGTGAAAGCCAAATTACAGGGACTAAACCAAAAACCCGTAGCCCATCTGGTATGTAATTTCAACCCACCCGTTGGAAATGATCCCTCACTGCTCACACATCAGGAGGTTACTACCCTATTTCATGAGTTCGGGCATAGCCTGCACCACCTACTGACTGAAGTTGATTATCCCTCGTTATCTGGAATTAACGGAGTAGCCTGGGATGCAGTAGAACTTCCTAGTCAGTTCCTTGAAAATTACGCTTGGCTTCCAGAGGTTTTGCCCTGGATATCGAGCCACTATGAAACTGGCGAGCCATTACCGACAGACAAACTTGAAAAACTGAATGCATCAAGAACCTTTTTGTCAGGTCTTAGCATGGCCCGCCAACTGGAATTTGCGTTGTTCGATTTCCGCATTCACATGGAATATGATTCGTCCATTGGATCACAGGTTGAAAAAATCCTAGCAGAAGTGCGAAATGAGATATCTGTCCTAGCACCGCCTTCTTATAATCGCTTCGCGAATTCATTCTCCCACATTTTTGGAGGAGGATATGCGGCTGGCTACTACAGTTACAAGTGGGCTGAAGTACTTGCCGCTGATGCTTTCTCAGTTTTTGAAGAGCAAGGAAATTTTGACCCGGATACTGCAGAACGCTTTCGCCGGTGTATTCTTGCCGTTGGTGGCACTCATGATGCTCTAGACGCCTTTGTGGATTTCCGAAATAGGCCCCCTAGTCTCAAGCCTCTTCTGCGTCAAAGCGGGATCGATTCTGTTGAGCTAACAGCTACATGAAGATAGCCACCTGGAACGTGAACAGTCTTCGCGTTCGTTTAGAGCAAGTGTGTGATTGGCTTGGTAAGGTTAATCCGGACTTTTTAGCGCTCCAAGAAACAAAACTCACCGACGAGAATTTCCCATCCGCTGCCTTTGAAGCACTCGGCTATCAAACTCTGTTCAGCGGACAACCAACTTACAACGGCGTTGCCCTAATCAGCCGCGAAACTCCCACAGACGTGCTGACAAATCTCAAAGGGATGCAGGATCCTCAGCATCGTGTTCTCGGAGCAACCTATGGCAAGATAAGGATACTCAATCTCTATGTTCCTAATGGTCAGAGTATTGATAGCGAAAAATACCAATACAAATTGCAATGGCTTAAAAAATTAGATCTCCAGCTAGCAGATGACCTTGCGCATTATGAGCGACTAGTTGTATTAGGGGATTTTAACATCGCCCCGGAAGATAACGATGTACATGACCCAGCGGCCTGGGAAGATGATATTCTGGTCAGCCCCTTGGAGCGTGCGGCTTTAGAGCGCATCAAGAAACTTGGACTCACCGATGTATTTCGACTATTTGATCAGGAGGATAAGAGTTTCAGCTGGTGGGATTATCGGGCTGCGGCCTTTCGCCGCAATCGGGGACTTAGAATTGATCTAATACTGGCTTCCAAAAGTCTGAGTCAAGCCTGCAGTTACTGCAGGATAGATACCGAACCGAGAAAACTTGAGCGGCCGTCCGATCACACGCCTGTCGTTGCGGAATTCTCTCTCTAGCGGCAGCAGAAGAAAAGACAACACACCCTTCACGGGAAGACGGGAAAATACTTTCCTTATTTAGCTAAAAGGAATATTTTTCTAACGGGAAAAAGAATACTGATCAGAATGATATTCATCAAAGCAGACACAACGAGAATTTGAGATACAAGAAGAGATGAATCAATAAGGCCAGTAAAAAAAATCACCAGCAATAGACCAGCGCGCACTAACTCGATCAAGCTTGATCCTTGTACATTCTCAAATACCATGGAAACACTTGTCAGTGAGACTACCAAGATCGTGCCCAACAAAACTGTTTCCCCGTAACCTTGACGGTCCAATGTAAAAAACATCACGAGCGCGATTACATTAAGGATGAAGAACTGCACGAACCCATATACTTTTACATTCTTAGAAATCACAGGATTATATTTTTTGAAGTCATCCAAATTATTTATTTTTTTGGGAAACCTTTTCTCTGCATCAGCCGGCCTCCAGCTTGTGTCTGAAAACCAAACTCTTACTTTATCTTTGGCTGATTTTGCATAAATCGTGTCTCTTATCATCTGATGAAAAATCTCTATGTTGGCCCAGACCGGATTCCAGCTATGAAGCGGTTTTACAGTTCCGTACACGGGACTTAGGTCGGCCTTCTCCTCAATAAAGGTCCCAAAAATCCTGTCCCAGAGAATAAAAACACCCCCGTAATTGGCGTCAATATATTCCTTATTCTGAGCATGGTGAACACGATGATTTGAGGGGGTCACAAAAACTGTCTCAAAAATACCCAGTTTCGGTACATGTTCGGTATGAACCCAGAACTGATAAAGAAGGTTAAGCGCACCCACTGTCACAAAAACCTCTGCTGGTACCCCCAGTACAAACATCGGGATAAAAAAGATCCATTTCCATAGGAATCCCGAACTTGTTTGTCTCAGCGCTGTCGACAAATTGAATTCTTCGCCTTGATGGTGAACCACGTGGGTTGCCCAAAGTACCTTAATTTTGTGATGGAGTCTGTGCATCCAGTAATAGGTAAGATCATAGAGCACGAAAGCAATTGTCCACGTCACCCAGCTTTCCGTGGGCATAAGTGTCAAATTTAGATGGCTGGCTGCGTACGCAAATATTGCGCCCTGAAAACCCAGATTTAACATGGGTGGAAAGCGGCTAATCATGCCAAGAGATACACTTGCAAAAGTATCATTCAGTCTATAGGTATTGTTACCGGTAAAAAGGCCAAACAAATACTCACACAGTATTAAGAGAAAAAAGACCGGTATTGCTAAAGCAATTAAAGAGGAAGTGTCCATGAAACTATATTAACCCGTCACTTAGACAAATTTGCCTTTTCTGTGGCTGATGAGTCAAGAGTACCGCGCTCGATGTCCCTGCTGATACTTTTCTTAGTCTACCCCAAATACAAATGTGGTAGAGCCCGGTAGGGTCTCTATAAGATCAGGCCCCAAAAGTTGGGATGGCGTTAACGTACCCACCACACCAGCTTCATTTAGAAGATGAGAAACACATGCGATGGAACCATCGACCGTCACATCATAGCCATTGGCCATGGTTATTCGACAGCATAGCTTTTGTCCTGCGCGGTTTTTTACTTCACCCCAAACATGCGTTCTAGATACCTTTCGCTGCTCGTCGGTGGGACCCCGGGGCCTCTGGTCAATTAGCTTTTTTAACATTCTCTGTACCCAGCCAAGGCCCAAAAAGGCTCGAATGTAATTTAGCGCTTTCAGGGCCCGAAAAGCTTTTCTTGTTGTTGGTATATAGACCTCAATATTTGGGATCCCTGTTGTCCAATACGCAGTAGATACATCGCCCCACGGAATGGTCATCGAAAATTTTTCTCCGTTCCCGAAATCGATCCAACTCTGCTTATGAGCCAAAGGAACCGTCAGTATCTTTCCTTCTTTCCTTATCTTTCCCCCTTTAGCTGCACCTTCCACAGAAGTTTTAGCTGTTCCCCGGCTCAGGGACCCTCTGAAGTCAATACCCAATTTCAGACAGGTAGCATCTGGCATCTTTAATTTTAATTGCGCCGCAACACAATCAGTCGGAATCACGTCCATTCCTACACCAGGACAAAGCACGACCTTATTCTCTTCTGCCTTTTTGGCTAAACGCTGGGCCGCCTCAAAAACAGCAATCTCACCGGTGATATCCAAATAATGGGTGCCGCTTTCCAGGCAAGCTTGCATCATTGCTGGAGCCGTTTTTGAAAATGGGCCGGCACAATGCAGAACAACTGCAACGTCCCCAATATGCTTTTTCACCACGTCAATATCCTGCAGAGAAAAAATACGATGAGATAGACCAAGACTCTCTGCGAGTGACCGGATTTCCTCTTTGTTTCGCCCCGCTAGTATTGGACTCATTCCTGAGGCCACAGATTTCAGGGCGATTAGCTCACCTGTGTAACCATTCGCACCGTAGATTAGCCAGTTTTCCACAATCTATCTTCCTTGCCCCTTTTGTAATTGTTCCTAGGAGTGCTGATCACTAACAACGGGCATGAAATGGCAAAAAATGTTTGCGAATTTAATTCCTTTTAAAGGAATAGGCCGACCATGGAGCAACCGACCACTTTCATAAAACACAATCTCTCCGGGCTCCAGGAATACGTTGTGCTTTCGATAAAAATTGTCCTCAATGACCAGTGGCCACGCTTTTTCTACGTCCTGGTCTATGTTGATGATAGCACTGATAATATGAGTTTTTAATTGATCTCTGTGGGGATTTAGAACCGATCCCTTTCTATAAACCCTGATCCCATAAACAAACGTTGGCAGCAATTTGATCCGGCTCCACTCTTCCAGAGGCTTCTTCAGGGATGCGTGTATTGCGTCCCGCAAATCCTCCGGCAACTCAATCAGATCACTTCCCGGCTGGGTAGTGCCTGGAACCTCTATGTAGCCCCCCTCCACATGCTCCGATTGCTTAGCGTTCTGGTGGGCTGAATGGAATGCGAGGAGTTTTTTGAATAAACCTTCATCTAATTTGTCCTTCTTAAAACCAATTTCCGTGTAATTTTTTATGTACTCATTGGGTTCCTTGGTGAACATAGCCCCGTTACCCTTGGTACGAAACCACTTGGTGATAATGGACTTCCATCCCCTCCCCACTGGGTGTGCGTGATGCATAGTATTGACATTACACGAGCCATCAGCATTCAGGTTGTTCCAGATGATTGCCATGCCTTTCCTAGGCTGGATTGTTTTTTTAAGTCGGACGAATTCCGTTTCACCCCCCTGCTCTACCTCATTCAAATACACCATAAAAGTGTAGGTTCTCTGGCCCCGCACTTTGGCATACTGCTCAATTTGTTCACCCTCAAAATAATCTGTATGGGCTTTGAATTCCTGCCCTTTTTCATAATACTGGCCTTGGATGATCTCAGAAAATGACGAGTCGATTCCTATCATCTGGCAGAGCCGTCGGTCAACATCCGCAATCAAAGGATCGCTCATGACACCCAGATCACAGGTCCTGCTGGTTCTAAAGGTCGGATCATATGTGCCGCTGCTGGCTATAGCTGACGGGCGAAGTTTTGATTTAATTAGCTGAGTAACCTGGTTACATTCGTCAGCATTCAGAAAATTTTCCAACGTGTAGAATTCAGCCTTCCTCGTATCTAGTTGGTCGGCATTGGGGATAAAGATTTTTTCCTGGTCTACCTTTTGCGCAGGCTCAGAGTAAACCGTAATCTTTGGATTATCTTTATCAATGCACTTTAGCGGATTGATGATCTCGGACGAGTCAACCAGAGGTACAAAATTCATTTCATTTTCAATGTCTTTTGAATCGAATCCCTCGTCCAAGAGGATTTTGTAGATCCCCCCAAGATCACAGCCGCGATTCATATTGAGCTGAATCCAATCCTTCCAGTCTTGTGTAATTTTCCTGGTCAAATTTTTTATCAACTAGATTTTCTATTGATCAAGTTGGTCCATGCGATCAATTGCCTTTTTCATCTGCCGCTCCCGGATGGCATATTCATCCACTTCCTTAAGCAACGCTTCGGCTTTCTTTTTGAGATCGGTGGTGGTGCTACCAAATTTTTCGAACTCCTTTTTCAGCTTACCGAATTCCTCTAGGATCTCGCCAGCCCTCTCATTTAATGACAAGGTCCTAAAACCCATGTGAATGCTTATGAGATAAGCCGCGAGTGAGTTTGGGCCCAGAATCAGCACACGGGAATCACTGAAAACTTGTTCCCGCAATCCATCCAAGCGATCAATCAGTTGCATGAGGCTTTCGCTCGGAATATACATAATTCCCAGATCTATGGTGATACCAGTCTGAACGTATTTTTCCTTAATGTCTGCTGCATCACTGATAACCCGGCGCTTTATAGCATTCTCCGCATCCCTAACTTGATCTCTGTTGCCCGCATCAGCAGCCTCAATATAATTGTCATACAACGCTGAAGGAAACTTTGCATCGATGGGTAATAGGCCCTCTGGCAGCTTAATAACAAATTCAACTCGCTTGCCAGAACCGAGCGTTATTTCGACATTTTTTTCATATCTATTCGAAGAAAAAATATCAGAGACAATGGCCTCAAGAGACCACTCTCCAAAAGTACCCGCTAGCGTGCCCCCGGAAAGATAGCGACGCAGTTTGCTCAAAGGCTCCTGGAAGGACTGAATATCACTCACTAAATTTCCTAAAGAATCCTTTTGATTCTTTAAGGATTGGTCCAGATCGTGCAACGCTGTCTTTTGCTCACCAAGTAATTCGTGGCTTTTGTCACGCCACTTGTTAGTGAGATAGAGATTACAAACTACTGCTGCTAAAACTAATAGCAATAATACAAATGAAATAATCTCTGTAGTCATCTTGCTGCCAGAACAACCTATTTTATGGAGCTAGTCATTCCATGCGTTCATCGCCTTTGTTACCAGAGAATCTTCGTTGAGCTCAGCCAGTTCCATTCGAATTCCATCGGGGTCTATGACATTGGTAATATAAGCCTTAGAGTTTGAGCTCAGTCTGGCATCGGCTACCTCGAACCCCTGGCCCCTAAAGAACTCGATGGACTCGTCAATATCTTCCACATGTACACCGAAATGCGTCAAACTTGTTTGTCGCTGAGCGTTATTACCGCCTATTTCTAAAAAAGTATTTTCACTAACCTGAAGGTAAACCAAAGATACCTCGCCATTATCTCTAATCCCACGGAACGCCTCTTGAAAGCCCATGATTTCAGTGTAATAAGTTACCGCTTCCTCAATATCAGGAACGCTTATTCCAACGTGATTAATACGCACAGCGCCCCACCCTTGATTCTGGGCAATCGCCGCTTGAAGTGCCAATGTTGCTAATACACCAATAAGAAAAAAATAAATACTGCGCATAGTAAATCTCCTTTTTTGCTTAACGGACTATTATTGTGTTCTAGTCCAATGGTTGATTTAATTTTTCTAATATCCACTACTAAAATTTTATCCGGGAAGAAATAACTCTTTTAAATAAATGCCCAAAAGGTGGCCTCATAATTTTCAAAATAAAGTCGATCGGCGTCTGCCTGTAAACCGCCCTAGGATTACTGAATGTTTTAAATCCCTCGATTCCATGATAACGGCCCATACCGCTGGCACCAACACCCCCAAAAGGTAGGTCATCCTGTACATAGTGAAAAATAACATCATTGATCGACACCCCGCCCGATATAGTATTTTCCAAAACATGAGTTTCTTCTGTTTTATCTTGCCCGAAATAGTATAGGCTCAGGGGCTTGCTCCGGTTGTTAATGTACTGAATAGCATCATCAATTTTTCGGTACGTCTTGATCGGCATAATTGGCCCAAAGATTTCCTCTTTCATCACCAGCATATCGTCAGTCACATCTACAATCATTGACGGCATCAGCTTGTAGTATGTGCGGTCCAATTCCTCCTCCCTGCCGGGATTAAATTCTATGATTTGTGCCCCTCTTCTTCTGGCATCCTCCAAATATTTCTGTAAGCGCTCAAAGTGATTTACATTGATTATGGAAGTATAGTTTTCATTCTTAAAAATCAAAGGAAACATCGAGGCTATAGAGTTTGTAGACGCCTCGATCCAAGACTCCAGATGCGCTTCCGGAATAAAAAGATAGTCTGGAGCAATACAAGTCTGGCCACCATTCATCAATTTTCCGTTCCACACACGGTCTGCAACAGTTTTGAGGTCGGCTGAACAACCCACAATTACCGGGGACTTACCCCCTAGTTCCAATGTTACTGGGACTAGATGGGTTGCTGCTGCTGCCATTATCTTCTTGGCGACAGCGGTCGAACCCGTAAAAAAAAGATGGTCGAACGCTAATTTTGAAAACTCTTCTCCTACAGAACCATCCCCTAAAACAACAGCTATCTCCTCCGGCTCAAAATACTCCGAAATCATCCGCTTCATTAAATTAGAAGACTTCGGAGTAAGCTCGGAGGGCTTAATCATCGCCCGATTCCCGGCCGAGAGAACCGCTGCAAGCGGTCCAATTGTTAAATTGAATGGGTAGTTCCAAGGACTTATTACCCCAACGCTACCCACTGGCTGATATTGGACGTATGCTTTTGCGCCGAACAAATTAAACGGAGACGCAGCAAAGCGAATATCTGGCTCCATCCATCTTTTTAAATTCTTCTTAATGTACCGGATTGAATCCAGAACCGCCGCGATATCAGAAAATTTTGAAACGATGGGGGAACGGTGACCAAAATCTTCAACCAACGCATCGGGTATATGATCCTGAAATTCAATCATCATATACATCAGCCTGTTTAGACGGTCTAAGCGAACCGAAATATTCGGAATGCCCTCCGAGAGCGACCTCATTTTTTGTCTTGTAAGCGTATTGTTCAATTTGCTGACCAAGAAATTTCTGTCATCTTTTTATTGCAGTTTTCTTGGTGGATCAATTGATTACAGATCAAGGATCAATAAGTCCTTCGTCTACGTAATTATTTCTACTCCACAATAACCGACCGTCCACCTCAAAAAACTCCCAAAGACTATCTCGTTTCCCTTCTCTAAAATTCTGCCTGCTTCTTACCTGTCCATTTTCGTAGTACCACTCAGCCAACCCATCTCGCTTTCCGTCCTTGAAGCTTATTTTCACCCTCAATTGACCATTTTCGTAGTAACTCTCATAAAGCCCGTCTTCCTTTCCGCCTTTATAGTTAGTTCTGGTCTCTATTTGACCGTTTTCGTAGTAGGCCTCATGCACTCCATCCCGAGGAGAACAAGCATTCAGAAAAAAAATACCAAAAAGGAACAAAAATATTCTCATAGGTGCTGACTGGCAAGCATAAACCCATCCCTTTGTAGTCATTCGACGCACCAATCAATGAAAAGTCTAGCCCTATATCTGTCTGTACTCTTGCTGTCCATAAAATGACTTACCCAGCCGGCTGGAGTAAAACTTCAATTTCTTAGAAACATAGGGGTATATTCTGCAGAGTCTCTTCTTGAAAAAAAATAACCCTCTTCACTGAAATCATTAAGATCTTCTGCTTTTGTTATTTTGTTTCTAATAATCCAGGAAGCCATCAAACCTCTAGCCTTTTTTGCATAAAAACTAATAATTTTATAGTTACCTTTAGAATGATCCTTAAAAATTGGAGAAATAACTTTTATTTTTTTAGGTAACAATTTTATTGAATTGAAATATTCCTTTGATGCTAAATTAATCAAAAGATCTGACTCCATATCATTCAACTCTTTTATAATTTCCTCTGAGATAGCACAACCCCAAAAATCATAAAGATTCTTTCCTTGTTTTGACTCTAATTTTGTGCCCATTTCCAAACGGTACGGCTCTATAACATCAAGAGGCCTTAAAACCCCATACAAGCCTGAGAGTAATCTCAGGTGTTTTTGGCAGAAATCTAATTCCTTTTTTGATAATTCTTCTACCTTCAGGCCTTGATAAACATCTCCCTTAAAAACAAATGCAGATTGTTTTGACGTCTTCGATATTTTTTTCTGGCCTTTCCAAGACTGATACCTGTTGGTATTTAATAGGGATAATTTATCGCTGAGCCTCATCAATTGCGATATTTCGGAAGGATTTTTTGATTTAAGAATTTTTATAAGTTGTTTAGATTTTGGCAAAAGACTAGGAACAGTAAATGGTATATTTCCAACTGATGCATCGTAATCAAGGGTCTTAGCTGGAGATAATAAAATAATCATAAATTCATTTTAGGCCTAAAAAACTAATTCTCAAACCTGTTTCTCGGTCGCAAACCCATTTTTTGTGGGCCATAGCTCTATTCCTTACCCTCCAATGCCCCCTTCTCCCTGAGTTGCTTACGAATGTTCGTGCCACTAATCAATTGAATTTCGTCGTCAAACATCTCTTCCTCGATTACGTATCCCACGCCCCGACCATATGAGATGTTGACAATATTGGGAACCATCATAATTTCAAAATCAATCCCTCTTTTGAAGCCATCCCCAAGAAGGCTGCTTTCGATGTTTTTGCAAACCATCTCCCAGTCAAAAGGATTATCGTCCTGCGAATCACCACCTGAAGCATTGTGAACATCTCGGACCTGAATCATGACCTGGCCTGTTTTTGCTATACATCTCTTGAAAAGAGCCTGATGACCATCGTGCCAAGGTTGCCAGCGACCTAGCATTTGAACAGTCGGTTTTTTCCAATCAAACATTTTGCAAAATTTTGTCAGCTATCATTTTGTGGTTTGAGTTATTCCATTCTTTAATATGGAAATCCGCACGCTCAGGATGCTCAAACATCTTGTTCGTATCATCAAACCTACCTTCTTTAATGGTATCCATCCAGATCATAATATCCGGTTCAAAGATTCTCTGTGCTTCCCTGGTTGGACATATAAAGTCACAGATAACGAACCTAGAATACGATTTTTCGAAATCTGCAAAGGCTTTCATTCGTAGACTTTGACGAAGTCGCCCGTCCTTGCTGAAATCCCAATCGTTAGCCATCCTTCTTACATGGTCAGCGTTATACCACGCAGCTTTTAAAAGTGGTTGCAATCGCTCGGCGAGATATGTTTTTCCACTACCCGGCAGACCCATGACAAGTATTTTCATCCGACTACTACTTAATTCTATTGCGCCAAACTCTCATTAAACCGGGCTGCTTTAACTTGATCGATTGGGCATCACAACACAACAACTCAGCCACTGTAACTAAGATTAGTTTATATCCATAGATGATTTTATCGTCTAATTGGCAGGAGCATTATGTATCACTCTGCCGGAAAATTTTTCTAAATTGATAACTAGGGGGCAACCAAGTTCCCGTCTTTGTAATTGAGTATTATATACACCTCACCATTTTCATCGAAGAAATTCCAAACACCATCTGGCCTCCCGTTTTTTAACTCTCCGCTGCTCCACAATTGACCATTTTCGTGGAACATCTCAAGGGGCCCGTCTGGCTCTCCATTTTTCAGTATCCACCTTTCCTTCAGCTGACCGTTTGTGTGGAACCCCTCCCAAAGGCCCTCTCTTTGCCCGCTCCTGTAGGTCCCAGACTCGATCAACCGACCGTTTTTATCAAACCATTCCTGAGCACCTTCCTGCTTCCCCTCTACAAAATTTCTTCTCCTCCACAGTTGGCCATGATCGTAAAAAACTTCGGAAAAACCCTCCGGCCTCCCGTCTTTTGAGTTTCCTCTGCTCCACAGCTGACCGTTCGAGTAGAAATGCTCCCATGCACCTTCCCGGACCCCGTCCCGGTAGTTTTTCCTTTCTTTCAATTGACCGTTTTCGTGAAATCTCTCCCATAGACCCTCTCGTTTCTCACGTTTGAGGGTTCCTCTAGTTTCTAATTGACCGTTTTCGTGGAACGTCTCAAATTCCTGAGAACAAGCACTCAGAAGCAGCCCACAGAAAACCAGCCCAAACAGGCGAAGGTTAGAAGATAGTGGCCATGTTCCTTTCATCACAAACCTCCGAAGGGCTGCTAATCACTGGCTCGATTGGCTCAAGCTCTTTTTTAGGTCTACCCGAGCATAGACCTTAGTTGGTTCACATTCAAAAATGGCTAGAAATGTTCGACTACTACTATATATGTCCCTGGTACCCCCCACGGCAGCCTGCCCACCCTTAAAAAGCAAGCACGAAAAGGGAATTCTGGTTACAAGGCGGTTACATAAAAGAGGTACGGTTAGCAGTATTTCTGCTACCACTTATAAATTTGTTATAAATTAAGGGTCTAATGGTGGCCAGGGGCGGAATCGAACCACCGACACGCGGATTTTCAGTATTCAGTTGTATATGTCTACCGAGTTCTTGATTCGTCCATATGCATTGATATAAATCAGGTTCTGGTCCATGCCGCTTACGGAAATGTTCTGAATTTATCGTTCTGCATGTATGTTTTTCTCGGCTTATTTACACGGAAACTACACGCGAGAATACTAGATTCGTCTTTATATTTTCGTGCAAAGCGCCGTTTCTGGCAGACGGAAGCTAACTGCCATCACAAAAAAAAGAATGAGAGATTAAGTGTTGCATTGACCGGTTGAAATCGCAACCCAAAGCGGAAGTTCGGGTCTCTAATTCGCTAGATTTCTGTTCATCAGTTTCATATTGAAGATAAACCGCTTGCGTTTGGCAGCAATATCGCTCAGGCTGCTGCCGCGATCTACGTTTTGGCCTGCCTTTCAGCTACCCTCCCGATTCTCGGGCGTCCGTTTCAAGTCATCCACTACAACCAGATTGTTCGTTACCGCGCCCGATTTGTGCGCGGATTTTTTGATATGGAGGCCAAGCATGGCTATAGGAACTGTAAAATTTTTTAACGTTGCCAAAGGGTTCGGGTTCATTGCGCCGGAAGGCGGGGACAAGGACGTATTCGTGCATGCTAGCGCGGTTGAGAGCGCCGGTATGGACACACTGACCGAAGGTCAGCGTGTCAGTTTTGACGTCATCGAAGAGCGTGGCAAACTGGCGGCTGGTAATCTTAAAACTGCCTGATTGTTTAAATACATTTACGTATTTGGGAGAACCCGGCTGCGCGCCGGGTTTTCTTGCTCAGCGAATGACCGCAGTTGGCTGAAAGTCTCCGTTAAATAAATTCTTAACGTGCCGATATAGAATGTCTCCAATGCACCCCAAACCGGACATTAGAGGTGAGACACTCCGGTAACGCCAAATAACGGTGATTTTTCCTCGGAAGCGGCCGCTCGTTACGGTGAAGTGCGTAGTCGGCCGACTTAGCAACGTAGCCAAAACGTAACCATTTGAGACTGTCTGAGGCTTGTTATCGCGTGTTGTGGTTACGTTTCTAGAGGAAGTTTTTTCAGAATTGTTGCTGACGTAATAATTGATGGTGTTAGTCTTGGTGAAATCATTTTGAATGAGAGTCTAGCTACGCCTTATAGGCCGAGTGGCGGTTCATCCTGGTGTGCGTAGAGCAAAACCAATAAGGCAGAAGCAGCCTTAGGGAAGTTTTTGATGAGAACAACACGATTTTGATCGGCCGTATGGCAATCTTGGTATTAATGCTGAAATGCGTTTTTAGCAATTGAATAAGAAGATAGATAACCCCAACGTCGCCACTACAGTGGTGCAGGAGCGGATTGCCAGTTTTGAGGAAGTGCTACAGACACTGACCAGCTATATGCATTCAGGTGAGCCTAAGGACAGTATCAAGCTTCGTGCAGCAGAGCTGATGGGCAAGCACTACGGGTTGTTTACCGATCGTATAGAGGTTGTGGTGCCTGAGCATTCAGCTGCAGAGATTCAGATCAATTGGAGGAGAAACTGCAGCAGTATTTTCGGTGGTTCAATTTCACCCCTGGCCACCACTTTTCAATCATGATTAGATCCTTAGTGATCAGCTGTCTGGGCGTGTGCGCCAAATGAAATCATGCGACGCATCTGCAAGAGTAGTATTGCTCAATGTCTAACTCCATCAAGTTCAGTTCCCTTGATCTTCAACCTACCTTGCTTAGCAATCTTGTTGACATCGGCTATGAAGAAATGACGCTCGTGCAAGCCGAGACCCTGCCACAGATGATTGGCGGTTCGGATGTATTGGCCCGGGCGAAGACGGGCAGCGGAAAAACTGCGGCATTCGGTCTCGGTCTGCTGAATAAATTGGATGCCACATCCTTTCGAACGCAGGCGCTGGTGTTATGCCCGACAAGAGAGCTTGCAGACCAGATCGCAAAAGAGATTCGTCGGCTCGCCCGTGGGATCCTGAACGTAAAGATACTCACGTTGTGTGGCGGTGTGCCGCTGAGGCCGCAGCTTGCATCGCTGCAACACAGCCCTCACATCATTGTGGGCACCCCGGGACGAGTGTTGAAACACCTAGGCAAAGAGACGGTGAAACTAGCGGACTTGGAAACACTGGTTCTGGACGAGGCAGATCGCATGCTGGATATGGGATTTGCCGAAGAACTGGACGCGATTCTCAAATTCGTACCGAAGGATCGGCAAACGCTTCTATTTAGTGCTACTTACGCGGAAAGCATTGCGGCGGTGAGCAAGCGCGTTCAACGAAGCCCCGTCAAAGTCGATGTCACTGACGACGAGCAGCCCGCACAAATCATGCAGTTCTGGTGTTCCGTAACGCGGGAAAATCGTAATACTGACTTGGTTCGCGCACTCCGCGCGTGGGGTGGTGAACTCAACCTTGTCTTCTGTAATACCAAGGTTGATTGCGCCGAAGTTGCTAATTACCTGCGATCGCAGAATATTGTTGCCGTGGCATTGCATGGCGATCTCGATCAAAGCGAACGTACCGAGGTGCTGGTGCGATTCGCAAACAGAAGTGCGAGTGTTCTCATAGCAACCGACGTTGCAGCGCGCGGTCTGGACGTGAAGGACCTGGACGCAGTGTTCAACTATGAACTACCCAAACAGGCTGAAATTTATGTTCACCGTATTGGTCGGACCGCTAGAGCGGGTAAACAGGGGGTGGCGGTGAGCTTGGTGGGGCCGCGTGAGGAAAGGCGGTGGCAAGAAATCGATGAACTGCTACCCGATGCAAATCCTACGAAATGTGGAATTCCGGATGCAAAACGTTCGGCAGACCCTTTGAGCCCGTCTATGACGACCATTCAGATCAGCGGTGGCCGAAAGAATAAGTTGCGCCCCGGTGATTTGCTTGGAGTGCTCACCGCGGATGGAGGCGTCCCGGGCGACAGCGTGGGCTCGATCGATCTGTTCGATACCTACAGTTACGTTGCCGTCCGCAACGCTCAGACTCCTAAAGCGCTTCGGCAATTGGCAAAGCGGCCAATCAAAGGCCGAATGTATCGGGCACTGGTCAGGAAGTAGCATCCCGCTTCTGGCTTGATTTGTTCAAGTCTTTTGAAGTTTCCTAAACATACCTTGGTTCACAGCCAAAAATGGCTCGAAATGCACGAGATTGTGTTTTAGTGGGTGGGGGGTACGGTGGCCTCCTGCGTACCCGTCTGGAGTAAGCATTGACCAAATAATTATGCTTACATTGTGTTGCCTTTTATAAAGGTCTTACTATAAAATATATATTAAACAGTAGGTTACCATACTATACACGCGGATTTTCAGTATTCAGTTGTATATGTCTACCGAGTTCTTGATTCGTCCATATGCATTGATA